>NZ_JAKQYH010000057.1:0-137264 GCF_022343545.1 Streptomyces arenae
GTTGTTCTGCCAAGGGCATGGCTGGTTGGCTACGTTCGGGAGGGATAACCGCTGAAAGCATCTAAGCGGGAAGCCTGCTTCGAGATGAGGACTCCCACCTCTATAAGAGGGTAAGGCTCCCAGTAGACGACTGGGTTGATAGGCCGGATCTGGAAGCCAGGTAACTGGTGGAGGTGACCGGTACTAATAGGCCGAGGGCTTGTCCTCAGTTGCTCGCGTCCACTGTGTTGGTTCTGAAACCACGAACGGCCCCATGCCAGGTCACGACATGGTGCGGCTGAACAGTTTCATAGTGTTTCGGTGGTCATAGCGTGAGGGAAACGCCCGGTTACATTCCGAACCCGGAAGCTAAGCCTCACAGCGCCGATGGTACTGCAGGGGGGACCCTGTGGGAGAGTAGGACGCCGCCGAACAAATATTGGGAAAGGCCCACGCCGTATGGCGTGGGCCTTTTCGCGTTCATGGGCCTGTGTAACTGTCGGCAGGCCCGATGAGCGGGCCTGCCGACGGGGAAATCAGAGCCGGCCCGCCGCCTTCAGAGCCAGGTACGCGTCCGCCAACGCGGGAGCGAGGTCATCGGGCGTCGCGTCCACGACGGTCACCCCGCGCCGGCGGAGCTGTTCCGCGGTCCGGTGCCGTTCGTCCTGGGCCTGTGCGGCCGCCGCTGCCTCGTACACCGCGTCGGCGTCCCCGCGGGCCGTCGCCATGCGGGCGATGTGCGGGTCGGCCACGGAAGCGAGCAGAACCGTGTGGCGTTGCGTCAGCTGGGAGAGCACCGGAAGCAGGCCTTCTTCGACCGGGGCGGTGTCGAGCGTGGTGAGCAGCACGACGAGCGAGCGTCGGGGCGCCGTACGGAGCGCCGTGGCGGCGAGACCCCGGGCATCCATCTCGACGAGCTCCGGTTCGAGTGTCGCCATCGCGTTGACCAGAGAGGGAAGCACATCGCCTGCCGCGCGGCCCTGGACGAGAGCGCGAACGCGACGGCCGTAGGCGAGCAGGTCCACCCGGTCACCCGCACGTGAGGCGAGAGCGGCCAGGAGGAGTGCCGCGTCCATGGAGGCGTCCAGGCGCGGGGCGTCGCCGACCCGGCCGGCGGACGTGCGTCCGGTGTCGAGGACCAGCAGGATGTGCCGGTCGCGTTCGGGGCGCCAGGTGCGTACGGCCACCGCCGACTGCCGTGCCGTGGCCCGCCAGTCGATGGACCGGGTGTCGTCACCGGGCACGTACTCGCGCAGACTGTCGAACTCCGTGCCCTCGCCTCGGGTCAGGACGCTGGTGCGGCCGTCGAGTTCACGCAATCGTGCGAGTTTCGACGGGAGGTGCTTGCGGCTGGTGAACGGGGGCAGAACCCGTACGGACCAGGGCACTCTGTGTCCGCCCTGGCGGGAGAACAGGCCGAGCGGGCCGTAGGAGCGGATCGTGACGCGGTCCGCCCGGCGGTCACCGCGGCGAGTGGGACTCAGGCGGGTGGTGACGTGTCGGCGTTCGCCCGGGGGGACGGTCAGGCGGTGGCGCGAGGCCTCGACCTCCGTACCGGGCTGCCAGCTGCTGGGCGGCCAGCCGTCCCGCAGGCGGGCCCGGAGCGGGCGCCCCGAAGGGTTGGTCACCGTCAGTGTGACGTCCGCGGTCTCGCCCAGGCGGGTGGAGGTGTCACCGGAGCGGCTGAGCACGAGCCGTCGTACCGGAGCCGCCAGGGCGAAGTCGCAGGCGCAGGCGAGGGCCAGCGTGCCGTCGACCGCGAGGACGCCGGTCCAGCTCGGTCCCCACAGGCCGACGGGGATCGATCCGATGGCCGCGAGGAGGGCGGCCCGTCCGGTGAGGGGCATCAGCGGGGGACCGGGACGTGGGCGAGGATCGCGTTGATGACGGAGTCGGCGGTCACGCCCTCCATCTCCGCTTCGGGGCGGAGCTGGACCCGGTGGCGGAGCGTGGGCAACGCGAGGGCCTTGACGTCGTCGGGGATGACGTAGTCGCGGCCGGTGAGCCAGGCCCAGGCGCGTGCGGTGGCCAGGAGGGCGGTGGCGCCGCGCGGGGAGACGCCCAGGGTGAGGGACGGCGACTCACGGGTGGCGCGGCAGATGTCCACCACGTAGGCGGTGATCTCGGGGGAGACGGCCGTCTTGGCGACCGCGGCGCGCGCGGCCTCGAGGTCCGCGGGGCCGGCCACGGGGCGTACGCCGGCGGCGCGCAGGTCGCGTGGGTTGAAGCCCTCGGCGTGGCGGGTGAGGACGTCGATCTCGTCCTGGCGGGAGGGGAGCGGGATCGTCAGTTTGAGGAGGAAGCGGTCGAGTTGGGCTTCCGGGAGGGGGTAGGTGCCCTCGTACTCGACGGGGTTCTGGGTGGCGGCGACCAGGAAGGGGTCGGGGAGCGGCCGGGGTGTGCCGTCGACCGTGACCTGGCGTTCCTCCATGGCTTCGAGGAGGGACGACTGGGTCTTGGGCGGGGTGCGGTTGATCTCGTCCGCGAGCAGGAGGTTGGTGAAGACCGGGCCGGGCTGGAAGGAGAACTCGGCGGTGCGGGTGTCGTAGACGAGGGAGCCCGTGACGTCGCTCGGCATCAGGTCGGGGGTGAACTGGACGCGTTTGGTGTCCAGTTCGAGGGTGGCGGCGAGGGCGCGGACGAGCAGCGTCTTCGCGACTCCGGGGACGCCTTCGAGCAGTACGTGTCCGCGGCAGAGGAGAGCGACGACGAGGCCGGTGACGGCGGGGTCCTGGCCGACCACGGCTTTGGCGATCTCGGCGCGCAGGGCCTCCAGGGAGGCCCTGGCGTCGGCCGGGTTCCCGGTGCTCCCGGCGTTGTCAGTGGTCGGGTCCATCATGGACGGCGTACCTCTCTTTCGAGGGCGTCGAGCTGGTCGGTGAGGGCGATGAGGGCCGTGTCGTCGCCGGGCGGCGGTCCGAAGAGCAGTGCGTGCAGGGCCTGTCCGTCGCCGTGCAGGTGGGCGGAGAGGGCGGGGAGCAGGGTCTCGGGCGAGTGGGCCTGGGAGACGGGGACGCCTACGAGGGGGGCGAGGCGGTTGCGGGCGGTGGAGCGAAGAGCGGCGGCCGCGCGGTCGCGGGCGTCGGCCTTGCGGTAGAGGCGGGCGCGGCCTTCGACGGTCTCGGAGGCGCGGATCGTCACGGGGAGGTTCTCGGGCACGAGGGGGCCGAGCCGGCGTGCCCGCCAGAAGGCGGTGATGACCGAGGCGATGAAGAGCTGGAGTGTGCCCCAGAGCCAGCCGGAGGGGAGCAGGTCGAACAGGCTCTTCTGGTCGTCGGCGCCGGTGGCCGAGGAGTCGGAGAGCGAGGGGAGGTACCAGACCAGATGCGGGCGGGAGCCGAGGAGTTGGAGGGCGAGCGAGGCGTTGCCCTGCTCGTCGAGGCGGTCGTTGAGCAGGATGTCGGGCCCGCCGACGACGACGGTGTCGCCGCCTCCGGAGGCGGCGGGGACGCGGACCAGCGTGGCCAGGCGCTGGCTGGGGTAGCAGGAGTCGGCGTCGAGGTGGGTGGTGGTGTAGCGGATGCCGCCGGTGTCGGCGCTGCCCGCGCGGCGGGCCTCGGGCAGGCCGCAGTGCGGGTCGAGCGTGGAACTGGAGCTGGTGGCGGGGTCGGCGGTGACGCCGGGAGCGAGCCGTTCGACGGACACACTGCCCGCGGCGACCAGGACGGTACGGCCGCCCGCCCCGGCGGTCGCCGCCCGCAGCCGGGTCTGCTGGTGTGGGGTGAGCAGGTCGGGGGCGGCGACGAGCAGGGTGGTGTCGCGGCCGGCCGCGGCGCGGGCTTCGGTGAGGGTGGTCACCACCCGGGTGGACACACCGCGGTCGGCGAGGAGTTCGGCGACGGCGCGGCTGCCGGCGGGGTCCGCGGAGCGCGGGTCGAGGTAGCCGTGCCTGGTGTCGGAGCGGATGACGGCGATGGCGACGGCACCGGCGAGGAGGAGCACCACGGCGAGGACGACGCCTCGGGTGCGGGTCCACACCTGGCGGCCGCCGGGCGCGGTGGAGGTGGTCGGGGCAGGCGCCACACCGGTGGTCATTCCGCGGCTCCCCGGCGGGCGTCGTGGGTCGTGCTGGGGGCCGTGCTGTGGGCCGTGTGGTGGGTGCTGTCGGTGAGTACCGGCCTGGTGCGGTCCAGGTCGCGGTCGAGTTCGGCGATGCGGTCGTACGACGCCTGGGTCGCCCGGCGGCCGCCGTACGTCACGTCGTCGAACTCGCGGGCGGCGGTGCGCAGCCGGTCCGTGTGGGCGGGCAGGGCGCGGCCCGCTTCGGCGGCGGCCTCGTCGGCGGTGCGGCCCGGGCGGACGTCGAGCAGGGCGCGTTCCTCCAGGGCGCGTACGACGGCGCGCATGCGTTCCTGGAGGGCCTGGTTCCAGTGGCCCTGGGCGGCGTGGGCCTCGGCTGCCGCGCGGTGTTCGGCGGCGCTGCGCGGACGGTTGTCGAACAGGGCCGCGGTGGAGGCGGGCTGGTGGCGTGGGGTGCCCAGGCGCCACCACAGGGCGCCCAGGACGGCGACGACGGCCACCACCACGACGACCAGGCCCAGCGTGCCTCCCGGTGTCGCGGACGCGGCGGCGGAGAGCAGGCGGTCGATCCAGTCGAAGACCGCGTTCAGGGCGCGCTGCACCAGCCCGGGGTCGTTCTCGTGGTACATCCGCTTGGACAGCTCGTGCCGTGCCGCCTCTCGCGCGGGGTCGCGCGGGATGGTCACGGGCGGCTCGTCGCCGGAGCCGGCCGGCAAGGCCGCTTGGCGGGCCCGCAGCAGGCCTCTCACGGCCTCGTCGGCGGCGCGTGGCAGGGCCGCGGGCACTGCTGTGAGGACTCCCCCCGTCCGGCTCACCGCATCAGCTCCCCGGGACGGCGCCGGGGGTGGCGGTGCCGTGGTTCTCGACGCCGGCGGCGCGGGCCAGTTCGAGGTCGAGGGCCTCGCGGCGGATGCGCTGGTCGATGTAGAGGAGCACGGTGACACCGGCGTTGATCGGGAAGGTGAGCATGGAGCCGATCACCGAGCCGATGCCGCTGATGACGAGGAACGTCCAGCCGGGGTTGTCGCTGCCGGTCTCGAGGAAGCCGGAGAACCCGCCGCCGCCGAGGACGGCCGCCAGCAGGGTGAAGGGGATGACGGTGAGCGACGAGACGATGTTGGCGATGATGCCGGCCAGGAACTGGATGCCGAAGACCCGCCACCAGGAGCCGCGGACGAGCTTGGCGGAGCGGCCGAGCGACTTGGTGATGCCCTGCTTCTCCAGCATGAGGGCGGGCGAGGCCAGCGAGAAGCGGATCATCAGCCACACGGCGACGACGACACCGGCGAGGATGCCGAGTCCGAGCAGGCCGGCGATGGCTCCGTCGGGGCCGCCCGCGATGGCGACGACGATGCCGGGCAGTGCGCCGACGAGCAGGACGCCGACCGCGATGAGTCCCATCAGGACGAGGAGCCCGAACAGTCTGAGGACCTGCGGGCGGGCGTCGCGCCAGGCCTCGCCGATGGTCACGGACCTGCCGAGCACGGCGCGGCTGGTGACGGTCGTGAGCAGGGCGGTCGCGATGATGGTGCCGACCAGGGTGATCAGCAGAACGGCGCCGGAGCTGACGAAGATGCCGCCCGCGGCGTGGCCCACCTCGCTGAGCGAGGCGTTCGGGTCGTTGAGGGCGTCAGTGGTCTCCGTGTCGTTCAGGACGAGGCCCTGCAGGAGGATCACCGCGACCTCGGTGACGACGGCGACCGTCAGCGAGATGCCGAGGACCGTCCGCCAGTAGGTGCGCATGGTGGAGACGGCGCCGTCGAGGATCTCGCCGACCCCGAGCGGGCGGAGCGGGATCACGCCGGGCTTGGCGGCGGGCGGAGGACCGCCCCAGCCGCCGCCCCAGGCTCCGTAGCCGCCGGGCGGACCGTATCCGCCGGGGCCGCCGTATCCCCCGGGGCCGCCGTGACCTCCGGGGCCGCCAGGTCCGGAGGGGCCTCCGTAGCCGCCACCGGAGGGGCCGCCGCCCCAGCCGGGGCCCGGGGGTGGGGGCGGCGGTGCCTGGCCTGGTGCCGGGGCTCCGGTGGGCGCGGACCACTGGCCGGGTGGCGGCTGTTCCTTGGACCACTTCGAGCCGGGGCCCTGCGGGTCCGTGACCGGCTGGTCGGCGGGCTGTTCGGCAGGGGCGGACGCGCCGGGTTCCCGCCCGTCGGACGGGGCGGATCCGGGCGAGGCCCAGCCCGGAGTGTCGTTCATCGAAGCTCCTTCACGGTGCCCGTCCGCGGTCGCGGTGGCAGGTTGGCTGCCATCGTGCCATGGGGCGGTCGCCCAGTGACCTGCCGCGGTGCAGGCTGCGCACCTCCAATTGTCCGCCGGATACGGGGAAGACTGACCGCATGGCTGATCAGTACGCGCAAAGCGGCGAGGACAAGCGGCCGGCGGGAATACCCGCGATCCAATGGGAGGAGCCGCCCGAGGGGCCTGTGGTGGTCCTTCTCGACCAGACCAGACTGCCCGCGGAGGAGGTCGAGCTGGTGTGCACGGACGCACCGGCGCTGGTGGAGGCGATCCGGTCGCTCTCGGTGCGCGGGGCTCCGCTGCTCGGCATCGCGGGGGCGTACGGCGTCGCGCTCGCCGCCGCGCGGGGCTTCGACGTGGACGAGGCCGCGGCGGCGCTGGAGGGTGCCCGGCCGACCGCCGTGAATCTGTCGGTGGGGGTGCGCAGGGCCGCGTCGGCGTACCGGTCCGCGATGGCCGGAGGCGGCGACATCGGGGCGGCGGCGACCGCGGCGCTGGCCGCGGCGCGGGCGCTGCACCGGGAGGATGCCGAGGCCAGCGCCCGGATGGCCGGGCACGGGCTGGCGCTGCTCGACGAGCTGCTGCCGGGTGGCGGACACCGGATCCTGACCCACTGCAACACCGGTGCGCTGGTTTCGGGAGGGGAGGGCACGGCGTTCGCGGTGGCCCTTCGGGCGCATCGCTCGGGTCGGCTGCGGCGGCTGTGGGTGGACGAGACGCGTCCGTTGCTCCAGGGCGCTCGGCTGACGGCGTACGAGGCCGCGCGCAGCGGTATGGCGTACACCTTGCTCACCGACAACGCGGCCGGTTCGCTGTTCGCGGCGGGGGAGGTGGACGCGGTGCTGGTCGGGGCGGACCGGATCGCGGCCGACGGCTCGGTGGCGAACAAGGTGGGGAGCTATCCGCTCGCGGTGCTCGCGCGGTACCACCATGTGCCGTTCATCGTGGTGGCGCCGACGACGACGATTGATCCGGAGACACCGGACGGGGCGGCCATCGAGGTCGAACAGCGCCCCGGGTACGAGGTGACCGAGATCACAGCGCCGCAGGCGCCGGTGACGGGAGCGGGTGGCGGCCTTCCGGTGGCTCCCTTGGGGACCCAGGCGTACAACCCGGCGTTCGACGTGACGCCGCCGGAGCTGGTGACGGCGATCGTCACCGAGGAGGGCGTCGTCTCGCCCGTGACGGCCGAGGCCCTTGCCGGGCTGGGTGTCGGGTCGCGTCAGGTGGCGAGCTAGCCGGGGCCGCCGTCCTGGATAGTCGGGCGGGGGCGCCGTCCTGGCTGGCCGGGCGGGGCGTAGGGGTTCCCGTCCGGGGTCAGCGGGCCGCGCCACCAGGCCGCCGGTGGCGGGACGGGGGTCCAGTCCGGGCCGCGGTGGTCCAGCCACCATCTGCCGATGGTGTGGAACTTCTCCTCGAAGCGGCGGTCCCAGTTCAGGAACCCGGTGACCGGTGCCCGCAGGCGGGTGGTGCGGCCGCCCGCCTCGTGGATCACGACGGTCCGGCTGCCGAGGAGGGTCTCGACCTGGACGGCCTGGACGTTCGACCAGGGGATCGTCCTGCGGCGGAAGTTGTGCGCGACGGCCGCCGACGGTGTGAGCGTGACGCCGAGGGTCCGGGTGGTGGTGAGCATCAGGAGCACCAGGACACCCCACAGGAGCAGTGTGAACGAGAGGGGCTGGAACGGCCCACCGTCCAGCCAGAGCAGGATCTGGAAGCAGGCGGCGATGACCATCGGAAACGTGGACAGCAGACGTTGAGGGCGCGTCAACCGGTACCGGACGCGCTCCGGTGGTCCGGCCGCCACCTGCGATTGCCCCATCGTTCCCCGCCCCTCGCGCAACGCGGCCGGCACCGCCCCGTCCCGGTCCTTCGCGACGCAGCGTAGGCACGGGGCAGACAGTGACCGTCTCCTGCGACTATGGTCACTGGCCGGTGACCCTGGTCACCTGCGCAACCTTCACCGTTATGAGAATGGGATGATGTCGTTTATGAAGGGACGAGTCCTTGTCGTCGACGACGACACCGCACTGGCCGAGATGCTCGGCATCGTGCTGCGTGGTGAAGGTTTTGAGCCGTCTTTCGTAGCTGACGGCGACAAGGCGCTGGCCGCTTTCCGTGAGACCAAGCCCGACCTGGTGCTGCTGGACCTGATGCTGCCCGGCCGGGACGGCATCGAGGTGTGCCGCCTGATCAGGGCGGAGTCCGGGGTGCCGATCGTGATGCTCACGGCGAAGAGCGACACCGTCGACGTGGTCGTGGGCCTGGAGTCGGGCGCGGACGACTACATCGTGAAGCCGTTCAAGCCGAAGGAGCTGGTGGCCCGGATCCGGGCCCGGCTGCGGAGGTCGGAGGAGCCGGCGCCGGAGCAGCTCACCATAGGTGACCTGGTCATCGACGTGGCGGGGCATTCGGTGAAGCGGGACGGCCAGTCGATCGCGCTGACCCCGCTGGAGTTCGACCTGCTGGTCGCGCTCGCCCGCAAGCCGTGGCAGGTGTTCACACGCGAGGTGCTCCTGGAGCAGGTCTGGGGCTACCGGCACGCGGCGGACACCCGTCTCGTCAACGTTCACGTCCAGCGGCTGCGCTCCAAGGTCGAGAAGGACCCGGAGCGGCCGGAGATCGTGGTGACCGTCCGTGGTGTCGGATACAAGGCCGGACCCAGCTGACATGTCCGGGGACAGTGCCGCTACGGCCCCCGGCCGGTCCGGGGACCGTCCGGAGCGGCCTGTCGGCGGAAAGAGGCCCGGCTCGCGCCTGCGGCTGCTCTTCGAGGGCGGCCTGCTCGAGGGCGGGGTGCAGGGCAGCCCGGTACTGCGGCTCTTCCTGCGCTGGGTGCGCAGGCCGCTGCTGCCGGTCATGCGGCTGTGGCGCCGCAACATCCAGCTCAAGGTCGTCGTCACGACCCTGCTGATGTCGCTGGGCGTCGTGCTGCTGCTCGGCTTCGTCGTCATCGGCCAGGTGCGCAACGGCCTGCTGGACGCCAAGGTGAAGGCCTCGCAGAGCCAGGCCACCGGCGGTTTCTCGGTGGCCAAACAGAAGGCCGACGAGGCCGCGGCCGGTGCCACCGACACCGCTGACACGTCGGACGGACGGCAGTCGCAGAACCTCACCTCGTGGATGAGCGACCTCGTGGAGTCCCTGTCCAGTGGTGGTCAGGGCGCCTTCGACGTGGTGACGCTGCCCGCGGGTGACAACAACGGCGGTGGCGGGCGCACCCGTGCCTCCGGGTTCGTCGACCCGACGGCCAGCGTGCCCGACGACCTGCGCGCGCGGATCAACGACAGCACGACGGCCGCGCAGAGCTACACCCGGATCATGTACACGGACAGCGACAAGGAGTCGCAGCCCGCTCTGGTCATCGGCAAGCAGGTCAACGACCCGGGCAACAATCCGTACGAGTTGTACTACCTCTTCCCGCTCACCCAGGAGGAGAAGTCGCTCAGCCTGGTCAAGGGCACGCTCGCGACCGCGGGGCTGTTCGTCGTCGTCCTGCTCGGGGCCATCGCCTGGCTGGTGGTGCGGCAGGTCGTCACACCCGTGCGGATGGCGGCCGGGATCGCCGAGCGGCTGTCGGCCGGGCGGCTCCAGGAGCGGATGAAGGTCACCGGCGAGGACGACATCGCGCGGCTCGGCGAGGCCTTCAACAAGATGGCGCAGAACCTCCAGCTGAAGATCCAGCAGCTGGAGGACCTGTCGCGGATGCAGCGCCGGTTCGTGTCGGACGTCTCGCACGAGCTGCGCACCCCGCTGACGACCGTGCGGATGGCGGCCGACGTCATCCACGAGGCGCGCGAGGACTTCGACCCGATCACCGCGCGGTCGGCGGAACTCCTCGCCGACCAGCTGGACCGGTTCGAGTCGCTCCTGGCCGACCTGCTGGAGATCAGCCGCTTCGACGCGGGCGCGGCGGCGTTGGAGGCCGAGCCGATAGACCTCAGGGAGGTCGTCCGGCGGGTGGTCAGCGGAGCCGAGCCGCTCGCGGAGCGCAAGGGCACGCACATACGCGTGGTCGGCGACCTGCAGCCGGTGGTGGCCGAGGCGGACGCGCGCCGGGTCGAGCGGGTGCTGCGCAATCTCGTCGTCAACGCCGTGGAGCACGGCGAGGGCCGGGACGTCGTCGTCAAGCTGGCCGCGGCCGGAGGCGCCGTCGCGGTCGCGGTGCGCGACTACGGCGTCGGACTCAAGCCGGGTGAGGCGACCCGGGTCTTCAGCCGCTTCTGGCGGGCGGACCCGGCACGCGCGCGTACCACCGGTGGTACGGGGCTGGGGCTGTCGATCGCCCTGGAGGACGCGCGGCTGCACGGCGGCTGGTTGCAGGCGTGGGGGGAGCCGGGCGGCGGTTCGCAGTTCCGGCTGACCCTGCCGAGGACCGCGGACGAGCCGCTGCGGGGCTCGCCGATACCCCTGGAGCCCAAGGACTCCCGGCGCAACCGGGGACTCGCCGAGGCGGGTTCAGGCGGTGGCGAGGGCAAGCGGGCGACCGTGCCGGTGCAGTCCGGCGGTGGCCAGCAGTCCCCGCTCGCTTCGATGACGCAGCGGGCGGCCACCGCGGCTCCGACCGCCGACCCGACCGCGCTGCCCGGCAACGGCGCGCGCGTGGTGCCCCGGCCGGCCCAGGGCGCTCGGCGTCAGGAGGGCACGCCCGAGGCCGGCCAGGCCGGCGAGGCGGACGACTCGAACAAGTCAGGGGAGGCATTTCGTGGGCGCTGACCGCGAGGGGGGCGCCCGACGTAGACCGGTGCGCGCGGCGGCGTACGCCGTCTGTGGGGTCGTGCTGCTGGCGGGCTGTGCCTCCATGCCGGACAACGGCGACCTGCGGGACGTCGAGTCGACGCCACGGCAGGACACCCAGGTACGGGTGTTCGCCATGCCGCCGCAGCAGGACGCCTCGGCCACCGAGATCGTGCAGGGCTTCCTGGAGGCCCTGACCAGTGACGACCCGCACTTCGACACGGCGCGCAAGTACCTGACGACGGCCGCGGCGAAGACCTGGCGGCCGGAGTCGCGGGCGACGGTGCTCGCGAACGGGCCGAGCATCCAGACCACCGGGCGCCCGACCGACCAGGACGACACGGACAGCATCACCTACCTGCTCCAGGGCAGCCGGGTGGCCACTGTCGACGCGGAGCAGGCGTACGCGCCCTCCGACGGGGCGTACCGCAAGACGGTGCACCTGACGAAGGACGGCAAGAGCCGGCAGTGGCGGATCGACTCGCTGCCGCAGGGTGTCGTGATGGGCAAGTCCGACTTCCAGCGCAACTACACGTCCGTCGACAAGTACTACTTCGCCTCGGACACGTCGACGGGGGAGACCGGGCAGCCGGTGGCGGTCGCCGACCCCGTGTTCCTGCGCAGCCGGGTGGATCCGACGACCCAGCTGGTGCGTTCGCTGCTCAACGGTCCCACGACCTGGCTCGAACCGGTGGTCCGGTCGAGTTTCCCGACCGGTACGGCGCTGAAGAAGGGCGTGTCCGGGCTGACGCCCGACGACCAGAACCAGCTCACGGTGCCGTTGAACGTCAAGGCGTCCCGGATCGGTGCGGCCAAGTGCACCGAGATGGCGACCCAGTTGCTGTTCACCCTGCGGAACCTGACGCCCACGGTGGACTCGGTCGCCCTGCGGTCCGTCAGCGGTGCCCACATGTGCGACGTCGACGAGGAGCAGGCCGGGAACACGGCTTGGCGCGCCTCCGACCAGCGGCCCGAGTACCTGTACCTTCTGGACAGCAAGCACCGGCTGGTGCGGATGGCGACCGGTGGCACCGGCACGAGCGCGGTCGCGGTACCGGGACCGTTCGGCGCGGGCACCAGGCCACTGCGGTCGGTGGCGGTCTCCCGTGACGAGCGCACCGCGGCCGGGGTCACCAGCGACGGCAGGTCGTTGTACGTCTCCTCGCTCACGTCGGACGGTTCGCTCGGTGACGCCGTGCTGACCAGCCACGGTGCGAGTGCCGCCGACCGGCTGACGGCGCCCAGCTGGGACGCCCGCGGCGATCTGTGGGTGGCCGACCGCGATCCCGGCAAGCCGCAGCTGTACATGCTGGCGCAGGGCGTCGCCCAGCCGCTGGCGGTGCAGGTACCGGAACTGAACGGCCGGATCCAGGACGTGCGGGTCGCCGCCGACGGGGCGCGGATCGCGCTCGTCGTGGAGAAGGACGGCAAGCAGTCGCTGCTCGTCGGGCGGATCGAGCGCACCAAGTCCGACGACCAGCAGGAGGTCTCGGTCCTCGAACTGCGCTCCGCGACCCCCGGAGCCGAGGAGGTCACCGCGATGTCCTGGGCCGGGGACAGCCGGCTCGTGGTGGTCGGGCGCGAGCAGGGCGGTGTGCAGCAGACGCGCTACGTTCAGGTCGACGGCTCCACGCCGGACGGGCCGGCGCCGGCGGCTCTCACGGGTGTCCTGGCGATCGCCGCGTCGGAGGACGACCGGGTGCCGCTGGTGGCCGACTCGCAGGACGACGGGATCGTCCGGCTGCCGTCCGGGGACCAGTGGCAGAAGGTGGTCAAGGACGGGTCGGTCCCGGTCTATCCGGGCTGAACCCGCCACAGCGGGTGAGCGGCCGTCCCGGCCCGGCACACGGCCGGGTGGGGACGGCCGCTTCGTTGTTCCGGGGTGCGGCGCTTCGTCGTGCGCGAGCGCGGCGCTTCGTTGTGCGTGGGTTCCGCGATCGTGGGCGGGGGCGGCGGTCCTCTGGTGTCGCGTCGGTTTTCCTACGGCCGTGTGGGTGATCTGCCGTGCGGGGCGGGTGGAGTTGTCCACAGGTGGTTGTCCACAGGGGTGGCCGGTCCGGTCCGGCGTGGGCACAGTGGGCACATGCGGGGGTGGTGGCAGGACCTCACCGACCTGGTGCTCCCGGCCAAGTGCGGAGGCTGTGGGACGCCTCGCACGGTGCTCTGCGACGAGTGCCGTGCCGCCCTGAGCGGGGCCGCACCGCGCCGGGTGCGACCGGTGCCGGAGCCGCCGGGGCTGCCGGCGGTGTACGCGGCGGCGACCTACGCCGACGCGGTGCGGGCGGCGATCCTCGCCCACAAGGAACGGGGTGCGCTGGCGCTCGCCGGGACCTTGGGCGCGGCGCTGGCGGGAGCCGTGCGGGCGGGGTTGCGGGAGCCCCGGACCGTGCGGATCCTCACCTCTCGGGGGGATTTGTCGCTCGGTGCGGGTACCCCGACAGGTGACGGAACTGGCGTCGCCCCTCCCACGCGGCCCGTGCTGCTTGTGCCGGTGCCCTCCGCGCCCTGGGCCGTGCGGGCACGGGGGCACGATCCGGTGCGGCGGATCGCCCTCGCGGCGGCCGCCGAGCTGCGGCGGACCGGGGCCCCGGCCCGGGTCGTCCCGGTGCTGCGGCAGCGGCGGGCGATGGCCGACCAGTCGGGGCTCGACTCCCGGCAGCGGATGGCCAACGTCGCCGGCGCGCTGGAGGTGACGCGGGGCGGTGCCGGGCTGCTCGCCGGGGGCCGGATCGTCCTCGTCGACGACCTGGTCACCACGGGCGCCACTCTCAGCGAGGCGGCACGAGCGGTACGGGAGGCGGCGGCGACCGATGGGAAAGGAGAGACGGCAACGGCTGTGTATCGGCGCGCGACCTGGGAAGTAAGGGAGGAACGGACGGCCGGATCAGGAGAAGAACGAGCGAAGTGGACACGGGACGCACCGGGAATCGCTGCGGGGAACGCCCTCGCGGGACCGGTCCGTGCGGCTGTGATCGCGGCCGTACCGGATTCTTTCGAAAAGAACCGGAACTGACTGCGAGCGAGCATCGTTGCAGGTAGTGACCGGGTCAATTCACCTGAATGGAGGTACGCATCAGTAGAGGGTGACGACATCCGTCCGGGCGAGATATGTTCGGTTGTGAGGGAGAAAGCCGCAGGCCATGCCTCCCGTATCCGAATGCCGTGCCGCGGGTTTTCCGTAATCATCGCGGTGCCGGGGTGGAGATCTTGCCCATGGGGGAGGAGGAGGTGAAGTCACCGAGTCCGAGGCTCCGGGGTTCACCGGAGTCGGGTGCAAAAAGGGAGATGCTCCGCGGCGAAGCGGAGCGCTCCGGGAACGGAGTTCTGCGTGGACATCGTCGTCAAGGGCCGCAAGACCGAGGTGCCCGAGCGGTTCCGCAAGCACGTGGCCGAGAAGCTGAAGCTGGAGAAGATCCAGAAGCTCGACGGCAAGGTGATCAGCCTCGACGTCGAGGTGTCCAAGGAGCCCAACCCCCGACAGGCCGACCGTTGCGACCGAGTGGAGATCACGCTCCGCTCCCGCGGTCCGGTGATCCGGGCGGAGGCAGCGGCCAGTGACCCGTACGCGGCACTCGACCTGGCGGCGGAGAAGCTGGACGCGCGGCTGCGCAAGCAGCACGACAAGCGGTTCTCGCGTCGTGGCGCACAGCGGATCCCGGCGGCCGAGGTGGCCGACCATGTCCCGGGCGCGGCCACGCTCAACGGGAACGGCACCCCCGTGCCGGCGGACGACACGGACGGCGTACCCACCAAGAAGATCGGCTCGCTGGAGGTCCGGGGCGAAGGCCCCCTGGTCGTCCGCGAGAAGACCCACGTCGCCTCTCCGATGAGCCTCGACCAGGCCCTCTACGAGATGGAACTGGTCGGACACGACTTCTACCTGTTCGTCGACTCCGAGACCAAGGAGCCGAGCGTCGTCTACCGGCGGCACGCGTACGACTACGGCGTCATCCACCTCAGCACCGACCCGATGGTCACCCAGGCGCAACCCCCGGCGGCGGGAGGCACGCTGGGCGGCTGACCTGCCCGGCCGACAGCTGAACCTGTGCCCCTGGAAGCGCGTGTGCGCCCCCGGGGGCACCGGTGTGCGACCACTTCGCGTCCCGCTCTGTCACCGCGTTGTCGGCCGGACATGGAATCATGGCGGCAACGGCCCAACCGGTGGGCCGCTGCCTTGGGTTGGCGATGGCACAGCACCACAGGCCACAGCCTTCAGGGGGAGGAACGATGGCGGAAAGCTTCGGACCGATGCGGGACGGTGACGCCGACGACGGCGTTGTCGGCATGGGCCCGGACGCGGGCGGCACTCCACGCAAGGAACCGATCAGAGTCCTTGTCGTGGACGACCACGCCCTCTTCCGCCGCGGCCTGGAGATCGTGCTCGCCGCCGAGGAGGACATCCAGGTCGTCGGAGAGGCCGGCGACGGCGCCGAGGCCGTCGACAAGGCCGCCGACCTGCTGCCCGACATCGTGCTGATGGACGTCAGGATGCCCAAGCGCGGCGGTATCGAGGCCTGCACCTCCATCAAGGAGGTCGCCCCCAGCGCGAAGATCATCATGCTGACGATCAGCGACGAGGAGGCCGATCTCTACGAGGCGATCAAGGCGGGCGCGACCGGATACCTCCTCAAGGAGATCTCCACCGACGAGGTGGCCACCGCCATTCGCGCGGTGGCCGACGGACAGTCGCAGATCAGCCCGTCCATGGCGTCGAAACTCCTCACCGAGTTCAAGTCGATGATCCAGCGCACCGACGAGCGCCGACTGGTGCCGGCGCCCCGGCTCACCGACCGTGAACTCGAAGTGCTCAAACTCGTCGCCACGGGGATGAACAACCGCGATATCGCGAAGGAGTTGTTCATCTCCGAGAACACCGTGAAGAACCACGTGCGCAACATCCTGGAGAAGCTCCAGCTGCACTCCAGGATGGAAGCGGTGGTCTACGCGATGCGCGAGAAGATCCTCGAGATCCGCTGACCGCCCGGCACGGGCCGGAACCGCTCAGCGCAGTGCGGCCGTCAGCGAACGGGTCACTTCCCGCAGCAGGGGCTCGCGCAGTTCGGGCGCGTCCACACGCTCCACACGGACCGTGGTGCAGTCCACCCAGCTCGCCGCCTCCACCAGGGCCTCCGCGACCGCCGGAACCGCCTTCGGGCCATCCAGCGTGACCTGCCGGGCCACCAGGACCCCGCCCGCCTCGCGCGCCGGGTCCACCCGGCCCACGAGTCGCCCGCCCGCCAGCACCGGCATCGCGTAGTAGCCGTGCACCCGCTTCGGCTTCGGCACGTAGGCCTCCAGGCGATGGGTGAAGCCGAAGATCCGCTCGGTGCGCGCCCGGTCCCAGATCAGGGAGTCGAAGGGCGAGAGCAGCGTCGTACGGTGCCGGCCACGCAGCGGTGCGGCCAGCGCCGCCGGGTCCGCCCAGGCCGGCTTCCCCCAGCCCGCCACCTCCACCGGTACCAGCCCCGAGTCGGCGATCACCGCGTCGACCTGCTCGCCCTTGAGCCGGTGGTAGTCGGCGATGTCCGCGCGCGTGCCGACCCCCAGTGACTGCCCGGCCAGCCGCACCAGACGACGCAGGCACTCGGTGTCGTCCAGATCGTCGTGCAGCAACTCCGGCGGGACGGCTCGCTCGGCCAGGTCGTACACCCGCTTCCAGCCGCGGCGCTCGACGCACACCACCTCGCCGTACATCAGCGCGCGTTCCACCGCGACCTTGGTGCCCGACCAGTCCCACCATTCGCTGGTCTTCTTCGCGCCGCCCAACTCCGTGGCGGTCAGCGGGCCTTCGGCGCGCAGCTGCTTGATGACCTGGTCGTAGACGCCTGTCGGGAGGTCGTGGTTCCAGTGCGGACGGTCGCGGTAGGCGCGGCGGCGGAAGGCGAAGTGCGGCCACTCCTCGATGGGGAGGATGCAGGCCGCGTGCGACCAGTACTCGAAGGCGTGCGTGTCCTGCCAGTAGGCGGCCTCGACCGCCCTGCGGCCGACCCGGCCCAGGCGGGCGTACGGGATGAGTTCGTGGGAGCGGGCGAGGACCGAGATCGTGTCCAGCTGGACCGCGCCGAGGTGGCGGAGCACGCCCCGGACGCCCGAGCGGCGGTCGGGGGCGCCGAGGAACCCCTGTGCCTTCAGTGCGATACGGCGGGCTTCGTCCGCCGAGAGGGCGGCGGGGCGCGGGAGGGTCGTCATGACTCGGACCCTAGAGGCTGCCACTGACAGTGCGGCGCGAACTGCGGTTTCAGTCCTGCGAGGGGGCCGGCAGGTAGGGCGCGGCCGACGGCAGGCCCAGGTCCGAGGGGAGCAGGGAGCCCACCCAGCAGTCGCGTCGTACGCCCTTGTTGTTGATGCCGGAGCGCAGCGTGCCCTCCATGGCGAAACCGGCGCGCCGGGCGACCGCGCGGGAGGCCTGGTTGCCGACCTCGGCACGCCATTCGACCCGGTCGATCGCCATCTCGGTGAAGGCCCACCGGGCGACGGCCAGGGTGGCCTCCGTGATGTGACCGCGCCCGCGGTGCTCGCGGGCGGCCCAGAAGCCCACCTCGGCCGTCCCCAGCGAGCGCATGGTGAGGCCGAGCATCCCGGCCAGGCCCTTGGTGGGGAGGAAGACGCCGAAGGTGAACATCGAGCCCTCGGACCAGCCGTCGGGAACCATCTGCTCGGTGAAGCCGCGGGCGTGTTCCGGGAGGTAGGGGGAGGGAATCGTCGTCCAGCGCTGGATGTCGGGGTCCTGGACGGCCGCGTACACCGCGTCGGTGTCCTGCGGGCCGACCGCGCGCAGCAGCAGACGCGGGGTGGTGAGCGTGACGGGTTCCATCGGCTGATTCTGCTCGGCCGGGCGTCCGGCCCGCCATCCCTTTCGCGCTCGGTGAGCGCGTGATCACAATTCGCGCAATTCCTTGCCCGGCGCGGCACTATCCGCGCGTCCGGGCCGTTGTCCCGTATGAATCGGAAAAGCGTCGACGGTCCTCGGACCGCCGGGCCTCCCGGCGCGCCCGGGTCCTCGCATACGATGGCCGTTGCTCAGTAAGTCAAATGGAAACCGACCGTCCCAGGCCCGACCGGCAAGGAGACAAACCCCCGTGTCCGTCCTCTCGAAGATCATGCGTGCAGGCGAAGGCAAGATCCTGCGCAAGCTGCACCGCATCGCGGACCAGGTCAACTCCATCGAAGAGGACTTCGTCGACCTCTCCGACGCCGAGCTGCGGGCCCTCACCGATGAGTACAAGCAGCGCTACGAAGACGGCGAGAGCCTCGACGACCTGCTCCCCGAGGCGTTCGCGACCGTCCGCGAGGCCGCCAAGCGCGTCCTCGGCCAGCGCCACTACGACGTGCAGATCATGGGCGGCGCGGCCCTCCACCTCGGCTACGTGGCCGAGATGAAGACCGGTGAGGGCAAGACCCTCGTCGGCACCCTGCCGGCGTACCTGAACGCGCTGGCGGGCAAGGGCGTCCACCTCATCACGGTCAACGACTACCTGGCCGAGCGCGACTCCGAGATGATGGGCCGCGTCCACAAGTTCCTCGGCCTGAACGTCGGCTGCATCCTGGCCAACATGACGCCGGCCGAGCGCCGCGAGCAGTACAACGCCGACATCACGTACGGCACGAACAACGAGTTCGGCTTCGACTACCTGCGCGACAACATGGCCTGGGCCCAGGACGAGCTCGTCCAGCGCGGCCACAACTTCGCCATCGTCGACGAGGTCGACTCCATCCTGGTCGACGAGGCCCGTACCCCGCTGATCATCTCCGGTCCGGCCGACCAGGCCACCAAGTGGTACGGCGACTTCGCCAAGCTGGTCCTGCGCCTGAAGAAGGGCGAGGCGGGCAACCCGCTCAAGGGCATCGAGGAGACCGGCGACTACGAGGTCGACGAGAAGAAGCGCACCGTCGCCATCCACGAGTCCGGCGTCTCCAAGGTCGAGGACTGGCTGGGCATCGACAACCTCTACGAGTCGGTGAACACCCCTCTGGTGGGCTACCTGAACAACGCCATCAAGGCGAAGGAGCTCTTCAAGAAGGACAAGGACTACGTCGTCATCGACGGCGAGGTCATGATCGTCGACGAGCACACCGGCCGTATCCTCGCCGGCCGTCGTTACAACGAGGGCATGCACCAGGCGATCGAGGCGAAGGAAGGGGTGGACATCAAGGACGAGAACCAGACCCTCGCCACGATCACCCTGCAGAACTTCTTCCGCCTCTACAAGCGCCACGACCACAACGGCAAGGAACTGCCCGGCCTGTCCGGCATGACCGGTACGGCCATGACCGAGGCCGCCGAGTTCCACCAGATCTACAAGCTCGGCGTGGTCCCGATCCCGACGAACCGGCCGATGGTCCGCAAGGACCAGTCGGACCTGATCTACCGCACCGAGGTCGCCAAGTTCGAGGCGGTCGTCGACGACATCGCGGAGAAGCACGAGAAGGGCCAGCCGATCCTGGTCGGCACGACGTCCGTCGAGAAGTCGGAGTACCTCTCGCAGCAGCTCTCCAAGCGCGGCATCCAGCACGAGGTGCTCAACGCCAAGCACCACGAGCGCGAGGCGTCGATCGTCGCGCAGGCGGGGCGCCGGGGTGCCGTGACGGTGGCCACCAACATGGCCGGCCGTGGTACGGACATCAAGCTGGGCGGCAACCCGGAGGACCTCGCGGAGGCGGAGCTGCGGCAGCGCGGCCTCGACCCCGAGGAGCACATCGAGGAGTGGGCGCAGGCGCTGCCGGCCGCCCTGGAGAAGGCCCAGCAGGCGGTCAAGGCCGAGTTCGAGGAGGTCAAGGACCTCGGAGGCCTCTACGTCCTCGGCACCGAGCGGCACGAGTCGCGCCGGATCGACAACCAGCTGCGTGGTCGTTCCGGCCGGCAGGGCGACCCCGGCGAGTCCCGCTTCTACCTCTCCCTCGGCGACGACCTGATGCGGCTCTTCAAGGCCCAGATGGTCGAGCGCGTGATGTCCATGGCGAACGTGCCGGACGACGTGCCGATCGAGAACAAGATGGTCACCCGCGCGATCGCGTCCGCGCAGTCGCAGGTCGAGCAGCAGAACTTCGAGACCCGTAAGAACGTCCTGAAGTACGACGAGGTCCTCAACCGGCAGCGCGAGGTCATCTACGGCGAGCGCCGCCGCGTCCTGGAGGGCGAGGACCTGCAGGAGCAGATCCAGCACTTCATGGACGACACGATCGACGCGTACGTCGGCGCGGAGACCGCCGAGGGCTTCCCGGAGGACTGGGACCTCGACCGTCTGTGGGGCGCCTTCAAGCAGCTCTACCCGGTCAAGGTCACCGTCGAGGAGCTGGAGGAGGCGGCCGGCGACCGTGCGGGTCTGACCGCCGAGTACATCTCCGAGTCCATCAAGGACGACATCCGCGAGCAGTACGCGTCGCGTGAGACGCAGCTCGGCTCCGAGATCATGCGCGAGCTGGAGCGCCGGGTCGTGCTGTCCGTCCTGGACCGCAAGTGGCGCGAGCACCTCTACGAGATGGACTACCTCCAGGAGGGCATCGGCCTGCGCGCGATGGCCCAGAAGGACCCGCTGGTCGAGTACCAGCGCGAGGGCTTCGACATGTTCACCGCGATGATGGACGGCATCAAGGAGGAGTCCGTCGGCTACCTGTTCAACCTGGAGGTCCAGGTCGAGCAGCAGGTCGAGGAGGTCCCCGTCGAGGACGCCGTGCCCGTGGACGGGGTCCAGGACGCGGTCCCGGCCCAGGCGGGTTCCCGTCCCGAGATCCGGGCCAAGGGTCTGGAGGCGCCGCAGCGCCGGGGCATGCACTTCTCGGCGGCGACCGTGGACGGGGAGGGCGGCCTCGTCGAGGGCGACTTCGCCTACGACGATGACGAGCCGGCCCGCTCCGAGGCCGACGGCCTGACCCGCGCCGAGCGCCGCAAGCAGGCGAAGGGCAGCCGCCGCCGCAGGAAGTGACGGCACCGACACCACCGCCCAGGGGCCGGCCACCTCGCCAGAGGAGGCCGGCCCCTCGGCGTACGCCCGGCGCCGAGGGGAGGACAGGCATGGCCGTCGCCGCGCCTGTGCGGGAGGCATGACTGGGGCCGCGCCTGTGCGGGATTGGCGGCCCGTGCGAGGGGGACGGCTGTCGCCGCGCCCATGCGAGGGGACGGCTGTCGCCGGGCCCGCGTGAGCGAGACGGCTGCTGCCGCGCCCGTGTGCGCGGGACGGCTGTCGCCGTACCCCCCGGCCGGTCGGTCCCTGTCGCCGTGCCCCTCGGCCGGTCGGTCCCTGCCTCGGGGCGGTCCGTCAGCTGCCCCGGGGTGGGCGGGGGCCGCCCAGTTCCACCGCCGTGCAGCGCCAGCGGAGGTCGGCGCCCTGTTCCAGGCGGAAGGCCATGGCGCGCAGTTGCTCGCCCGCCGCGATACGGGCGAAGACCTCGAGGGCGCCGGCGCGCGGCACGTAGTAGCCGATGTCGCGGACCACGGGGTCGGCGCCACGGGCGCGCAGCGGGCCGCGTTCGGCGAGGCGGGCCAGGTCGTCATAAGCGGGGCCCGCGGTGTGCCGGAGCATCCAGTGGACCGGGCGGCGGCCGCTCAGCACGGCCAGCAGACGCTCCGCGAAGAGGTCGGTGGGCCGGGGGCCCGTCGGTGCGGCCGGCGGGGTGAGCGGCCTGCGGGAGGCGGGGGTGCCGGGGCGGCGGGAGTCACGGCGACCGGGCGGACGGGTGTCCGGACGGAGCTTGGTGGTCCTGGTCATGACCTTGTTCATGGGGGTCCCCGTTCGGCGGCCCGGCTGATACCGGGCGGTAACTTGAGGTTGAGGATCTTGTACGGGGCCCGGGACGGCGACAGCAAGGCGAAGGCAGCCCGTGTCGAGGCCCCGGAAGATTCACCTATCCGAGTGGTCGGGGGCAGAGAAAACCCGCCGGACAGGCGGCGGCACCGGGTGAACCGAGGGGCGTGGGGTGGACGCCTCCGAGGTCACCGCCCGGGACCCGAAAGGGGACGCCCGCACGTATCCTGAAGGCCCTCCGCGACGGTCGTCGCGGGAAGCGGTACCGGCAGAGTCGAAGCGTCCAGAGAGAGCGGCCAGCATGCGCGTCTACGTCCCCCTGACCCTCCCCGCGCTGGCCGAGGCGCACAAGACGGGCGAGCTGGGGACCGGTCCGTTCGTCGCCTACGCCGTCACACCCGCGCTGCGCGAGTGGTACCTCTCCGATGACATAGAGGAACTGGAGTACGCGGCGCTCAGCCGGGCCGCGCTGGCCTCCCTGCGGCTGCTGGCCGCCGGCCCGGACGCGCCGCGGCGCCGGGTCGTGGTCGCCGTGGACGTGCCCGACGGCACGGCGGCGGCCGATCCGGACCGTGGCCTGGACCCGGCGGCGCTGGGCGAGGTGCGGGTGACCGCGACGGTGGCGCTGGCCAGGGCCGCCGCGGTGCACGTGGACTCCGACGACGCGGACGAGGACGTGACCGCCGCGGCCGGAGCGCTCGCGGCCGCGGACGGCGGGGACGACGACGCACAGTTCGTGGTGGACGGGGCCGAGGACCACGAACTGCTCTGGTACGCCACGCAGGAGATCCCGAACCTGGTGGGACAGGGCGGCTGAACGGGCCTGCCGAGGCCTGGCAACACCTCTGTGACCTGCGGTGATGCTCCGTCCGGTCTTGACTGTCAGTGATGGCGGGTAGCGTTTTCGGCATGGGGAAGCACGAAAAGGCACACATCGTCTGGGACTGGAACGGGACCCTCTTCCACGACAACGACGCGATCATCGGGGCGACGAACGCGGCCTCGGCCGAGCTGGGCCTGGCGCCGATCACGCTGGAGCAGTACCGGGCGCTGTACTGCGTGCCGGTGCCGAAGTTCTACGAGCGGCTGATGGGGCGGCTGCCCACGCAGGCGGAGTGGGAGGTCATGGACGAGATCTTCCACCGGTACTACGCCGAGCACCGCGTTCTGTGCGGGCTCACCGAGGGGGCGGCCGAGCTGCTGGCCGGGTGGCGTTCGGTGGGGCGCAGCCAGTCGCTGCTGAGCATGTACGTGCACGACGAACTGGTGCCGCTGGTGCGCGGATTCGGCATCGAACCGCACTTCCTGCGGGTGGAGGGGCGTGTCGGGCCGTCCGGGGGCAGCAAGGCCGAGCACATGGTGCGGCACCTGCGGCAGCTGGCGGACGTGGCGCCCGGGCGGACCGTGGTGATCGGGGACGCGGCGGACGACGCGGTGGCCGCGCACGCGGCGGGCGCGAAGGCCGTGCTGTACACCGGGGGGTCGCACGGCCGGGCGAGCCTGGAGGAGGCCGGTGTGCCGGTGGTGGACTCACTGGCGGAGGCGGTCGAGGAGGCGGAGAGACTCGTGGCGTGAGCCGGGGGCGCAGGAGCCGTCCCGACACCCCCGCGAGCCGTCGTCGCTGTGCAGAACGTCAAAGTTGCACCCCCTGTTTTGTACACATACGGCTCATGACGGGCCCCCGGTCGGGAGCGATAGCCTTGGTGGCGTGATCAGCGCGATAGTTCGCGGGGGCGTCGGCGCCCCTGCCCTGCGCCCGGTGAGCACGGAACACCTCCGTGACCGGGCGGCGGTCGCTGGTCTTCTCGTGCGGAGGGCGTCGCGGACGGCCCTGGCAGTGGTGGCGCCGAGAGAGACGTCACACCCTTGGGGCCCGTCGAGAATGGCCGAATACCCCCCGCTCATCTCGCCTTGCGGCATAGCGTCGAAGCCGACCGGAGACCCCGGCCGTGGCGTCGAGCCGCAGGGGGAAGAGCCCGTACTTCCTTCTACGTCACGCAATGGCGCGCGACAGGAGCCAGAGGACAATGCAGACCAAGCTGGACGAAGCCAAGGCCGAGCTGCTCGATCGGGCCGCCCGGGTAGCTGAGAACAGCCCGGCCGGGGGGCACCTACCGACTGGGACGACGGGAGAGGTGGACCAGGAGTCCGTCCTCACGTTCCTCCAGCGCTACTACCTGCACACCGCACCGGAGGACCTGGCCGACCGCGACCCGGTCGACGTCTTCGGGGCGGCCGTCTCGCACTACCGTCTCGCGGAGACCCGCCCGCAGGGCACCGCCAACGTCCGGGTCCACACCCCGACGGTCGAGGAGAACGGGTGGACCTGCAGCCACACCGTGGTGGAGGTCGTCACCGACGACATGCCCTTCCTCGTCGACTCGGTCACCAACGAGCTGACCCGGCAGGGACGCGGCATCCACGTCGTCATCCACCCCCAGTTCGTGGTGCGCCGTGATCTCACCGGCAAGCTGATCGAGGTGCTGCCCACCCCGGCCCCCGGCGACGAGCTGCCGCACGACACGCACATCGAGTCCTGGATCCACGTCGAGATCGACCGTGAGACCGACCGCTCCGACCTCAAGCAGATCACCGCCGATCTGCTGCGCGTCCTGTCGGACGTCCGTGAGGCCGTCGAGGACTGGGAGAAGATGCGGGAGTGCGCCGTCCGCGTCGCCGAGCACCTCGGTGACGAGCCGGTTCCCGCCGACCTGCCCGGCCCCGAGGTCGAGGAGGCCCGCGAGCTGCTGCGCTGGCTGGCCGCGGACCACTTCACCTTCCTCGGCTTCCGCGAGTACCAGCTGCGCGAGGACGACTCCCTGGCCGCCGTGCCCGGCACCGGCCTCGGCATCCTGCGCTCCGACCCGCACCACGCCGTCGACGAGGGTCACCCCGTCAGCCCCTCCTTCGAGCGGCTCCCGGCCGACGCGCGCGCCAAGGCCCGCGAGCACAAGCTCCTGGTGCTGACCAAGGCGAACAGCCGGGCGACCGTGCACCGGCCGTCGTACCTGGACTACATCGGCGTCAAGAAGTTCGACGCGGCCGGCAACGTGGTCGGTGAGCGGCGCTTCCTGGGGCTGTTCTCGTCGGCCGCGTACACCGAGTCGGTGCGCCGGGTGCCGGTGATCCGCCGCAAGGTCGACGCGGTCCTCGAGCGGGCCGGGTTCTCACCCAACAGCCACGACGGCCGCGACCTGCTCCAGATCATGGAGACCTACCCGCGCGACGAGCTGTTCCAGACCCCGGTCCCGGAGCTGGAGTCGATCGTCACCAGCGTCCTCTACCTCCAGGAACGCCGCCGGCTCCGCCTCTACCTGCGCCAGGACGAGTACGGCCGCTACTACTCGGCCCTCGTCTACCTGCCCCGCGACCGCTACACCACCGGCGTCCGGCTGCGGATCATCGACATCCTCAAGGAGGAACTCGGCGGCACCAGCGTCGACTTCACGGCCTGGAACACCGAGTCGATCCTGTCCCGGCTGCACTTCGTGGTCCGCGTCCCGCAGGGCACCGAACTGCCCGAGCTGTCGGACGTCGACAAGGACCGCATCGAGGCCCGCCTGGTCGAGGCGGCCCGCTCCTGGGCCGACGGCTTCGCCGAGGCGCTGAACGCGGAACTCGGCGAGGAGCGCGCGGCCGAACTGCAGCGCAAGTACACCAACTCCTTCCCCGAGGGCTACAAGGCCGATCACACCCCGCGCGCGGCGGTCGCCGACCTCGTCCACCTGGAGCGGCTCACCGAGGAGGCGGGCAACGACTTCGCCCTCAGCCTCTACGAGCCGGTGGGCGCCGCCCCCGGCGAGCGCCGCTTCAAGATCTACCGCAAGGGCGCGGCGATCTCCCTGTCGGCGGTGCTGCCGGTCCTCAACACGCTCGGTGTCGAGGTGATCGACGAGCGGCCGTACGAGCTGCGCTGCGCGGACCGGACCACCGCGTGGATCTACGACTTCGGGCTGCGCATGCCGAAGTCCCAGGGCGCCGCGAGCGGCGACTACCTGGGCGAGGACGGCCGCGAGCGGTTCCAGGAGGCCTTCGCGGCGACCTGGACCGGACAGGCGGAGAACGACGGGTTCAACGCCCTGGTGCTGAGCGCCGGGCTGACCTGGCGGCAGGCGATGGTGCTGCGGGCGTACGCCAAGTACCTGCGGCAGGCCGGTTCCACGTTCAGCCAGGACTACATGGAGACCACTCTCCGGCACAACGTCCACACCACCCGGCTGCTCGTCTCCCTCTTCGAGGCGCGGATGTCGCCGGACCGGCAGAAGGCCGGCCTGGAGATCGTCGACGCGCTCCTCGAGGAACTGGACGCGGCGCTCGACCAGGTGGCCAGCCTCGACGAGGACCGCATCCTGCGGTCCTTCCTGACCGTCATCAAGGCGACGCTGCGCACCAACTTCTTCCAGGAGACGGCGGCCGGCCGGCCGCACTCCTACGTCTCCATGAAGTTCGACCCGCAGGCCATCCCCGACCTGCCGGCGCCCCGCCCGGCGTACGAGATCTGGGTGTACTCGCCGCGCGTCGAGGGCGTGCACCTGCGCTTCGGCAAGGTCGCGCGCGGCGGCCTGCGCTGGTCCGACCGGCGTGAGGACTTCCGCACCGAGATTCTCGGCCTGGTCAAGGCGCAGATGGTGAAGAACACCGTCATCGTGCCGGTCGGCGCCAAGGGCGGCTTCGTCGCCAAGCAGCTGCCGGACCCGGCCAAGGACCGCGACGCGTGGCTCGCGGAGGGCATCGCCAGCTACAAGACGTTCATCTCCGCGCTGCTCGACATCACCGACAACATGGTGGCCGGCGAGGTCGTGCCCCCGCAGGACGTGGTCCGGCACGACGAGGACGACACCTATCTGGTGGTCGCCGCCGACAAGGGCACGGCGACGTTC
Organism: Streptomyces arenae; assembly: GCF_022343545.1. NCBI lineage: Bacteria > Bacillati > Actinomycetota > Actinomycetes > Kitasatosporales > Streptomycetaceae > Streptomyces > Streptomyces arenae. The sequence continues at coordinate 26,594 of NZ_JAKQYH010000057.1, forward strand.
TCCGACATCGCCAACGAGGTGGCCGGCAGCTACGACTTCTGGCTCGGCGACGCCTTCGCCTCCGGCGGCAGCGCGGGCTACGACCACAAGGGCATGGGCATCACCGCGCGCGGTGCCTGGGAGTCCGTGAAGCGGCACTTCCGGGAGCTGGGCGTCGACACCCAGACCGAGGACTTCACGGTCGTCGGCGTCGGCGACATGTCCGGTGACGTGTTCGGCAACGGCATGCTGCTCTCCGAGCACATCCGGCTGGTTGCCGCCTTCGACCACCGGCACATCTTCATCGACCCGAACCCGGACGCGGCCACCTCCTACGCCGAGCGCCGCCGCCTGTTCGAGCTGCCCCGCTCCAGCTGGGCCGACTACAACACCGAACTGCTCTCGGCGGGCGGCGGCGTCTTCCCCCGCAGCGCCAAGTCCATCCCGGTCAACGGCCACATCCGCGAAGCCCTCGGCATCGAGGACAAGGTCGCCAAGCTGACCCCGGCCGACCTGATGAAGGCGATCCTGCACGCGCCGGTCGACCTGCTGTGGAACGGCGGTATCGGCACCTACGTCAAGGCGTCGACCGAGTCCCACGCCGACGTCGGCGACAAGGCCAACGACGCCATCCGTGTCGACGGCTCCGACCTGCGCGTCAAGGTGGTCGGCGAGGGCGGCAACCTGGGCCTGACCCAGCTCGGCCGGATCGAGTTCGCCCGCCGAGGCGGCAAGATCAACACCGACGCGATCGACAACAGCGCCGGCGTGGACACCTCCGACCACGAGGTGAACATCAAGATCCTGCTCAACGGCGTGGTCGCGGACGGCGACATGACGGTCAAGCAGCGCAACAAGCTGCTCGCCGAGATGACCGACGAGGTCGGCGCCCTGGTGCTGCGCAACAACTACGCGCAGAACGTGGCCATCGCCAACGCCCTCGCCCAGTCCGGGGACATGCTCCACGCCCAGCAGCGCTTCCTGCGCCACCTGGTCAGGGAAGGCCACCTGGACCGTGCCCTGGAGTTCCTGCCCACCGACCGGCAGATCCGCGAGCGCATCGGCACCGGCCAGGGCCTGACCGGCCCGGAGACGGCCGTCCTGCTGGCGTACACGAAGATCACGGTCTCCGACGAGCTGCTGGCGACCTCGCTGCCCGACGACCCGTACCTGAGCGGCCTGCTGCACGCGTACTTCCCGACGGCCCTGCGCGACCGGTTCGCCGCGGCGCTCGCCACCCACCCGCTGCGCCGCGAGATCACGACCACGGTCCTGGTCAACGACACGGTCAACACCGGTGGTACGACCTATCTGCACCGGCTGCGCGAGGAGACCGGGGCCTCCCTCGAGGAGATCGTCCGGGCGCAGACCGCGGCCCGCGCGATCTTCCGCTCGGCACCGGTGTGGGACGCGGTGGAGGAGCTGGACAACAAGGTCGACGCGGCCGTCCAGACCCGGATCCGGCTGCACTCGCGCCGCCTGGTCGAGCGCGGCACCCGCTGGCTGCTCAATAACCGGCCGCAGCCGCTGCAACTGCTGGAGACCGTCGACTTCTTCTCCGAGCGGGTCGAACAGGTCTGGCAGCAGCTGCCGAAGCTGCTGCGCGGCGCGGACCTGGAGTGGTACCAGCACGTGTACGACGAGCTGTCCGCGGCCGGTGTCCCGGACGAGCCGGCGACCCGGGTGGCCGGTTTCTCCTCTGCCTTCCCGGCGCTGGACATCGTCTCGGTGGCCGACCGCACGGGCAAGGAGCCGCTGGACGTCGCCGAGGTGTACTACGACCTCGCCGACCGTCTCGGCGTCTCCCAGCTGATGGACCGCATCATCGAGCTCCCGCGCGCCGACCGCTGGCAGTCGATGGCTCGTGCCTCCATCCGGGAGGACCTGTACGCGGCCCACGCGATGCTCACCGCCGACGTCCTCGCCGCGGGCGACGGCACGTCGACGCCCGAGCAGCGCTACCAGGCCTGGGAGCAGAAGAACACGGCGATCCTGGGCCGGGCCCGGGCCACCCTGGAGGAGATCCGCGGCTCGGACTCCTTCGACCTGGCCAACCTGTCGGTGGCCATGCGGACGATGCGCACGCTGCTGCGCACGCACGCGTAGCCGTAGGACAGCAGCCGTACGTACGACGCGAAGGGCGCCCCGAGCCTCACCGGCTCGGGGCGCCCTTCGCGTCGTACGGCTGTGTCAGGAAGGCCGGCCGGCCGTCGCCGCGGCCTGCTCCGGCGGGGCGGCCTTCGGCTTGGGCTTCGGCTTGGGCTTCGTCTTGTCGGACTTGTCGCCGGTGAAGGACTCGTACTCGGCGAGGACCTCCTCGGTCGGCCCGTCCATGCGCAGCACACCACGCTCCAGCCACAGCACCCGCTCGCAGGTGTCTCGGATGGACTTGTTGTTGTGGCTGACCAGGAACACCGTGCCCGCGTGCTGGCGCAGCTCGCGGATGCGTTCCTCCGAGCGCATCCGGAAGGACGCGTCACCGGTGGCCAGCGCCTCGTCGATGAGCAGCACGTCGTGGTCCTTGGCGGCGGCGATGGAGAAGCGCAGCCGGGCGCCCATGCCGGAGGAGTAGGTCCGCATCGGCAGGGTGATGAAGTCGCCCTTCTCGTTGATGCCGGAGAAGTCGACGATGTCCTGGTAGCGGTCCCTGATCTCCTCGCGGGACATGCCCATGGCGAGGCCGCCGAGGTAGACGTTCTTCTCACCGGTCAGGTCACCCATCAGGGCGGCGTTGACGCCGAGGAGGGAGGGCTGGCCGTCGGTGTAGATGGCGCCGTTCTCCACCGGCAGCAGGCCGGCGACGGCCTTGAGCAGGGTGGACTTGCCGGAGCCGTTGGTGCCGATGAGGCCGATCGCCTCGCCCTTGTAGGCGACGAAGGACACGCTCTTGACCGCGTGCACCAGGCGGGTGCCCGCCGCCTTCTCGGCCTGCTTGCGGCGCAGCATGCGGTTGAGGGCGGCGGTGGCGGAGCCGCGGCCGGCGCCGGTGCCGTGGACGCGGTAGACGATGTCCACCTTGTCGGCGACGACCGTGGGGATGGGGGTGTCGCTCAGGTTCTCAGCCACGGCCGTACGTCTCCTCAGCCTTCCAGAAGTAGATGAAGCCGCCGACGCCGGCGACGAGGGCCCAGCCGGTCGCGAGGATCCAGACGTGGGGCGGAAGCTGGTGCGCGTGGAAGCTGTCGATCAGGGCGTAGCGCATCAGGTCGATGTAGACCGCGGCCGGCTGCGCCTTGAGCACCGGGTTCACCCAGCTCGGCAGGCCGCTGTGGTTGCCGGTCAGCTTGTCGATGTTCCACATGACGCCGGAGACGTACATCCAGGTGCGCAGCACGAACGGCATCAGCTGGGCGATGTCCGGGGTCTTGGCGCCCCACCGGGCCATGATCATCGCCACGCCGGCGTTGAAGCTGAACTGCAGGACGAGTGCCGGGATCGCCAGCAGCCAGGAGGCGGCCGGCGGCACGCCGAAGCAGAGCAGGATGACGACCAGGGCGCCCATGGAGAACAGCAGCTGCTGGAGCTGCTGGATGCAGAAGGAGATCGGCAGCGCGGCCCGCGGGAAGTGCAGGGCCCGGACGAGGCCGAGGTTGCCGGAGATCGCGCGCGTGCCGACCATGATCGAGCTCTGTGTGAACGTCCAGATGAACACGCCCGTGACCAGGAACGGGATGTAGTCCGGCACGCCCTTCTTGGTGTGCAGCAGGACACCGAAGATGAAGTAGTACACCGCCGCGTTCAGCAGCGGGGTCATGACCTGCCAGACCTGCCCGAGCTTCGCCTGGGCGTACTGGGCGGTGAGCTTGGCGGTGGCGAAAGCGGTGATGAAGTGGCGCCGCTCCCACAGCTGGCGGATGTACGCCGGCAGGGAGGGGCGGGCGCCGCTGACCGAGAGGCCGTGCCGGGCGGCGAGCGCCGCGAGGTCGTCCTCGGCCGTGACCGGAGTCGGGGGCGGTGTGTGGAGAACCTGGGTCACATCCGCTGCTTTCTCACTCGGGGGGTGGGGGTGCTGCGGCGTCCGGCTGGGCGCCCGGTCCGTCACCCGGCGTTTCCTTACGCTTCTCTTCACGTTTTCTTACGTCGGAACGGGACCGTTTCGTCGCAACGGGAGCGTAGGCCGAGTCGGCGTCGGAACGCAACCGTTTCGTCGTCACGGAGACCTGTGCGCCGTGACACTCCCGAGCTCGGGCCGCGATCGTTTCGTTGCGGAGGGCGGACCGGATCGGTGTCCGGCCGGTGTCCGGTACGGCGGTGAGCTGGGCGTCGTTCAGCAGGTGGCGGTTGCGGCGATCGGGTGGCGGGTCCCGTCGGAACGCAACCGTTTCGTCGTTACGCCCCTATGCTGGGGGGTATGACGACGAACGCCGAGGAGTCCCAGACGCGTCCGCGCCGACGAGCCCCCGCCGGAGCGGCCGTGCTGCGCGAGGACGTGACCGAGGCCATCCGTGCCGCCGTCTTCGAGGAACTCGCGGCGGTCGGGTACGCCCGGATGTCCATCGAGGGCATCGCGCGCCGCGCCGGCGTCGGCAAGACCGCCGTCTACCGCCGCTGGCGCTCCAAGCTGCACCTGGTCCTCGACGTCGTCTCGGCCCTCGCCGTGCTGGGCCTGCCGGTGCCCGACACCGGCTCCCTGGAGGGCGACCTGCGCCTGCTGTACGAGGTCACCTCGCGTGCGCTGCGCCACCCGGTCGCCTCGCAGATCATCCCCGACCTCCAGGCCGAGGCGGCCCGCAACCCCGACATCGCCGAGGCCATGCAGAAGACCCTGCGGGAGGGCCAGGAAGGCGTCGCCAGCAAGATCATCGAGGCGGCGCAGCGGCGCGGTGAACTCGCCGGGAACCTCGACGACGACCTGGCCATGGACCTGATCTCCGGCCCGCTGTACTGGCGTTCGGTGGTGATCCGCACCCCCAAGCTGCCCAAGGGGTACCTCGCGGCGCTGGCCCGCGGGACCACGGAGGCGCTCAAGGCGCTGTGACCCGCTCGGCCGGGGATGTCACAGGCGGGCCCGCCGTCTCGTCGTAGGGGGCGCAGACATCCTCGACCCGGGAGTGGACGATGAACCTCGCCCTGTGGACCGCCGCCGGACTGCTCGCCGCCGTGGCGCTGACCGGTGGCATCACCAAGACGTTCGTGCCGAGGGAGAAGCTCGCCGCGGCCCACGGCGGCGGCTGGACCGGGGACGCGGGCGACGGGTTCGTGAAGTCGCTCGGCGTCCTCGAACTCCTGGCCGCGGCGGGCCTGGTGCTGCCCGCCGTCACCGGCGTCGCGCCGGTGCTGGTGCCGGTCACCGCCGTGTGCTGGACCCTGCTGATGATCGGCGCGATGATCACCCACGGCCGGCGCGGCGAACGGGCGTTCGTGGCGCTGAACCTGGCCTACCTGGTGCTCGCGCTGGTCGTCGCGGTGGGCCGGTTCGGCCCCGGTGCGTTCTGAGGTCGAAGGGGGAGTGGACATGAACAGGACCACGGAGTTCCAGGAACTGCGCCCGCTGCTGTTCTCGATCGCCTACCGGATCCTCGGCAGTGTCGCCGAGGCCGAGGACGCGGTGCAGGAGACCTGGCTGCGCTTCGACGGCTCGCCCACGGAGGTCAGGTCGCCCAAGGCCTTCCTGTCGGCCGCGGTGACCCGGATCTCGATCGACGTACTGCGCTCGGCCCGCGTGCGGCGCGAGACGTACGTCGGCCCGTGGTTCCCCGAGCCGCTGCTCGCCGACCCCTACGAGGACCCGGAGCGGTCCGCGGAGCTCGCCGACTCGGTGTCCATGGCGGCGCTGCTGCTCCTGGAACGCCTCAGCCCGCTGGAGCGCGCCGTCTTCGTCCTGCGGGAGGTGTTCGACTTCGGCTTCCCCGACATCGCGTCGGCGGTGGGCCGCTCGGAGACGGCGTGCCGCCAGCTGGCGGTCAGGGCCCGCCGGCACATGGCGGCGGGCCGCCCCCGCTTCGACGCGGACCGCAGGGAACGCGACGCACTGGCGTCCCGCTTCTTCGAGGCACTCCACGACGGCGACATGGCCGGCCTCCAGGACCTGCTCGCCGCCGACGTGTCCCTGGTCGGCGACGGCGGCGGCAAGGCCCCGCAGCTGGCCCGCGCGGTGGCCGGTGCCCGCAACGTGGCCCGCCTCCTGGCCGCCGTCTTCCCGGCGCTCGACCGTGTCGAGGTGACCTGCGAGCGGCACGAGGTCAACGGCCAGCCCGGCGCGGTCTTCCGCGACCGCGACGGCAGGGTCCTGCAGACCTTGTCCCTCGACATCCTCGACGGTCGCGTCCAGGCCGTCCGCGTGGTCCTCAACCCCGACAAACTCGCCCACCTGGGTCCGGTGGCCGACGCCTGGACCATCTCCGAACGACTCAAGAGGACCCGGGGAACGGCGGAGACGGACTGACGGACCCCAGGGCGTCGGTGCGCGCCACGGCACCGGGTCAGTTGCGGGCCGCCTCCGGGTGGAGCCGGATCCAGCCCTGCCAGGCCGACGTGATCATGTCCTGGACGTCGTGCTTGGCCTTCCAGGTCAGTTCGGTGGCGATGCGGTCGGCGGAGGCGACCACCCGCGCCGGGTCGCCGGGGCGGCGGGGGACGACGGCCGGGGAGAGGCCGTAGCCGGTGACCGCGTTGATGCGGTCGATCATCTCGCGGACCGAGACGCCCTCCCCGCGCCCGATGTTGAGGGTCAGGGTGCGGCCCGGCTCGGCCTGGAGGGCGCGGGCCGCGGCCACATGGGCCTCGGCCAGGTCCACCACGTGGATGTAGTCACGGACGCAGGTGCCGTCCGGGGTCGCGTAGTCGTCGCCGAAGATGCGCGGGGGCGCGTTCTCGGTGAGTCTCTCGAAGACCATCGGGATCAGGTTGTAGGCGCCGACGTCGGCCAGTTCGGGGCCGGCCGCGCCCGCCACGTTGAAGTAGCGCAGGGAGGCCGTCGCGAGGCCCGTCGCCCGGCCCGTGGCGCGGACCAGCCATTCGCCCGCCAGCTTCGTCTCGCCGTACGGCGACAGCGGTGCGCACGGCGTCTCCTCCGTCACCACGTCGACGTCCGGCATGCCGTAGACCGCCGCGGAGGAGGAGAACACGAAGGACGGGACGCCCGCCTCCGTCACCGCCTCCAGGAGGACGCGCAGGCCCTCGACGTTCTCCCGGTAGTAGTGCAGGGGGAGCTCCACCGACTCGCCGACCTGCTTCTTCGCCGCGAGGTGGACCACGCCCGTCACCTCGTGCTCGGCCAGCACGCGCGCGATGTTCTCGCCGTCCAGCGTGGAGCCCGTCACCAGCGGCACGTCCTCGGGCACCCGCTCGGCGATGCCGGTGGACAGGTCGTCGTAGACCACCGTCCGCTCGCCCGCCTCGGTCATCGCGCGTACGACGTGCGCCCCGATGTAACCGGCGCCGCCGGTGATCAGCCAGGTCATGGGTGGCGGTCCCCTCCGTCAGTTGCCGTGCAGGTCCTCAGTCACCCTTCAGTGAAGCAGGTGCCGCCGACAACTGGGGGCGCGCGAGGTGACTCCCCGTGACAGGGGCGCCGACCGGGGCGCCTGCGGCAGCGTCGGGCGCCGTGCTCCGCGGCCCGCCCGTGGCCCGCCACAGGCGGGTCAGGGACAGGACGGCGGCGGTGACCAGCAGGCCGTTGCGGACGAGCATCAGCAGGCAGCCCGTCCAGGTGCAGCCGACGACCTCGGCGTAGAACGTGGGATAGGCGACGGAGCTGAGCGCGGTCGCCGCGACGACCAGCGCGGCGACCGGGCGCTGCGTGGTGTGCCGGGAGGTCAGGCACACCGCGGCCAGGCCGAGCAGCCAGATCATGTACTGCGGGCTGATCACCCGGCTGGTGACGGTGAAGAGGAGGACGGCGCTCAGCGCCGCGTCGTACGGGGTGGCCGCGGTCCAGTGTCTCGCCCGTACCCGCCACACCAGCAGGAGCGCGAAGGCGGCCGCGGTGAGCGCGAGGGACGCGGTCGCGACGGCGTGCACGTGCGGGCCGACGAGTTCCATCGCGCCGTACCGGTAGCGGACCCTGCCGCGCCAGCCGGCGTGCCGCGCGAGGCTGAGCGCGGTGCCGCCGAGCGACTCGATCTGCACACCCCGGCCGCCCTGTTGGCGGAGGAAGGCCAGCGGGTTGCGGAACGACACCACGAGCGCGGCGAGCGTCACGGTCCCCGTCAGAGCCGCCGACAGCCACGCCGACCGCGTCGGCCTGCCCCGCTCCAGACCCAGCAGGACCAGCGCCGGCCACACCTTCACCAGCGCGCCCAGGGCCGCCAGCGTCCCGCACGCGCGCGGGGAGCGGGACAGTGCCAGCAGGGAGAGCACGGCGAAGGCGGTCACCTCCACGTCGTAGCGGGCGAGCGGGAGGTGGAGGAGGAGGGGGAGGCCGCCGGTCCACAGGGCCGCCCCGAGCAGGGTGCGGCCAGGGCGGCCGCCGGCCCGGGCCAGGGCCGCCGTGACCAGCGCGTCGGTGAGCAGGGTGAGCGCCACGAACGCCTGGAAGTAACTCAGTCCGGGCACCAGTCCCGGCGCGAGCAGCACCGCCCCGGCGCCCGGCGGGTACTGCCACAACGTGTCGTGCGCCGGGAACGCGCCGTGCGACAGGACGCCGTACCAGTGGAAGTACAGCCGCCAGACTTCGCGCGCGACCGCTCCGTGTCCCAGGGGTCGCTCGTTGTTGTGGGCGAGGAGCCACAGCATCAGCGCGCGCGTGGCGAGCCAGCCGGCGGCGAGCCGGAGGAGCCGCAGGGAGTGCTCCGGGCGCGGGAGTCGAACAGGTGAGGCGAACGGGGCGGGTGGGAGCGGGAAGTACGGGCGGCGATTCATCAACCGTGAGCGTAAGCCGCCCGGATGGTGTATCCATGCCGATACGCCGTCATTACCCGGCAAAGGTTGGCTAATCGCAAAAGATCGGGCCGTGGTGAGTATCGGGCCTCTCGCAAAAGCACGTCCGCGGACCAGGCGCTCGACGGACGTCGGCCGGCCGACTCCGTCGAGTCGGCCGGAACCGTCGGACGCACCGTCACCCGAGGTGCCGCCCGGCGAAGGCCCCGGGCCCTCGCCCGGGCGCCGTGGGCCCTCCGGGCGCACGGGGCGGTTGCGTCGTGCCGCGGCCGTCGCCGTTCCGGGCGCTGTGATGCTCGCCGTCGGGCTCTGGGGGCTGCACCGCGGCGGCATGTGGCGGGACGAAGCCGTCACGTACCAGGTCGCCCGGCGCACGGTGCCGCAGATCTGGCGGCTGCTGCACGGCGTGGACGCGGTGCACGGCCTGTACTACCTGCTGATGCACGTCGTCCTCGCCGTCGCCCCAGGCCGTCCCGGCGAGGTGGATCTCCGGCTGCCCTCGGTGTGCGCGGCCGCCGTCACCGCGAGCCTGGTGGCCGCCCTCGGTGCCCGCCTCGCCCGGCCCCGCGTCGGCCTGTGGGCCGGGCTGCTGTTCGCGGTCACCCCCCTGGTCGGCCACTACGCGCAGGAGGGCCGCTCCTACGCCCTGGTCGCCGCCGGGGCGACCGGCGCGACCCTGGTGTTCGTGCGGGCGGCGGCCGAAGGGGGGCGGCGGACCTGGGCGTTGTACGGCGGGGTCCTCGCGGTCACCTGCTGGCTGCACGAGTTCGCGGTCCTGCTGCTGCTCGCGCACGCGGGAACTCTGGCGCTGGCCCGTTCGTCGGGAAGGGTGTGGCGGGGGTGGTGCTGCGCGGCCGGGGGCGTGGTGCTGTCGCTGCTGCCGATGGTCGTCGTCTCGGGCACCCAGTCGGCCCAGGTGGCATGGCTGACGGAGCCGGACGTGGAGACCGCGCAGGAGCTGCTGCGCCAGTACCTCGGGCCGACCGACGGGGTGTACTGGGCGTGCCTGGCGCTGGGGCTGCTCGGGCTGACCCGGCTGGTGGGCCGGCGCGGTGAGGTGACGCTCGCGGCGGTCGCGCTGCCGCTCGCGGTGCTGCCACCGGTGGCGCTGATGCTGGCGTCGCAGTTCACACCGCTGTACGTCGACCGGTATGTGCTGTACGCGCTCGCGGGAGCGCCGTTGCTGGTGGCGCTCGGCGCGGACCGGCTCGCCGGGATGCTCGGCAGGCTCTGGTCCCACGGCACGGGGACCGCGCCCAGGTCGCCGGCGTTCACCCTGGCCGGGGTGCTCGCGGTGGTCCTCGCCTTCACCCACCAGGTTCCGCTGCTGCGGGCCGACCGGGTGCCGGGGACCCGGCCGGACGACCTCGGCGCGGTCGCGAGGGCGGTGGCGCGCGTGTTGCGGCCCGGCGACCCGGTGCTGTTCCTGCCGGCCCACGCGCGCGGTACGGAGCTGACCTATCCGGAGGACTTCAGGGGCACGAGGGACGTGGCGCTGGCCGAGCCGGGGCCGGCCTCGGGAACCCTGTACGGGCGCGAGGTGGGAGTGGCGACGCTGCGGCGGAGGCTGGCGGGTGCCGACGAGGTGTGGGCGGTGGTGGAGAAGTACGCGATGGTCCGGGGGTACCGGCCGCGGCTGCCCACGGAGCGCGCCAAGTACGCCGTGCTGAACCAGCAGTTCGTGCTGCGGCAGGAGATGGTGGTGGACCGGATCGCGCTGCGGCTGTACGTGCGGCCGATCCGGGGTGGTGACGGTCAGCCGTGAACCGCGGGGCGGTCAGCAGGAACCCTCCTCCAGGGCCGCCGCGTCCAGGGTCCCCGTCAGCTGGTCCAGGCGGGCCTTGAGATCGCGGATCTCGTCCACGTCGAAACCGGTCGCCGAGACGATCCGGCGGGGCACCTCCAACGCCCGCTCCCGCAGCGCCGTCCCGGTCTCCGTCAGCCGTACCTCCACCGAGCGTTCGTCCCGTGTGCTGCGCTCCCTGCGGACCAGGCCGGCCGCCTCCAGGCGCTTGAGGAGCGGCGAGAGGGTGCCGGAGTCGAGGCGCAGGTGTTCGCCGAGCCTCTTGACCGGCAGGTCGCCCTCTTCCCACAGCACCAGCATCACCAGGTACTGCGGATAGGTGAGACCCAGGTCCTTGAGGATCACCCGGTAGACGCCGTTGAAGGCGCGGGACGCGGCGTGCAGGGAGAAGCAGATCTGGCGGTCCAGGCGGAGCCACTCTGCCTCAGGCGCGGGGGTCGGAGTCGTCGCGGTCATGGCCCCATCGTAGCGCTTGCGAGCCATTAAGTTGTGCACAACTTAATTGTGTGCTCTACTTGGCGTCGTGAGGGCGGCCGGAACGGAGCCGCCGGAACACCGAACCACCAACCTCGAGAGGGATGGTCTTCCATGGACGCGCTCTACACCGCAGCCGCCACCGCCACCGGCCGGGAGGGACGGGCGGTCAGCTCGGACGGGCAGCTGGACCTCGCGCTGGCGTTCCCGCCCGCGCTCGGCGGCAACGGCCAGGGCACCAACCCCGAGCAGCTCTTCGCCGCCGGTTACGCCGCCTGTTTCGCCAGCGCCCTCGGCGCCATCGGCCGCCAGGCCAAGGTCGACACCGGTGAGATCTCCGTGACCGCCGAGGTCGGCATCGGCAAGGACGAGTCCGACGGCGGCTTCGCGCTCAAGGTCACCCTGCGCGTCGAGCTCCCCGAGGAGCTCGCCAACGAGACCGGCGAGAAGCTGGTCCACCAGGCCCACGACTACTGCCCCTACTCCAAGGCCACCAAGGGCAACATCCCCGTCGAGCTCATCGTCGAGTAGCCGGCCGCGCCGCCACCGGTGCCTCCTTCGGCCGGGTGAGCCGCGCGAGCACCTCACCGGTCCGCCGGCTCCAGTCCACGACCACCGCCTCCGCGGGCAGCCTCTCCCGCCGCGTCAGCAGCAGCCAGCGCACCCGGGGGCGGTGGTCGTGTCCGTCGGCCAGCTCGACGCCGTAGCCGGGGAGCAGGCGCACGGCGTAGTACGCGTCCGTGACCACCGGTTCGCCGGGGCCGATGTGCCGCACCGCCCAGTCGTACGACGGCCAGCGCGGCGGTTGCACGAAGCCGACCGGGTCCACCGAGCGGGGTACGACCGCTCCGGCCTGCGCGGCCAGGAAGCCCAGGCAGGTCCCGCCGGCCGTGGCCCAGCCGAGCGCCCGCCGCCACCCGGGCCAGGGCCGCGGTGCCGCCAGTTCCACGGCCAGCGCGCACTGCGGGGCCAGCAGCGCGAGACCGAGCAGTTCGCCGAAGCCGTGCCGCCGGCCACCCACCGCCATCACCAGGCACTCCACCGCGAACAGCAGCACCAGCGGATCACGCCGGACCGCACCCCACACGGCACCCCCGGCCGCCCACCTCCCGCGCCGACCCCCATCCGCGACCCACCGGCCCGGCCAGTCGCAGTTCACTTCCCCTGCCCTCCGGGACCGCAGCCACAGTGCGGGTACGCCCGGCAGCAGGGCCAGCCAGCACTGGGTGGCCAGCGCGTCGTACCGCTCGTACGGCTGGGGCGGCACGTGGGCGTGTGTTCCCAGCGCGACCACGCCGGCCGCCACCGCGCACAGCAGCGCCCACCGCATCCACACCGCGCCCCGCCACCCCCGCTGCCGGCCCGCCGTGAACGCCGCCGCGCCGGCCGCCGCGCCCGCCCCGAGCACCGGGTCGGCCAGCGCCACCACCCCGTACAGGACGCCGAGCGCCGCGTATCCGGTCGGGCTGCGCAGGCCGGTCGGGCCGACGAAGCGGACCCGGCGCAGATCGCGGGCCCGGGCGCCGGTCAGGGCCCAGGCCCAGAACGTGAGGCCGAGGGCGAAGGCGGACGGATAGCCGAGGCTCCCGGCCAGCGGCAGCAACGCCACCGAGCCGCCGCCCCGGACCGGTTCCGTGCCCCACAGCACCGCCATGAAGGCCAGCGCCAGCACCGGCGCGAACGGGCGCGGGGTCAGCACCCGGACCAGCCGTCCCAGCCCGGTCAGCAGCACCAGCAGGTTCAGCGGGCCGCAGAGCCGCAGCACCTGCCACCCGGTCAGACCGGTCAGCCTCGCCAGCGTGCCCTGGGCGAGCACGTACGGGGAGACGGCGGGGTCCGCCAGGCCGGCCCGCAGCCCTTCCACCGCCGCCGCGTGCCGGCCGGCGTCGCAGCACGGCGGCAACCGCCAGTACGCCAGCGTCATCAGCAGCCAGAACAGCAGACCGAAGAGCTGGTACGGGGTGAGCCTGCGGACCCGGCCGCCGCGCAGGGCCGTGGAGCCGCGCGCGGCGCGCCGGACCAGGGCGCCGGTGCTCACCGGCGGGGACGGACGGGGCGGACCATTGGGGAGGTGTTCCCGCCCGCCCGGTCCGATGTGCCGACCATCACCTCATCGAGTGGTCCGAAGAAAAGACCTCGACGCTCACCTCATCGGGTGAACGCCGACCGCCGCACGGGCCCCTTGCGCGGGCACCGCAGCCATCCGGTGCGCGAGCGGCTCCAGGAGCAGCGGCACCCCCACCACCGGCAGCAGCCAGGCCAGCACGATCAGCCGGTCGCCGCCGATGGTGATGTCCGGGTGCCCGGCCTGGGTGAGGATCCCGGTGCCCGCCGCCGCCAGCAGGAAGACCCCGAAGGCGGGCCGCCGCCACGTCCCCCACGCCCCGGCCGCCAGCGCGGCCGCGAACAGGGGCTCCTTCGCCTGCCGGCGCAGCCACTCCACCCAGAAGTTCCCCTCCAGATGGAGGAACTCCCGCCACGGACGGAGCCGGTCCGGGTGGGCGTAGTGGTTGGTCAGCAGGTCCTGCACGCTCTCCGTCTCGGAGGGGTAGCGCAGCAGCCGGGCCAGCAGCAGCGTGCCCGCGACCGCCAGGCACCCGGCGGCCGCGATCGCCACCACCCCGCGCCCGGGGGCCCGGCCGTGCCGCCCGCGCCACAGCGCGACCGCCGCTCCCGCCCCGGCCAGGTCCGCCCCGAGGAACAGCGCCTGCGAGTGCTTCACGGTGAACAGCGCGAGCAGTGCGCCCGCGACCAGCGCCGTGCCCGTCCGCGCCCGCCGGGTCAGGGCCAGCGCGCAGCCCCACACCGCCGTCAGGGTCAGCGCCAGCAGCAGGCCCTCGGCCATGGGACGCATCGCGGTCGTACCGACCGGCAGGACGTAGTACAGGGCCTGGCCGGTCAGCGCGAGCGGCACCGGGACCGACAGCGTCCGCAGGACCAGGAAGACCAGCATCCCGCCCGCGACCGTGACCAGCACACTCGCCAGCCACACCCCCCACGTCACCCCGAACACGGCGACGAACGGCAGCAGGAACACCGGATAACCGGGCCGCACCTCGAAGACGGCCCGCAGCCGGGGGCCGACGAACGGCACGATGTGCCCGTCCGTCTGGGCGCCGCCCGCCCGCAACCGCCGTGTCACCCGGCGCAGTTCCGCGGACCGGCAGTCGGCGTACACCCGGCCGGCCGGGCTCGGCGCGTGGAAGCGCAGCACGTCCACGCTCTGCGCGCGCCGCGCGGCCGACGCCCGGCCGGCGCACACCCAGTCGACCGTCTCGGCCGCCGCCTGCCGCTTGCCCGTCCCGCCGAGCGCCAGCGCGTACGACACGTAGTTCTTGGAGTCGGGGGTGTCCCGGCCGGTGACGTCGGCGAGTTGCAGCACCGCGCACACGGCGGCCAGCACCAGCACCCAGGTGCGCGGTCTCATGTCGACGCCAGCAGATCGTGTCCGGAGGCCGGTTCCGGCACCCGGGCGGCGGCGGGCGGCATCGGCTCGCCCAGCAGCAGCGTCCGTACGACGCGTTCGGCGGCCCTTCCGTCGTCGAACTCGCAGAACCGGGACCGGAAGTCGGCCCGCAGCCGCGCCGACTCCTCGTCCCGCCAGCCGCCCGAGGTGAACAGCCAGACCAACTCCCGGTAGGAGCGCGAGACATGGCCGGGCGCCTCGGCGGTGATGTCGAGGTAGGCACCCCGGCTCGCGGTGAACGCGGGCCAGTCGTCGGCGTGCACGACGATCGGCCGGTCCAGGTTGGCGTAGTCGAACATGATCGACGAGTAGTCGGTGACCAGTACGTCCGAGGCCAGCATGACCTCCTCGACGTGCGGTTCGCCGGTCGCGTCGACCACGACCCCGCGCCGGTGCAGCTCGGCCAGCCCGAGCCCGCGGGCCGGGCCGGTCGCCAGCGCCGGATGCAGCCGGACCACGAGGGTGTGGCCCGGCCCGAGATCGGCCGCGAACCCGGTCAGGTCGATGCGGTCGGTGTGACCGCCCCGGACGTAGTCGCGGCGGGTCGGCGCGTAGAGCACGACGGTGTGATCGGCCGGAATACCGAACCGCTCCCGAAAACCCCCACCCACCACACCCGCCCCCGCGCTGCCGCCGGCACCGGCACCGGCACCGCCCGGTCCCGTGCGGGCCGCGTCGACCAGTACGTCGTTGCGGGGGCTGCCGGTGCGGGCCGAGGTGAAGTGGCAGGGGTAGGCCCGTTCCCAGACCAGCTCCGAGTGGCGGTTGGCGACGAGGCTGTGGTCCCAGCGGTCGGCCCGGCGCAGCATCTGCGGCACGTCGAAACCGAGCCGGGCGCCGGGCTTGCCCAGCAGGTCGGCGCCCAGGTACTTGAGCGGGGTGCCCCGATGGGTGTGGACGTGCACGCTCCCGGGCCGTTTCACCAGCGCGCCGGGCCAGTTGACGTCGTTGACGAAGAACTTCGCGCGGGCGGTCAGCCGCAGGTACTCCGGGGAGTCCAGGAGCACGTGCTCCACCCCCGCGGGCAGCTCCGCCGCCACCTCCTCGTCCTTCACCACCCACACACCGCGCAGGTCCGGCGCGATCTCCCGGGCCGCGCGGTAGACGGCCGCCGGGTCGCCCAGCAGGCCCCGGTGTGAGGACGCCGAGTACAGGACCAGGTTCTCGTCCAGCGGCCGCAGGGCACGCAGGCCGCTGAGCGCGCGCCGGGTCCGGACGCCCGCCGCCCGCCGTACCCGCAGCGCCTGCCGGCCGGCCTCGCGGCCCGCCCGCCCGGCCTGCTGCCGGAGCCGGTACCCGGTGTACGAGCCGCCCAGGACGCCCAGGCCGGCCCCCTCCGGCCGCAACGCCCGGTACAGCTCCGCCGTGCGCCGGAAGAACTCGGCCCGGGCGGCGGGCGGCAGCCGGTCCGGCTTGGCCAGGATGTCCAGGCAGTGCTCGCCCATCTTCCGGTGCAGGTAGGGCCGCCAGTCCGCCAGTTCCGGCCGGGAGTCGACGAAGGCGAAGACCCGTAGGTACTGGTCGTGGACGTCGAAGTGCTTGCGGCTGGTGGTGGACAGGATGTTGCCCTGGCGGCGCTGGCGGTAGTTCAGGCAGATCCGGTCGAGGGTGGCGATCCGGGCCGCGCTGAGCATGACCGGGAAGGTCCAGGGGGTGTCCTCGTAGTAGCCCGGCGGGAACCGGAAGCCGTGCTCCTCGACGAAGTCCCGCCGGTAGACCTTGTTCCAGACGACCATCAACAGGTCGAGGATCTCCGGGTGTTCGGCGACCGTGAAGGTGTCCGACCGGGCGCCGAGGACCTCCGCGAGGGCGTTGCGCCGGGTACCGCCCCACCAGTAGGTGCGGGCGTAGTCGAAGACCAGCACGTCCGGGTCGCCGGACTCCGCGAGCCGGTCGGCGATCGCGTGCAGCGCACCCGGGACGAGGGTGTCGTCGCTGTCGAGGAAGAAGACGAAGTCGCCGGTGGCGTAAGGGAGTCCGGCGTTACGGGCGCGGCCGAGGCCGACGTTCTCCGGGAGGTGCAGCGCCCGCACGCGCGGGTCGCGGGCCGCGTACTCGTCGAGGATGGCGCCGCATCCGTCCGGGGAGCGGTCGTCGACGGCGATCACCTCGATGTCGTGGAAGGACTGCTCCAGGACCGAGTCGAGGCACTCGCGCAGGAAGCCCTGCACCTTGAAACAGGGCACGATCAGACTGAATCGGGGCACGGTCAGCTCCTGACGAGGGTCGCGGCCGGTGCGGGCAGGCGTTCCGCCAGCGGGATCACCGCCGGGACCGACTCCGGCGGCTGGCCCAGCAGCACCCGCCGTACCACCCGTTCGGCGGCCAGGCCGTCGTCGAACTGGCAGAACCGCTGCCGGAACGCGGACCGCAGCTCCTTGGACACCGGGCCGCGCCAGGAGCCGTCGCGAAAGATCCGGGCCAGTTCCTCGGGGGTACGGGCGACCGGTCCCGGCGGCTCGGCCATCAGGTCGAAGTAGACGCCCCGGGTCTCCCGGTAGACCTCCCAGTCGTCGGCATAGACCACGATCGGCCGGTCGAGGTTGGCGTAGTCGAACATGATGGAGGAGTAGTCGGTGACCAGCGCGTCCGCCGCCAGGCAGACGTCCTCGGTGGAGTGGTGCCCGGTGACGTCGATGACCCGGCCGGTGCCCGCGGTGAGCCGGCCCTGGTCGTAGAAGTAGTGCGCGCGCAGCAGCACGACCACGTCCTCGCCGGCCGCCTCGCAGAACGCCTCCAGGTCGAGGCCGGGCTCGAACCCGGTGTGGTGGTCGCGGTGGGTCGGCGCGTACAGGACGGCCGTCCTGCCGTCCGGGACGCCCAGCCGCCGCCGGATCCGGATCACGTCGTGGGCGGACGCCGTGTAGTACACGTCGTTGCGCGGATAGCCGTACTCCAGTGCCTGGTACGAGCCGGGGAAGGCGCGCTCCCAGGTCTGGGTGGAGTGGCGGTTGGCGGACAGGTTGAAGTCCCAGCGGTCGACGCGGCCGAGCAGCCTGGTGAAGCTGCCGGTGCGCGCGGCGACCACCGGGTACGTCGACTGGTCGACGCCCATCTTCTTCAGCGGGGTGCCGTGCTGCGTCTGGAGGTGGACGCTGCCGGGCCGCTTGACGACCCCTTCGGCGAAGTTGGCGTTGTTGATCAGGTACTTGGCGCGGGCCAGCACCTGCCAGTAGCGGCGGCTGCCGATCACCGCGTGGTCGACGCCCTTCGGCAGGGTGTGTTCCCGGCCCGCCTCGACCAGGAACACCGAGTGGATGCGCGGGACGAGGTTGCGGGCCACGGCGTGGATCGCGGCCGGGTTGCAGGTGTAGCCGCGCCCCCAGTAGGCGCAGTACACGGCGAGGTTCGCGTCCAGCGGGCGGCGCAGCTCCAGGGCGTAGCGCAGCCGGGTGAGCGGCATCCGCGGCCGGGGCAGCCGCGCGGCCACGGCGGCCGCCACCCGGTTGGCCCCGCGCAGCGCGCGGAACGCCGTGTACGCCCCGGCCGCGAGGAGCCGGTGCTGCACGCCCACGCTGCCGCCCGGCATCCGGAACCCGGCCGGCCGGTGGGTGCGGTGCAGCCGTCCGGCCCGGCGGAAGAAGGCCCGGTGCCCGGACGGCATCCGGTCCGGGCGCGCGGCCGTCCGCAGCACCAGTGCGAAGACCTGCTCGAACAGCGCCCGTGCCCGGTCGCCCGGCAGCGCGGCCGCCCGCTCCAGCACCAGTTCCGCCTGGTCGAGGAGGTCCTGCTGGTGCGCACCTGGCAGGTTCGGCCGGCTGCCCTGCCGGCGCAGCCGGTGCCGTACGACCACCGACCGCAGCGCCGCGATCCGCTCGGCGGCGACGGTGGTCAGGCCGCCCCAGCCGACGTCCGTGAAGTGGCCGTCGGGAAACACCAGCCGCCGGTCCACGACGAAGTCGCGGCGGTAGGCCGCGCTCCAGGCCGGCAGCGCCACCCCGGTCAGCTCCGGCGCCTGCTCCGGTGCGCACGGGCCCGGCGGGGCGGCCGCCAGCAGCGGTGCCGCCGGGGCGGTCGGCTCGCCCTCCCACCACGGTGCCCGCTCGTGCCCGAAGTACAGGACGTCCACGTCACCGGTGTCGGTGAGCCGTCCGGCCAGCCGCGCCAGCGCGCCCGGCACCAGCAGGTCGTCGCCGTCGAGGAACAGCAGGTACGTGCCGCGGGCCGCCCGCATCCCCGTGTTGCGGGCCCCGGCCAGTCCGGCGGACGGCGGTGAGTGCACCGGGACCACCCGGGCGTCCCGCTCGGCGTATCCGGCGGCGACCGAGGCGGCCGGGGCGTCGGGACCGTCGGGGACCGGGATCAGCTCCAGGTCGCCGAAGGACTGGGCGAGGACGGAGTCCAGCGCCTGGGACAGCCGGCCGGCGACCCCGTGGGACGGGACGATGATGCTGAAGCGGGGCATGCTGCTCTTTCTCAGATGTGCATGCGGCCCGGTCGCCCCGCCGGTCGCCAGGTGGACGGCCGGGACGGAGTGGGCCGCGAGGTGTTGGGGGGCATGGAAGAGCTCCTCGGAAGGCAAACGGCGGTCAGTGCCCGTCGGTGACGGGCAGATGGCCGGAAGGTTGCGGAACGGTGGCCAACGGGGACTGGCCGAGGCCCGAGGCGGCCGACGGAACGGGGTGCCGTTCGGACAGGGGGACGAACTCCGGCAGCCCGGCCGGTTCGCCGAGCACCACATGGCGTACGACCCGTTCGGCGGCGCGCCCGTCGTCGTACCGGCAGAACCGCTCCCGGAAGGCGGTGCGCAGCTGGGCGGAGCGGGAGCCGCACCAGTGGCCGTCGGCGAAGATGTCGATCAGCTCGTCCTCGGTGCGGGCGACCGCGCCGGGCGGGTTGGAACGCAGGTCGAAGTAGGTGCCGCGGGCCGCGTCATAGGCGTCCCAGTCCTCGGTGTGCACGACGATCGGCCGGTCCAGGTTGGCGTAGTCGAACATGATCGACGAGTAGTCGGTGACCAGCGCGTCCGAGGCCAGACAGAGGGACTCCACGCTCGGGTGGCCGCTGACGTCGATCACCCGGGGGCCCGTCCCCAGGGGGCCGCCGTGCCAGTAGTGGGCGCGCGCCAGGATCACGAAGCGCGGGCCGAGGCGGCGCACGATCCGGTCCAGGTCGAGGACGGGGCGCTGGGTGCGCCGGTAGTCGCGGTGGGTGGGTGCGTAGAGGAGGACGACCGAGCCCTCGGGGATGCCCAGCGACGCGCGGATCCGGCTGACGTCGGCCGAAGTGGCCTGCTGGAAGACGTCGTTGCGCGGATAGCCGTACTCGAGGGTGGTGTAGTCGCCGGGGTAGACGCGCTCCCAGGTCAGCGTGGTGTGGCGGTTCGCGGACAGCAGGTAGTCCCACTTGTCGACGCCCCGCAGGAGTTCCTCGAAGTCCAGGTCGGCGGCGGCCGCCGGGTGGTCCTGGAGGTCCAGGCCCATGTGCTTGAGCGGGGTGCCGTGCTGGGTCTGCACGAACACCTGGCCGGGGCGCTTCCTCAGCCGCCGGTCGAAGTTGACGTTGTTGACCAGGTACTTGGAGCGGGCCAGCGCCGTCCAGTAGGCGAGGGTGCCGGGGCGCAGCCGGCGTGGGCCCGGCGGGATCGTGTGCTGGTGCTCGGGGCGGGCGATCCAGGCGGTCCGGATGTGCGGGGCATGACTGCGGAACGCCTGCTCGAGCGCGCCCGGGTTGCAGCCGTGGCCGCGGTTCCAGTAGGCGGCGAAGACCGCGCGGTCGGCGCGCAGCGGGAGGCGCAGCTGGACGCGGTAGTGCAGCTGGAGCAGGGCCGAGCGCAGTCCGCGGGCGGCCTTGACGCCCGCCTTGACCGTACGGCGGCGGGCCCACATCGCCAGCTGCACGGCGCGGTAGGTGCGGTGCAGGCCGTGGTGGACGAGGGCGTGCCGGAGCCGGGTGCGCCACCGGACGGGGGTGCCCTTGGTCCGGTAACGGCGGCAGTGCGCACGGGCGTTGCGCAGGAACTCGCCGCGGGTGCCGCGGGGCAGCCGCTCCCGCCTGGTGAAGACCGTCGAGAAGTGGTCGACCATCCGGCGGAACAACAGCGGCCGCCAGTGGGCCAGTTCGGGCCGTGCGTCGACGAACGCGAAGACCCGGTCGTACTGGTCGAAGATGTCGAAGTGCCGGCGGCTGGTGGTGCCGAGGATGCTGCCCCGCCGTCGCTGCCGGTAGTGCACGCACACCCGGTCCAGGGTCGCGATGGACCCGGCGGCCATCAGGGCCGGGTACGTCCAGGGGGTGTCCTCGTAGTAGCCGGGCGGGAAGGCGAACTCCTGCTCCTCGACGAACTCCCGCCGGTACGCCTTGTTCCACGCCACCATCAGGACCCGGAGCAGCCCCGGCCGGTCATCGAGCCGGAACGGCGCCGGCCCCTGCTCGGTCAGCTGTGACGCCAGCTTGTTGCGCTCCGCCCGGCCCGTCCAGAACGTCTGCGCGTAGTCGTACACCAGGACGTCCGGCTCGCCGGTCTCCTTGACCCGGTCGGCGACCGCCCGCAGCGCGTCCGGGGTCAGGGTGTCGTCGCCGTCCAGGAAGACCAGGTAGTCGCCGCACGCCTGGGCCATCCCCGCGTTGCGGGCGCCGCCCAGGCCCTGGTTCTCCGGCAGGTGCACCGGGCGCACGCGCGCGTCGCGGGCCGCGTACTCGTCGATGATCGTGCCGCAGGCGTCCGGCGAACGGTCGTCCACGGCGATCAGTTCGAGATCGGGATACGACTGCGTGAGCACCGACTCCAGGCACTCGGGCAGATACGCCTGGACCTTGTACGCGGGGACAATGACACTGAACCTGGGCAAGGGACATCCATGGGTCGGTCGGCGCGGGCGTTCTGCCCGGGAACGGCCAATGGAGTGATGTGGTTACGGTTCCTTACGTCATACGGGTTACGTCCGATGAGCGGGTGAGGGCGAGCCGGTGACCGACTCGCCCTCTTCTGGTGCTGCTTGTGCTGCTATTTGACCGCGCCCGCCATCACACCGGTCACGAACTGCCGCTGGAACGCGAAGAACACGGCCAGCGGGATCACCATCGAGATGAACGCGCCGGGCGCCAGCACGTCGACGTTGTTGCCGAACTGCCGTACCTGGGTCTGAAGCGCCACCGTGATCGGCTGCGTGCCCGACTTGGTGAACACCAGCGCGACCAGCATGTCGTTCCACACCCACAGGAACTGGAAGATGCCGAGGCTCGCGATCGCCGGCCCGCCGAGCGGCATCACCACCCGTGTGAACAGCCGCAGTTCACCCGCGCCGTCCAGGCGGGCCGCCTCCAGCAGCTCGCGCGGGATCTCCGCGAAGAAGTTCCGCAGCAGGAACACCGCGAACGGCAGTCCGAAGCCGACATGGAACAGGATCACCCCGAGGATCGTCCCGAACAGCCCGATCTTGCCGAAGAGTTCGGCGATCGGGATCAGCGCCACCTGGACCGGCACCACCAGCAGGCTGACCACGATCAGGAACCACCAGTCCCGGCCCGGGAACTCCATCCACGCGAACGCGTACCCGGCCAGCGCCCCGATGACCACGACCAGGATCGTCGCCGGGACGGTGATCAGGACCGTGTTCCAGAGGGAGTGCGTGATGTCGCCGTTCTCCAGGAGCTTCTGGTAGCTGTCGAACGTCAGCTGGGACGGCTTGCTGAACACATGCCACCAGCCGTTCGCGCTCATGTCCTCCGGCGAGCGCAGCGAGGACGCCAGCAGCCCGATCGTCGGCACCAGCCAGAACAGCGCCACGACGATCAGGAAGACGCGCACCAGACCGCCGTTGACCTTCTCCAGCAGCCAGCTCATCGCCGCTCCTCCCGCCTCAGCCTGCGCACGTTGAACCACATCACCGGGATGACGAGGAGGAGCAGGAACACCGCGATCGCGCTCGCGATGCCCGGCTGTCCCTCCGAGAAGCCCTTCCGGTACAGCTCCAGGGCCAGCACGTTCGCGTCGTCCTGCGAGGAGCCCGGCGCGATGATGTACACCAGGTCGAACACCTTCAGCACATTGATCATCAGCGTGACGGTGACGACCGCGAGGACCGGCGCCAGCAGCGGCACCGTGACCTTGCGGAACACCTGCCACTCCGTCGCCCCGTCGACCCGTGCCGCCTCCAG
This sequence comes from Streptomyces arenae, assembly GCF_022343545.1. NCBI lineage: Bacteria > Bacillati > Actinomycetota > Actinomycetes > Kitasatosporales > Streptomycetaceae > Streptomyces > Streptomyces arenae. The sequence continues at coordinate 49,237 of NZ_JAKQYH010000057.1, forward strand.
GAGCTCCCGGGGCACGCCCGCGAGCCCGGCCGCGATCAGCACCATCGCGAAGCCCGCCCACATCCACACGTACGACCCGATGATGGCCGGGGTGACGAGGGACGGGCCGAGCCAGTCGACGCCGTTGTAGGGCTGCTTGAAGTTGCTCGCCGGCAGTCGCAGTCGTGCCCCGTCGGCGGTGGCCGGCAGGGTGAAGGTGCCGTCGGCGGCGGCCTTCGTGGACGCCACCACCTTGCCGTCCTTCACCGCCTCGATCCGCATCCCGTCGTAGCCGAGCTCGGACGGGTCGGGGGCGCCCGGCCTGCCGACGCCCTTGCCGCGGGTGAAGTCCTGCCAGGTGGTCCCGGTGATCTTCCCGGGGTCCGGCTTCGCCGCCACGGCGCTCTTCGCGCCGTCGGGCATCTGGTCGGGCGCGACCCCGACCAGGGGCAGGGTGACGGTCCGGCCGGTGTGCACGGCCGCCGTGGTGAGGAAGCCGCCCTGATCCGGTTTCAGGGGCGACTCCCGGCCCGGGTGCGCGTTCGGGAACGCCGACGACCGGGCGAAGGTGTCATGGACGCCCACCCAGACGGCGTTGGCGACGCCCTTGTCCGGGTCCTGGTCGTAGACGAGCCGGAAGATGATGCCGGCGGCCAGCATGGAGATCGCCATCGGCATGAAGACGACCAGCTTGAACGCCGTTCCCCAGCGGATCCGTTCGGTCAGCACCGCGAAGATCAGTCCGAGGGCGGTGGAGACCGTCGGTGCGAACACCACCCAGATGACGTTGTTCTTCAGGGCGGTGCGGATGCCGTCGTCCGTGAAGATCGCCTTGTAGTTGTCGAAGCCGGCGAATCCGCTGCCGTCGGCGTTGTAGAAGCTGCGGACCAGCGAGTACCCGATCGGGTAGACCACGAGCGCACCGAGCAGCACCAGGGCGGGCAGCAGGAACAGGGCCGCCACGGTTCTGCGGGTGCCGGTCACGCTCTTGCGCGGGGCGGGCGCGGTGGGGGTCCCGGGGACCCCCACCGCGGTGGGCGATGCCATCGCCGCGTCAGCTTCCGCTGCCGTAGGCGGCCGCCGCGTCCTTCTCCAGCTTCGCCTGGGTGCCCGCGACGTCCTTCGGGTTCTGGAGGAAGTCCTGGAGGTCCTTCCACTCGCCCTTGCCCGGGGTGCCGCCGAACGCCTGCGGGGCCTGGTCGGACATGTCGAAGCGGAAGTCGTCACCGGAGGCGATCAGGGCCTGGGCGATCTTGCGCTGCACCTCGTTCGGATACGCCGAGTTCGCCACGCTCTTGTTCGGCGAGAGGTAGCCGCCGAGCTTCGCCTGGATCGTCGCCGCGTCCGGGGAGGCCAGGAACTTCGCGAGCGCCTGCGCGCCCTTGGAGTCCTTGAAGATCACGGCCGCGTCACCGCCGGAGACCACGGGCGCGGTCGAGCCCACGCTCGGGAACGGGAACACCTTGGCGTCCGTGCCCACCTTCGCCTTGGTCTCGCCGATGTTGACCTGCACGAAGTCGCCCTCGTAGACCATCGCGGCCTTCGGCTGGTCACCGCCGGTGAAGGTCTGGGTGACCGAGGCCGGGAACTCCGTCTGCAGCGCGCCCGCCGCGCCGCCCGCGACGTACCCCTTCTTGCCCCACACCTGGGCGAGCGTGGTCAGCGCCTGCTTCACCGACGGATCGGTCCACTTGATCTTGTGCTGGGCGAGCTGGTCGTACTTCTCCGGGCCCGCCTGGGAGAGGTACACGTTCTCGAACCAGTCGGTCAGCGTCCAGCCGTCCGCGCCGCCCACGGAGAACGGGGTGACGCCCGAGTCGTAGACCGCCTGCGCCGCCGTCAGCAGCTCCTGCCAGGTCTTCGGCTCCTTGGCGCCCGCGTTCTCGAAGACCTTGGTGTTGTACCAGATCAGCGACTTGTTGGCGGCCTTGTAGTAGACGCCGTACTGCTTCCCGCCGACCTTGCCGATGTCCTGCCAGCCCTGCGAGTAGTTCTTCTGCACCTCCGTGACCGTGTCGGCGCTCAGCGGCTTCGCCCAGCCCTTCTGCACGGCCTGCTTGATCGCGCCCGGCTGCGGCAGCAGCGCGATGTCCGGCGGCTGACCGCCCGCGATCTTCGACCCGAGGAAGTTGATGATCGGGTCCTGGGCGGGCACGAAGGTCACCTTCGCGCCGGTGCGCTTCTCGAACTCCGCCAGCACCTGCTTGAAGTTCTTCTGCTCCTGCCCGGTCCAGACGGCCGCGACCTCCAGGGTGGTGCCGTCGAGTTTCGGGAGGGCGAGACTGCTCGTCGGGGCGGCACTCGTGGTGTCGCCGCCGTCGTCCTTCTTCTTGTCGCTGCTTCCGCAGGCGCTGAGGGCGAGGGCTCCCGCGAGGACCGCGGCGAGGCCGGTGAGGGCCCTGTGTGTCCGGATGGTGTTGCTGGTTGTGCGCATCACTTCCCCGTTCGTCGTTCTTCGTTGAACGTCAGAACTCTGTCCCGTGCGCTCCGGTGTACGCGGGGGCCGCCTGCGCGGCAAGGGTGCGTACAGGTCAGTACGGGGGATCGTGATCGCCTCGTGATCATCGGCCGGTCAGCGGCCGGTCACCGGGGCGGGATCACAGGAGTGACGGGACCTCCGCCGCCGAGACTTCCTTCGCGGCCCGTTCCACCGCGCTCGCCAGCAGGGCCAGGTCCGTCGGGCCGTTGCCCAGTTCGCGGACCGGGCGGCGGGCGGGCGGGTCGCCCATGCGGTGCCAGTCGAGGGCGACCACCGTGGGGCGCTGGGTGGCGGTGCGGGGGATACGGCCGGTGACACGGCCCGCCTGGAACGCCGTGGCACGGCCGTCCGGGGTGGTGAGACGGCCGCGGCCCGGTGCCGGTTCGTCGGGGCCGGTGGCCGGTGCGTCCAGCGCGACGCGCAGGGTGGCCTGCCGGGCGGGTTCGGTCTCCGCCGTACGACCGCCCGTACCGGCCGCCGCGACCAGGTGGACGCCGAGCCGCTCGCCCTCCTTGGCCACCGCCTCCAGCGCCCGCATCACGGAACCGGCGGCCGGGCGGCCCGGGGAGCCGAGCGCGGGGGAGACCAGGGCGTCCAGGTCGTCGACCACGACCACCAGGCGGGGGAGCGGGGGCGGCGGCGGTGTCTCGGTGCGCCGGCGGGCCGCGGCACCGGCCGACGGGCGCAGCCGGAGCGTCGAGCTGGGCGGGGCTTCTATGTCCGCGGCTCCCGAGGCGGCCGGGCGGCCGCGCTGGGGGACGATCCGGCCGGAGATCTCCCGCTGGGCGTGCCACTCGGTGAAGTCGCCGCGGCCCAGCAACTCGGCCCGCCGCTTCAGCTCGGCGCTCAGCGACTGCGCGAGCTCCCGCATCCGCACGGGGTCGTTGGCGGTGAGGTGGGTGGTGACGTGAGGTATGTCCGTACACACCCTCAGGCCTTCGCCCTGCCCGGCTCCCGTGCCGACGCCGTCACGGCCGTCTATCAGCACGATCCCGAGCCGGTCGGGGCGCTCGGCCGCCGCCAGTGAGGCGACCAGCGCCCGCAGCAGTTCCGTACGGCCGCTGCCGGGCGGGCCCTCGATCAGCAGATGCGGTCCCTCGGTCACCAGGTCCGCGACGAGCGGGCCGTGCGGTCCGGCGCCGAGCACCGCTCGGGCCCGGCCGCCCAGCGACTCGGTGTCGTCGGCCGCGTCGGCCCAACGGGCCATCAACGAGGCGGGGGTGGCCCGGGCCAGCCCCAACTCGTCCAGCAGCCGGGCGGACTGGGGCAGTGGGGCGGCCACGCGCGCGTGCCGGTCGCCGGCCGGGCCGTCGGAGCGCAGCGGGGCCAGTGCCCGCGCGAACCGCTCGGCCCAGGCGGCGGAGACCGCGTCCACCGCGGCCAGGGTGCCGGGCCCGACGGGACCGGCGGAGACCCGCACGAGATGCAGCGCCGTCGCCACGTCACCGCTGAGCAGGGCCACCGCCCCGCACTCCCGGAACGTCGGCGTGACCGCGCACGCCTGCTCGTAGGTCTCGGCGACCGGGGAGGCGGGGGAGGTGGGAGCCGTCTCCGCCAGGCAGAGCACGTGCACCCCGGCCCGGGGACCGGCGACGGTCAGCCGGGCCACCGCGTCACGCAGCGCCGCACCGCCGGGATCGCCGTCCACGACGACGACCGTGTACGGACCCGGGAAGCCGCCCCTGCCGTCGGCACCGTCGGCGCCGGGGTCGCCGAGGTCACCGCGGGCCCAGGAGGGCCGGTGGGCGGCTGCCGCCGACGGGGCGTCCGCCGTGCCGGTCAGGGCCGGGCGGTCGGCCGGGGTGGCCGGGCGCCGGGGCGCGGACAGGTCCTCCACCCTGCGCAGCAGCTCCTCCACCCGGGCCGCCGCCTGTTCCCGGTCGTAGGCCAGCAGCAGCCGGCAGTCCTGGCCGTGCCCGGGGCGGACGTGCGGGAGCCAGCCGAGCCAGGACCACTCGGCCGTCCGGTCCTCCAGGGGGCGGGCCCGGTCCGCGCTGATCAGCACGATCTCCAGCAGGTCGGGCGAGTGCAGCGCGGTGAGCTGGGCCAGCACCGCGCGGGCCAGCCCGGCGAGGCGGCTGCGCGGACCCGCGAGGCCGAGGGCGCCGGCCTCGCGCAGGCCGGCGGTGACGGGGACGGCGGGCAGCAGGCCGGAGCCGTCGGGCGACGGGCGGTCCGCGGTGCCGAGCCGGACGGTGAGCGCCTCCGGGTGGCCGGGGCCGCGCTCCCACAGGCGGGGGCCCGGGCCGAGCGCGGTCAGCAGCAGGGCGGCAGGGTCGGGCCAGGTCTCGGGCTGGGTGGCGACATCGGCGGACGGGGCGAGGCCGGCCTCGGTCACGGTCTCGCCGTCGGCGGCGGACAGGGGCTCACCGCGGCCGCCGGCCAGCCGCCGCGCCCAGGCCCCGAGACCGCCGCGCCTGCGCGCACCGGGCAGGACGGGGGCGTCGGTACCGCGCAGCGGGGTGCCCTTGCGCCTGCCGGCGGGGGCGGCGCCCTCGGAAGGGGTGCCGGCGGAGGTGTGGTCGGCCGGCGCGGAGGCGTCCGGCGCGGTTCGGTGCGGTGCCGAAGGGGTGGGGGCCGGGCCGGCGGCGGCCCGTGCGGCGGCGGCCGGATCCGAGGCGGGCGGACGGGTGGTCCCGGGCGTCGCGGATGCGGGCGCCGTGGTCCCGGGCGGCGTGCGGTCGGCACCGGTGTCCCGGGCCCCGGGACCGCCGTAGAGCCCAGCGCGGCCGGCGTGCGTGTCACCGGAGCCGGAGCCGGAGCGGGTGCCGGATCCGGAGTCGTGACGGTGGCCCGAGCCGTGACCGTGGCCCGAGTCGTAGCCGGGGTGCGAGTCGGGACCGGGGCCTGAGCTGTCCGTGGCCGCGCCGTGAGGGCCGGACGGTCCGCCGCGATGTCCCATGGGCGAGGACTCGTGGTGTCCCGCCCCGGCCGGGAACCGGCCGTCCACCGACCCGGACCCGGCTGACGACGACTCGCCCGCGCGCCCGCCCAGGGCCCCGCCGGCCCGCCCGGCCGCGCCCGCCCCGGAGGGCGTCGGTCCGCCCCGGCGCTCGATCCTCGGTGCCTCTCCCTGCGCGGGTACGACCGGCGACTGCGCCGGACCGTGTTCCCGGCCCGCGGCCGCTGGGCCCGGGGCTCCCCAGCCCGCTGTTCCATAGGCGTGCTGGGTGCGGCCCGCGGGGGCGGCCGGGCCGTCGGCCACCGCCGTCCCGCGCGCGGTGCCCGCGAGACCGCCGGTCCCGCCCGTGGCACCGCTCCCGTCGGACTCCTCGCCCTCGCCTGCGAGCGGCCCTTCGTCTCCGAGCAGCACCCGTACGCAGCCCTCGCCGTCCGGTGCCGTGCCCACCCGGGCCCCCGGCCCCCCGGACGGCGTAAGCCGCAGGGCCGATTCCCCGACGCGCAGGAGCGCTCCCGGGGTGAGGCGGACCGGGCGGTCGGTGACGCGGGTGCCGTCCAGCGCAGTGCCGTTCGTGGAGTGCAGGTCGGCGACGGAGACCCGGCCGTCGGCGCCGACCGTCACGGCGCAGTGCAGCCGGGAGACGTCCGGGTCGTCGAGCGGGATGTCGGCGTCGGCGGAGCGGCCGATGGTGATCTGGCCGCCGTGCAGCAGGTGGACCCCGCCCGCGTCGGGGCCGGCGATCACGTGCAGCTGGGTAGGGGCGTCGTCCAGCTCGGGATGCGGCTCGGGGGCCGCGGGGGCGCCCAGGGACAGCACGGCGCCGTCGACCAGCGGGGGCTCGCCCAGGATGCGGCGGCGGGCGTCCAGCCGCTCCACTCCGGCGTACAGCACGACCGGGGCGCTGCTCTGCTCGCGGCCGCCCAGGCTGCCGTCCCCGGTGACCGCCGCGGCCAGTCCGGAGGCCACCGCGGCCAGATCCGTGCCCGCCGGCGCCGTCACCAGCACGTCGCGGCTCACGGCCCGGCCCCGCTGCGCGGCAGGGCCCAGCGGGTCTACGACGGTCAGCCGGATCTGCATCGCCGTCAGCGGTCCCTTCTGCGCGGGCGCGGAATTCCCCCCACCGCCACAAGCACGTCGGCCAGTTCTGCTGTCGTACGCATCCTCGCACCTGCCACTGACAACACGCCCACGACCCGATGGTAAGTGATCTTGATTGGTCAGCTCTGCCCCCAAAAGTGCCTGACCAGTACCGCGTGCGCGATCACTTGAGATCGGTCACGTCCGGGCCCGGCAACCGACGGACCGAAGCGAGCGTCTTTCCATCGAACGCGCGCGGGAACACCTACGTATGGGGATACGTCCGGAACGCTTATCGGCTGCCTACGGGGGCGGGGAAGGCAAGCCGGACGACAGACCGGTGCCGGGCGGCACGGCACTACAGTGGGTCGGACACACAGGACCAGGACACACCAGCAAGCGACTCGACAGACAACACGGCAAGCAACTCGGCAAGCAACTCGGCAAGCAACAGGGAGCGCATGACGTGCGGCCGGTAGGCAGCAAGTACCTCCTGGAGGAGCCGCTCGGACGCGGCGCCACCGGGACCGTCTGGCGTGCCCGCCAGCGGGAGACCGCGGGCGCCGAGGCGGCCGTGCCCGGCCAGCCCGGTGAGACCGTCGCGATCAAGGTCCTCAAGGAAGAGCTCGCGAGCGACCCCGACATCGTGATGCGCTTCCTGCGGGAGCGCTCCGTCCTGCTCCGGCTGACCCACCCGAACATCGTCCGGGTCCGCGACCTGGTCGTCGAGGGTGATCTCCTGGCTCTGGTCATGGACCTCGTCGAGGGTCCCGACCTGCACCGCTACCTGCGCGAGAGCGGCCCCTTCACGCCCGTCGCCGCCGCCCTGCTCACCGCGCAGGTCGCCGACGCGCTCGCCGCCAGCCACGCCGACGGCGTCGTGCACCGCGACCTGAAACCGGCCAACGTGCTGCTCCAGCAGTTCAACGGCCAGATGCACCCGATGCTGACCGACTTCGGCATCGCCCGCCTCGCCGACTCCCCGGGCCTGACCCGCACCCACGAGTTCGTCGGCACGCCCGCGTACGTGGCACCGGAGTCCGCCGAGGGCCGCCCGCAGACCTCCGCCGTCGACATCTACGGCGCCGGCATCCTGCTGTACGAGCTGGTCACCGGCCGCCCGCCGTTCTCCGGCGGCAGTGCCCTCGAGGTCCTCCACCAGCATCTCAGCGCCGAACCCCGCCGCCCCTCGACCGTCCCCGACCCGCTGTGGACGGTCATAGAGCGGTGCCTGCGCAAGAACCCCGACGACCGGCCCAGCGCCGAGAACCTCGCGCGCGGCCTGCGGGTCGTCGCCGAGGGCATCGGCGTGCACGCGAACTCCGCGCAGATCGCCGCGGCCGAGGGCGTGGGCGCCCTGCTGGCTCCCGACCCGGCGCCGGCGGCCGTACCGGGCTCCGCCGATCCCACACAGGTGCTGCCGAACACCGGCGGGTACGACCCGAACGCCGCGACCAGCGTCCTCCCGCACACCGGCGGTCCGGCCGGTGCGGCGGACCCGACCGCGGTGCTGCCGAACACCGGCGCCGCCGACCCCACCGCCGTCATGCCGCCGGTGCCCCAGGGGCAGCCGGGCGGCGGACCGCAGCAGCCGGAGCAGCCGCACCCCTGGCAGACCCAGCTCCGCGCGGCCCGTGACCGCAACGAGCAGACCCAGGTCCAGTACCTCGACCCGGGCGAGGACCCGCTGCGCCGCCGTCCCCAGCGCCAGGTGGCCCGGCCGCAGCAGCAGCCGCGCCAGGCCCCGCAGCAGCAGCCGGTGCGCCGGCCGCAGCCGCGCGGACAGCAGGGCGGACCGGGCGGGTACGGGCAGCAGCAGCCGGCCGGCTACGGCCACCAGCCGCAGCAGTACGCCCCGCCGCAGCAGCCGCAGCAGCGCTACGCGCCCCCCGCCGAACCGCAGCGGGCCCCGCGAGAGCCCCGGGAGCCCCGCCGCCGCAGCGCCAACCCGATGCGGATCCCCGGCCTCGGCTGCCTCAAGGGCTGCCTGTTCATGGTCGTCATCCTGTTCGTCGCGGGCTGGCTGATCTGGGACCTGACCCCGGTGCACACCTGGGTGGGACAGGGCCAGGGCTACTGGCACCAGCTGAGCGACTGGGCCGGCACGGTCAGCAGCTGGGTCAAGGACCTGGGCAGCGGCTCCGGCAACTGAGCGCGAGTTTGGGGACTTGTCGACATCTGGCGGGTGATTTCCGCCTCCGGGGTGAAGGTTGGCTCTTCCGACGCGTACTTTTATCGGCAACACGCGTCGGTAGGAGCAGTCTTGGCACGGAAGATCGGCAGCCGGTACACCGCCAACCAGATCCTGGGGCGGGGCAGCGCCGGCACGGTGTGGCTGGGCGAGGGGCCGGAGGGGCCCGTCGCCATCAAGCTGCTGCGCGAGGACCTCGCGTCCGACGAGGAACTGGTGGGCCGCTTCGTGCAGGAGCGCACGGCCCTGCTGGGCCTGGAGCACCCCAACGTCGTCTCCGTCCGCGATCTCGTCGTCGACGGCAACGACCTCGCCCTCGTCATGGACCTGGTCCGGGGCACCGATCTGCGCACCCGCCTGGAGCGGGAGCGGCGCCTCGCGCCCGAGGCGGCCGTCGCCATCGTCGCGGACGTCGCGGACGGGCTGGCGGCCGCGCACGCGGCGGGCGTCGTGCACCGCGACGTCAAGCCGGAGAACGTGCTGCTCGACATGCAGGGCCCGCTCGGCCCCGGCGGCTCCCACCCCGCCCTGCTGACCGACTTCGGCGTCGCGAAGCTGATCGACTCCCCGAAGCGGACCCGGGCCACGAAGATCATCGGCACCCCCGACTACCTGGCCCCGGAGATCGTGGAGGGCCTGCCGCCCCGCGCGTCGGTGGACATCTACGCGCTGGCGACGGTCCTGTACGAGCTCCTGGCCGGCTTCACCCCCTTCGGTGGCGGTCACCCCGGCGCCGTGCTGCGCCGCCACGTCACGGAGACGGTCGTCCCCCTGCCCGGCATCCCCGAGGAGCTCTGGCAGCTGCTCGTCCAGTGCCTGGCCAAGGCGCCCGCCTCCCGGCTGCGCGCCTCCGAGCTGGCCGCGCGGCTGCGGGAGCAGCTGCCGACGCTCGCCGGGATGCCGCCGCTGGACGTCGACGAACCGGACGTGGAGTCACCGGAGGAGGCGGCCGAGGAGTCGGCCGCGGCTCCGGCCGAGGAGGAGCAGCGGGTACGACGGCGCGGCGCCGTCTCCCTGGTGCCGGGCGCGAAGCCGGACTCCAACCGGGACACGCACACGTCGATGCGGGTGCCGGGGCCCGACGAGCTGGCGGGCGGTGCCCGCGGTACGGCACGGGCGCCGCGGGCCTCCGGGGCCCCGCGGCCCGGCTCGGCCCGCCATCGCGTGGCGGCCCGGCGGCGCAGGGTGACGCTGGCGGTGGCCGGGGTGGTGGTGGCCGCGGCGGTGGGCGTCGGCGCGTGGCTGGCGTCGTCGGGCGACGACTCACCCCCGCAGGAGACGCACAGCACATCGACCCCGTGACCGGCCGGCGGCCCGGCCGGGCTTCCCCGGCCCGCCCACCCGACGGGGCGGGCGGCACGGTCCCGACCACGGCCGCTCGGCCTGGCTCCCCCGCCCGGCCGCCCCCCCCGACCCGGTGGGCGGCAAAACGGTCACCGACACGGTCACCGCCGCGGCGCTCCGCCCCGGACCGCGAGGGAAGCGGCCCCCGCCCCGGGCCGCCGTCCCGGTTCCGTGCCTGCCTCTCCCCCGAGGGCCCGGGAGGGCGGCTGGGCGAGGCCCGTCGGCCATGCCCGGTGGGCGGAGCCGTTACGCTGGGAGGCGTGGCAGTCGTCGACGTATCCGAAGAGCTCAAGTCCCTCTCCTCGACCATGGAGTCGATCGAGGCCGTTCTGGACCTCGACAAGCTGAGGGCAGACATCGCCGTGCTCGAGGAGCAGGCGGCCGCGCCGTCCCTGTGGGACAACCCGGACGAGGCGCAGAAGATCACCAGCAGGCTCTCCCACCTCCAGGCCGAGGTCAGGAAGGCGGAGGCGCTGCGCGGGCGGATCGACGATCTCGCCGTGCTCTTCGAGATGGCCGAGGAGGAGGACGACCCGGACACCCGTGCCGAGGCCGAGTCCGAGCTGGCCGCCGTCCGCAAGGCGCTGGACGAGATGGAGGTCCGGACGCTGCTCAGCGGTGAGTACGACTCCCGGGAAGCACTCGTCAACATCCGCGCGGAGGCCGGTGGCGTCGACGCCGCCGACTTCGCCGAGAAGCTCCAGCGCATGTACCTGCGCTGGGCCGAGCAGCACGGGTACAAGACCGAGGTCTACGAGACGTCGTACGCGGAAGAGGCCGGCATCAAGTCGACCACCTTCGCCGTCCAGGTGCCGTACGCCTACGGGACGCTCTCCGTGGAGCAGGGCACGCACCGCCTCGTGCGCATCTCGCCGTACGACAACCAGGGCCGCCGCCAGACCTCCTTCGCGGGCGTCGAGATCCTCCCCGTGGTCGAGCAGACCGACCACATCGAGATCGACGAGTCCGAGCTGCGGGTGGACGTGTACCGCTCCTCGGGCCCCGGCGGCCAGGGCGTCAACACCACCGACTCCGCGGTGCGCCTGACCCACATCCCCACCGGCATCGTCGTCTCCTGTCAGAACGAGCGGTCGCAGATCCAGAACAAGGCGACCGCGATGAACGTCCTCCAGGCCAAGCTCCTGGAGCGGCGCCGGCAGGAGGAGCAGGCCAAGATGGACGCCCTCAAGGGCGACGGCGGCAACTCCTGGGGCAACCAGATGCGGTCGTACGTGCTGCACCCGTACCAGATGGTCAAGGACCTGCGGACCGAGTACGAGGTGGGCAACCCCGAGGCTGTTTTCAACGGTGAGATCGACGGCTTCCTGGAGGCCGGAATTCGCTGGCGCAAGCAGCAGGAGAAGTAACTTTGTCGACTTGCCCATGACGGGCCGAACGACCGTGAACTGCCGCCCATAGGGCGGCAGTTCTCGTTTTGCCCAGGGAATGCCTGGGTTTTACATCACACTCACACGCTTCAACTCCCGGCATTCCGCGCGCAACTGGACATCGCGCGCGCAACGGCCTTGACGTTGCTTTGAAAAATGGGAAGGGTGAAGCGTGGCATGCGTATCTTTGGGGCGCATGTGAACCGGGGGACCTGGTGTCGCGTTCGCACGTTTACCGTCCCCCGTCGATCACGGCCGGCCCCATGCGCCCGCTCACTGACTATCAGCTACTGGGGGTAGCAACCAGATGACGAAGAAGACGCGGATCCGGGTCGCGCGGATAGCCGCCGGTGCCGTGATCGCCGCCGGTGCCTCGCTGACCGCGGCCGGCGCGGCCTCCGCCCTCTCCATCGGCGTCAGCGCCGACGAGAGCGGCGTCTCGGCCAACGTGAACCTCGACGGTGACGACCCGACGGACGACCCGACGGAGATCCCGACGAACACGGCCCAGCCGACCGAGACGGCCACCGACGTGCCGACTCAGGAGCCCTCCGAGTCGAGCGAGCCCACGGACGAGCCGACCCAGCCGACCGAGGAGCCCACCGAGCCCACGGACGAGCCGTCCAGCGACACCCCGACCGACGGCAGCACCAGCGGCAGCGGCACCGGCAGCAACGGTGGCGGCAACGACCACACCGGTACCGACGGCAACTCCGGCACCTCCGCCCAGGAGGAGGGCTCCTCCGCCCTCACGGACACCAGCTCGGGCACCTCCGACACCCAGGCCCAGGGTGGCGGCGACCAGCTCGCCGAGACCGGTGCCGCCGAGACGACCTTCCTGGTCGTCGGCGCCGCCACCATGATCGCCGGTGGTATCGGCTTCCGCATCCTGCCGCGCCTCATGGGCGGCCGCGGCGGCGCCGCCGCCTGACGGTAGCCTCCCGCTCACGGAGCGTCACGCACCACGCACGACGAAGGGCCCGGAGCCTCGGCTCCGGGCCCTTTCCCGTCCTGTGTGAGCTTCGCTACGCGGTCTGGTGCGCCAGCAGCGCCACCGCGGCGATCAGCACCGCCAGCAGCCCGATCAGCGCCATCGGGTTCAGGCTGCCGAGGAAGCTCTCCTGCTGAAGACGCTCGCGGTTGGCCCGGCACACGGGGCACCGGCCCTCGTTCACGGGCGCCGCGCAGTTCGCGCACACCAACCGGTCGTACGTCATGCGCTCGCCCTCCTTGCACCGGCCATTACCCAGACAACGCTCCGCGGAACGAGAACGTTCCCCTCCCACTGTGCCAGGTTCCCCCCGAAAGAGCGCGGTCGTCCGCGGAGCCCGTCCCGGCGCTCCACGGCACTCCCGAGAAACTGCCCCGGAACAAAACCGCACAAGCCTCACTCAACCGTGACCGGCGCCTGCGCTTCCTCACCCGGTTCGCGTATGGTCACGCTCATCTACCCCCGGCGACCCGTGGTGCATCCGTGATCCGATTCGACAATGTCTCCAAGGTCTACCCCAAGCAGACCCGCCCCGCACTCAGGGATGTGTCCCTGGAAGTGGAGAAGGGCGAGTTCGTGTTCCTCGTGGGGTCCTCCGGCTCGGGAAAGTCCACCTTCCTGCGGCTGGTCCTCCGTGAGGAGCGGTGCAGCCACGGCCAGGTGCACGTTCTGGGCAAGGACCTGGCCCGTCTCTCCAACTGGAAGGTGCCGCAGATGCGCCGCCAGCTCGGGACGGTCTTCCAGGACTTCCGGCTGCTGCCCAACAAGACGGTCGCCGAGAACGTGGCCTTCGCGCAGGAGGTCATCGGCAAGTCCAAGGGCGAGATCCGCAAGTCCGTGCCCCAGGTGCTCGACCTCGTCGGGCTCGGCGGCAAGGAGGACCGGATGCCCGGCGAGCTGTCCGGTGGTGAGCAGCAGCGGGTGGCCATCGCGCGTGCCTTCGTGAACCGGCCCAAGCTGCTGATCGCGGACGAGCCCACGGGCAACCTCGACCCGCAGACCTCGGTCGGCATCATGAAGCTCCTGGACCGCATCAACCGCACCGGCACCACCGTGATCATGGCCACCCACGACCAGAACATCGTGGACCAGATGCGCAAGCGCGTCATCGAGCTGGAGAAGGGCCGCCTCGTCCGCGACCAGGCCCGCGGCGTCTACGGCTACCAGCACTGACCGCCACGACTTCGCAGACGTCCACGGAAAGGCATAACCCGACGCCATGCGCGCCTCGTTCGTAATGTCGGAGATCGGTGTCGGTCTCCGCCGGAATCTGACGATGACCTTCGCGGTCGTCGTCTCGGTCGCCCTGTCCCTGGCGCTCTTCGGCGGCTCGCTCCTCATGAGCGACCAGGTCAACACCATGAAGGGCTACTGGTACGACAAGGTCAACGTCTCGATCTTCCTCTGCAACAAGAGCGACGCCGAGTCGGATCCCAACTGCGCCAAGGGCGCGGTCACCGAGGACCAGAAGAAGCAGATCAAGGCCGATCTCGACAAGATGACCTCGATCGTCCAGAAGGTCACCTACGAGTCGCAGGACCAGGCGTACAAGCACTACAAGGAGCAGTTCGGCGACTCGCCGCTGGCCGACTCCCTCACGCCGGACCAGATGCAGGAGTCGTACCGGATCAAGCTCAAGGACCCGCAGAAGTACCAGGTGGTCGCGACGGCCTTCGACGGGCGGGACGGCGTGCAGTCCGTCCAGGACCAGAAGGGCATCCTGGACAACCTCTTCGGCCTCCTCAACGGCATGAACTGGGCGGCCCGGATGGTCATGGCCCTGATGCTGGTGGTCGCCCTGATGCTGATCGTCAACACGGTGCGCGTCTCCGCGTTCAGCCGTCGGCGGGAGACCGGCATCATGCGCCTGGTCGGCGCCTCCGGCTTCTACATCCAGGCCCCGTTCATCGCCGAGGCCGCCGTCGCCGGTCTGATCGGCGGCACGGTCGCCTGCGGATTCCTGGTGGTCGCCCGCTACTTCATCATCGACCACGGCCTGGCCCTCTCCCAGAAGCTGAACCTGATCAACTTCATCGGCTGGGACGCGGTGTTGACGAAGCTCCCGCTCATCCTGGCGACGAGCCTGCTGATGCCTGCGTTGGCCGCCTTCTTCGCGCTGCGCAAGTACCTGAAGGTGTGACGCATGCCAAGAGGGCCGTACGGGCAACCGCCCGTGCGGCCCTTTTCGTTGTCCTAGACTCACCGGCATGTCAGGCCCTGAGCTGTTCTGTCAGCCCCGCCGGGTTCGCCGCGGGGCGGCCCTGACGTTGGTGTTCGCAGGGCTGTTGGTGACCGGGGCGGCCACCGGGGCGTTTCCCGACCCCGGCCGGGTCGACCGTAAGTCGCCCGCCGGGAGCGCCCGTCCGGCCGCCCGGCACGAGGACGTCGCCAAGGCGGCCGCCGAGGCGATGGCCGACGGCAAGTCCCCCGTGGAGGCCGCCGAACGCGCCGTGAGCCGCAGCGGGGACCGGTGGGCCGCGGTCTACTCCGAGGGCGAGTACCAGGAGTTCGAGGAAGCGCTCGACGGCCAGTACACCGGCGTCGGGCTGTGGGCCCGGCGGGAGCGGGACGGCCGGATCGAGGTGACCAGGGTGCAGGCCGGGTCGCCGGCGGCCGAGGCGGGTGTCCGCAAGGGCGACCGGCTGCGCAGCGTGGACGGAGCGGACGTCGACGGCCGGCCGGTCACCGACGTGGTCTCGTTACTGCGCGGTGACGCCACCGACGCCCGCGCCGGCACGACCGTCACCCTCGGCCTCCAGCGGGGCACGCGCGCGTGGCGGGAGACCGTGCGCAGGGCGCTGCTGTCCACCGACTCGGTGACCGTGCGCAAGGCGGCCGCCGGTATCACCGTCATCAAGGTCTCGGCCTTCACCAAGGGCGCCGGGGACCTGGTGCGCGACGCGGTCCGGCAGGCGCCCGGCGACGGCGGGATCGTCCTCGACCTGCGCGGCAACTCCGGCGGCCTGGTCACCGAGGCCGTCACCGCCGCCTCCGCCTTCCTCGACGGCGGCCTGGTCGCCACCTACGACGTGCACGGCGTCCAGCGCTCCCTGCACGCGGAGCCCGGCGGCGACACCGTCAGACCGCTGGTCGCGCTCGTCGACGGCGGCACCATGAGCGCGGCCGAGATGCTCACCGGCGCCCTCCAGGACCGCGGCCGCGCGGTCGTCCTCGGCTCCCGCACCTTCGGCAAGGGCTCCATCCAGATGCCCACCCGCCTGCCCGACGGCTCGGTCGCCGAACTCACCGTCGGCCACTACCGCACCCCCTCCGGCCATGTCGTCGACGGCAGGGGCATCACCCCCGACCTGGAGGTCGGCTCCGGCGCGCTCGAGCGGGCGGAGACGGTGCTGAGCGGTCTCGGCGACCCGTCGTGACCCGCGGCTAATCCGCTTCCCTCGCACCCCCTCCGTAGTGCGAAAATGGAGGGCACTATGGCCAAGGGAATGTACGTACCGAAAGAGTCCCAGCAGAAGCAGCAGGGGACGGCCGCCAAAGCCAGGGACGGCGAGAAGGGCGGCAAGCGCAAGATCGTCGCGCAGAACAAGAAGGCGCGGCACGACTACGCGATCATCGACACCTTCGAGGCCGGTCTGGTGCTGTCCGGTACCGAGGTGAAGTCGCTGCGTCAGGGCCGGGCCTCGCTGGTCGACGGCTTCGTGCAGATCGACGGGAACGAGGCGTGGCTGCACAACGCCCACATCCCCGAGTACAGCCAGGGCACCTGGACCAACCACTCGGTGCGCCGCAAGCGCAAGCTGCTGCTGCACCGGGAGGAGATCGACAAGCTGGAGGCCAAGGCCCAGGAGACCGGTCACACGATCGTGCCCCTCGCCCTGTACTTCAAGGACGGCCGGGCCAAGGCGGAGATCGCCCTCGCGCGCGGCAAGAAGGAGTACGACAAGCGGCAGACCCTGCGCGAGCAGCAGGACCGCCGGGAGGCGGGGCGGGTCATCGCGGCGGCCAAGCGGCGGCAGCGCGAGGCCTAGGCCCGCGGGAATGTAGTGGCATCGGCGTGCGTTGGTCACGTACGATGGCACCAACACCGGGGGAAGCCGGTGTGAAGATTGAAAAATCAACATGGGGATGATCGGTTTCGACAGCGGATGTCGAGGCAGGGGAAGCGTGTCGAGAAAGCGGCCATGATCTCGTAAACCACAGGCCGAAAAAAATAATCGCCACTTCCAAGCGCGATTCCTCCCAGCAGGCCTTCGCCCTCGCTGCCTGATCTCAGGTAGCGACAGCGAGCCTCCTATACGGGAGTGTCAGCCCGGGGCTGTTCCCGACCCGGATCCTGGCATCAGCTAGGGGACTAAACCTTGATCCCGGTCACGGGGTGAAGAGGGAAATCTAACAGTGACTGAGCCCGTCGGCGACTTGTTCGCGTGATCGCCGGGGCTGAGAAAATCACAGCGAACTGCACACGGAGAAGCCCTGGTTCCGCACCGTTGGACGCGGGTTCGATTCCCGCCATCTCCACAGTCTCCATGTCACGAAGGCCCGGTGGTCACCGACCACCGGGCCTTCGTCGTGTTCGCGGAGCAGGTGTCCATCGGTGCCGGCGTCCATCGGGGCCGACGCCCACCGGTGATGTGAAGATTGATGCCGCTCAGTCAAAAACCCTTCACAGGGATCGCACAAGTTTACTAAAGTGCGGTGCGCGCGCCGGGCCGAGCCGACCACTCGGCCGCCGCGCACGACCATCGGCGACCGGGGGAACAACGTCGCTACGGGGAGGGACACACAGGCCTGACCGCCGCCATGGCGCGCGCCTCTTCGAAACTCTTCGTGCCGGGCCCCCGCCTGCCCTTTTCACGAAGAACGGATGTTCTTTTGCGTTCCAGACCGGGGACTGTGACGCCCCCTGCCCGAAAAGCGGGCAGTCTCACCCGACTTGTGCCCGCCGTGCTCGCCCTCGCCGTGCTCGCCACGGTCGCCGGCCGGCCGGACCCGCACCACGACCGGGCCGCCGACCTCAGCCCGGTGGCCGACAGTTACGACGGCTTCGACACCAAGGCCGCCGAACAGCTCCGCCAGGACCAGTGCCTGATGGCCGGTGTGCTGCGCATGGGCGGTCCCGCCATGTCCAGCACCGCGCAGACCGCGCTCGACCAGACCCCGGACAAGCTGCACACCGCGGCGAACCGCGAGTACTGGAACACCACCCCGCTGTCGACGGCGTACGACCAGGACAAGGACGCCGCCGACAAGGCGGGCGACGCCCTCGACGCCTACATCGACGTCTGGAAGAAGCCCCTCGACGGCCTGAGCACCCCGGCCGGGTTCACCGTCACCGGTTTCCACTGGCCGCCGGGGACCACCGGCACCGGCCCGAGCTTCTTCGCGCAGACCGGCCTGAGCCAGTGGACCTCGGCCCAGTTCTGGAAGACGGAGGACGGCTTCTACGAAGATCCGACCCCGAAGGCCGACGACGCCACGCTGAAGGCCGTCAAGGACCTCGGCACCCCGCTCTACGGCGGCGACCCGGACCCCTCGCTCCCCACCCCGCAGTGGCAGCAGTCGTACGCCGAACACCAGGCCTGGGACCACCTGGTGAACTGGGACCTGGAGCCCACGGCCGCGGACAACGCCCGGCTGTTCCTGTCCTCCGGCGGTTTCCCGCGCACCGCGCCCGACCCGGGCAGTGTCGAGTACCGCATCGCCGTCGAGGACCTGAAGACCCGGTTCGCCTCCTGCGCCTGGCGCAGCCCCGTCGACCCGGACAGGGTCCTCGGCAAGGAGGTCGCCGACGCGTCCGCCGAGTGGCAGCAGGAGATCGCCGCCCAGGCCGGCCAGCGCGACCAGATCCTCAACGCGAACCGCGACGCCACCAAGGCCCTCGCCACCGGCTCCAAGGCGCTGGGCGAACTGCTCGGCCAGTCCTGGATCGCCGACCGCCTCGCCCGCTGGCAGGACTACTGGTCCGCCGGCGGCCCCGGCTGGATCGGCGACAGCCCGATGATCGTGCACGCGCACGGCGCCACCGACAAGTGCCTCGAAGTGGGCGGCGGCAAGAAGGACAACGGCACCCCGGCGCAGATCTACACCTGCAACGGCTCGGCCGGGCAGAAGTGGACGATCGACGGCGACTCGCTGGTCAACGTCAACTCCGGCAAGTGCCTGGAGGTGAAGGGCGGCGGCACCGCGAACGGGACCGCCGTCCAGATCTCCACCTGCAACGCCAAGAGCGCGGCCCAGAAGTGGGAGTACGACACCCACGCGACCAGCCGCCTGTACAACCCGGGCACCGGCAACTGCCTGGACCTCGCGACCTACGACAACAGCCGTGACGGCCGGATGTGGGACTGCAAGGGCACCGACCCGCAGAAGTTCGACTTCGCCCCGTCAGGTCACAACGGCACCGACAAGCTGGACTATCCGACCAAGGCCCAGTTCGACAAGGCGAAGAAGGGCGTCACCGACGCCCAGACCGCGGCCAAGACCCAGCTCGACCTGCTCAAGGCGCAGGCGACCGCGGCGAAGAAGTCCGCCACCGACACGGACACCGCCACCAAGGCCGCCTACACCGTCGCGGACCGGGCGGGCGCACCCCGTGGCCGGGGCCTGCTCGCCGGGCAGCAGAAGGCCCAGGTCACCAAGGCGTCGGCCGCCGCGCTCGACGCGCTGGCCAAGGCCGGTGACACCGCCTACGCGGCGACCAGGGCGTCCGCCGGGGACAGCGCGACCATCGCCGCCCGTGCGGTGACCCAGGCGGCCCAGTCGAAGGCCGCGTTCCGGACGGCCGCCGCACAGGAGGCGAACGCGCAGGCCAAGGCCGCCGCCGACGCCGCCGCCGTACAGGCGGGGACCGCCAAGGCCGCACGCGACACCGCGAAGACGAAGCTGGGCGAGACCCAGCAGGCGGAAGCCGACGCCAAGGCGGCCGCGGCCACCGCGCACGCCAAGCGGCTCGACGCGGAGGCCGAGGAGCAGACGGCGAAGGCGGAGAAGGCGACCGCCGCGCAGAAGCAGGCCGAGGCCGCGCAGCACAAGGTGAACGCGGAGGGATACGCGAAGACCGCCGCCGAGGCCAAGGGCCGGGCGGAAACCGCCGAGTCCACCGCGCGCGCCAAGCGCCAGGACGCGGAGGCCGCACGGGACCGGGCCAAGGGCAAGTCGGACGACGCGTGGGACGCGAAGACCCAGGCGAACGCGGCCCGCGCGAAGGCCGACGCCAAGGACGCCTACGCCGACGCGCACGCCTCGGACGCCGACGCGAAGGACTCCCGGGCGGCGGCGGACCAGGCGGACCAGGCGGCCGACGACGCGGAGACGGCGGCGACCTCGGCCCGTACCGAGGCCGACGCGGCGAGCCAGGCCGCGGCCGACGCCGACGCCGCGGCGACCCGTGCCGAGGCGGCGGCCAAGCGGGCCCGTTCCGACGCGGACGCGGCCCAGGCCGCCAAGCTGAAGGCGGACGCGGCGGTGCGCACCGCGACCAGCGCCGCGGCGGACGCCATCAAGGCCTCCCAGGCCTCGGCCGACGCGGCCCGTACCGCGGTCAAGCTGGCCGACGAGGCGGAGCAGCACGCGGCCGACTCGAAGAAGCAGGCCGACGCCGCCCAGGCCGAGGCCGCCAAGGCGGTCGCCGGCGCGGCCGACGCGGTCGGTCACGCGTACACGACCGCGCAGGCGGCCGAGGACGCCGGAGCCTCCGCGCAGCAGGTCGCCGCACCCGCCAACGACGCGATCCAGCTCGGCTCGCCCTATGTGGACACCGACTCCGCGGCCGGTCTCGTCGTCCTGACGGGCCAGTCGTCGAAGACGATCGCCCAGCAGCAGCAGGCCGTCGCCGAGGCGCACGCCGCCAACGCGCAGAAGAACGCCGCACAGGCGAAGAGCCTCGCCGACGCGGCCACCGGCGACGCGAAGGCCGCGTACACGATCGCCGCCGAGGCGGCCGGTCACGCCGCGGACGCCCGCAAGTCCTCGAAGGAGGCGCTGGGTTACGCGTCCGAGGCGGCGCAGTACGCGGCGGACGCGCAGAAGTCACTGGCGCGCACCATCGAGTACGACCAGCAGGCCACCGCCGACGCGGCGGCCGCCGACAAGGCGGCCGGCAACGCGGAGGGCTACGCCAAGGACGCCCGGGACTCCGCCGACCAGGCGGCCCTGGACGCGGACGCCGCCCGTACGGCGGCCGCCGAGGCCGAGCAGTCCGCCAAGGACGCCCGCGCCGCGGCCGACCGCGCCGACGCCGAGGCCACCGCGGCCGAGGCGGCGGCGAAGGACGCCCAGAAGTACGCCGACTCGGCCCAGCAGGCGGCCGACCAGGCGGCGGCCGCCGACGCGAACAAGCAGGTCCAGACCGGCGCCGGGACCGGAACCGGGGTCGGCGGCGTGTTCTCCGTCATCGACGACGTCAAGCAGCAGGGGGACCCGCAGCGGCTGCCGGACGACTGCTCCCACCTGCCCTGCGACCTGGTGTTTGAAGTGCACTTCGACGCGGTCGTCAGCTACTACTTCTGCGAGAACCCGGACGTCCCGGCGACCCAGGCCGGCTGCCCCGCCGAGGACACGTACTTCCTCACCACCAAGACGTTCAAGGGCCTCAAGAAGAACGTCAAGATCTCCTCCTGGGAGGCGACCAAGGACCTGTGGAAGGGCCTCTACCACTCGATCGTCGACGACTTCACCGGCTGCTACCACAAGGCCACCGGCACCGGTGACGGCAGCTACGGCGACTGCGCCTGGGCCGCCACCTGGCTCCCGCTCGGCGGCCCGATCGGGAAGATCACCGAGGCGATCCGCGCCGTCGACGCGGCCCTGCGCACCGGCATCGGCGTCGACGACGCCCTGAAGGCGCTGCGCGCACTGGACGTCGACGCCCGCACGCTCGCCGAGATCGAGCGGTCGGTGCACGCCTACGACGAGTTCCGCCTGGCATGCCGGCCCAACAGCTTCCCCGGCGCCACGCTCGTGCTGATGGCCGACGGCACGACCAAGGAGATCAAGGACGTCAGGACCGGTGACGCGGTCGTCGCCACCGATCCCTGGAGCGGCCGGACCGCGGTCCGCACGGTCACCGACACCGTCTACACGCCGGACGACACCGACTTCGCCGACATCACGATCGACGCCGGCCGGTCACGGATCACCGCCACACAGCACCACCCGTTCTGGTCGCCCAGTGCCCACCGCTGGATCGACGCGGGCGATCTCAGCCCCGGCCAGACGCTGCTCACCAGCGGCGGCGAGACCGTCACCGTCGTGGGTGTCCACCGCTACCAGCGGCTCCACTCCGCCTACAACCTCAGCGTCGCCGGCATCCACACGTACTACGTGCTGGCGGGGAGCACGCCGGTTCTCGTGCACAACACGTTCTGCCCGGTCGGTTTCGCCGACCTGGGCGGCGGCAGGCTCCAGTCGCCCGGCGGGCTGATCTATGGTTTCGACAGGAAGTTCGGCAACAAGATCGACCACGTGCTCGCCCACACGGTGCCCGACGCCTCCAGGGCGACGCACACCGTGTTCGTCGAGAAGGACCCCGGCAAGGTCCTCGCCCTGGTGGACGAGGCGTGGGCCATGCAGAGCAAGGCGATCAAGGATCCCGCGGACGCTTTCAAGTTCGTCTTCCCGATGGGCAGAACGATCGGAACCAGAGGAGAGAAGTACCTCCAGATCGCGGTCAATCCGCAGACCAAGGAGATTCTGAGCGCCTATCCGGTGGCTTCGCCTTAGCGGTCCGCGCCGCGTCGTAGGAGAAGCAGAGGAACGGGGTCCGGCCGACGTCGTACGGCGTCGTCCGGACCCCGGTTCGACGAGCGTGAGGCAGAGAGATTCCACCATGCACAGCGACATGACCCGACGGATCAGAGAACTGCTGGACCGTGGCCACTCGGCCGCGTCCGCACTCGGCGAGGAGATCCAGCACCGGGTTTCGTCCGGAGACCTCGAGTGGGCGACGCTGCTCGGCGCGGAGCTCGCCCGGCGGGCCGGCCAGGAAGGCGAGGACGCACCCGCAGGCGCCTTCCTGCTCGACCGGTTGCAGACCGCCCTCGCCACCACGGCGGGGCAGCCGAGCCTGCGCGTTCTGATGTGCCTGCCCAGCAGTCTCCGGACCGGAGAGCGGGCCCGGACCACGGCCGAGCGACGCCTGGCCCAGCTGGTGGCACTCGGGCACCGGCCCGCGGACATCGTCCCGGTCGTGTACGGCGAGCGGCTCGGCACCGCGGCGTCGGACGAGTTCAGAGCCTGCCTGCTGCACGAGCTGGTACTGGCGGGCGCGGCAGTCGCGGACCACCCCCTGCTGCGGTCCTTCGGCGAAGCGCTCGTGGCGCGGGAGCATCCGCTCGCACCCCTGCCGCTCCACCTGCTGCCCGCGGAGCGTGCGCTGCTCAGACCGCCGCACGCCCCGCACGACTGGACGTGGGCGCTGCCCCCGGCAACGGTCGCGCACCACAGCGACCGGCCCGAACTCCGTGTCTCGCCGGAGATGCGCCGGCGCAGTGCCGAGGTCGATCCGGTGGAGACCACCACGGCGGAGGCGGCCGGGGCCATGAGCGCCGCGGTGCGGCACTGGCTCGAGGAGTCCAACGGCACGGTCGCCGCACAGGAGTTCTGGTCCGCGTCACCCGTCCCGCCGGACGACTTCGCAGCCGTCTTCGAGCGGCTGCCCCTCACCGCGTGGCCGACGGGGGAGACCAGGCCCCGGCTGCACCCGGCCACCTCCGACAGGGTGCTGCGGGTGCTGCTCACCGCGGCGGTGCGCAGCCCCGCCTACGGCAGCGGCATGTTCGGTGCGTACGGGCGGCTCGCCGCCTGGCGCTCCCTCGGCGCCCTGGTCGGCGCCGCCCCGGACGCGCCGACCAGTCACACGGCCACGCTGGTCGAACAGGCACAGTGGTTCATCGCCGACCCCTCGTCGGACTGGTTCCACCAGGTGGCCTGGGACCTCGCCGTGGCCGCCCTGCGACCGGGCGGCCAGGAGATCGCGGTCCTCACCGCCACGGACACCGACTGACTCCCGGCCGGGGGACCGGCAGGCGCGGTCGCCGTCTCGTGGGGCCGTCAGAGCGCCTCGCGCGGGGCCGTGCTCGCGCGGTCCGTCAGGCGGGGTGCCAGCAGGGTCGCCTCCGGCACCGCCGTGTCCCCGCCCAGCTTGCGCATCAGCAACTCAGCCGCCCGTTCGCCCAGTTCCGCGGCCGGCAGGGCCACCGAGGTGACCGGGACGCGGAGGGCCGCCGCGAGTTCGTCCGGGCAGATCGCGGTGACCGACAGGTCGGCGGGGACGCGGAGGCCGAGGTGCTCGAAGGCGTCGACCAGGGGTTCGAGGGCCGCCTCGTTGTGGACGACCACCCCCGTCAACGCCGGCTGCTCGCGCAGCAGATGTTCGGCGACCCGGCGCGCTCCCGCCGGGGTCGCCTCGCACGGGTGGACGGAGCACGCCATCCGGTTGCGGTCGGCGGCGGCCGTGAACCCCTGGACCACCCGCTGGGCGAACGCGGTCTCCCGGACGTACACCTCCGGCGGCGAGCCGACCAGCGCGACCACCCGGTGCCCGAGCGCCGCTAGCCGCTCCACGCACAGCTCGCCGGCCGCCCTGAAGTCCAGGTCGACGCAGGTCAGGCCGGTTGCGTCCGAAGGGAAGCCGATCAGCACCGACGGCCGCTCCAGGGCCCGCAGCAGGGGCAGCCGGGGGTCGTGCAACTGGACGTCCATCACGATCAGCGCGTCCACCAGTGCCGTGTCGGCGACCCGGTGCAGGCCCTCCTCACCCTCCTCCTGGGTGAGGAGCAGCACGTCGTGGTCGTACCGGCGGGCCGTGGTCACCACCGACACCGCGAACTGCATCACCACGGGCACGTGGATCCCGGTGCGTAAGGGGATCACCAGGGCGAGCACGTTGGAGCGGCTGCTGGCCAGCGCGCGGGCGCCGGCGTGCGGGCGGTAGCCGAGCTCGCGGATGGACGCCTGGACACGGCGCCGGGTCTCGTCCGAGATCGGCCGCTTGCCGCTGAGCGCGTAGGACACCGTGCTGGGGGAGACCCCCGCGTGCCGGGCCACGTCCGTGATCTTCACCATCAGTCCAGCTCCAGCGAGAGGAACCCGGTCCCGGCGGCCGCCCGCGCGCTCCGCTCACCGGCCGCCAGGCTCCAGGCCGCCACCGGATCACTGCACGAGGCCCGCAGGGTGCCCCCTTCGCGTACGACGGTGAAGGTGACGTCCCCGACCGGGACCGTGACCTGCGCGCCGCGCTCCAGGCCGTACGCCCGCAGGGTCACCCCGTCGGCGTGGTCGTAGTCGGGCCGGTCGGCCACCGCGCCGACCGGGATCACCGCGCCGGGCCGCACCAGCAGCGGCAGACTCAGGAAGTCGTGGCGCTCGCGGATCCAGCGGGGGCCGGTGACCGTCCGCCCGGTCAGGAAGTGCGTCCAGGTGCCCTCGGGGCAGTAGTACGTCACCTGCCCCTCGTCGTCGAACACCGGCGCCACCAGCAGATCGCCGCCCAGCATGTACTGCCGTTCCAGATGCGCGCACCCGGGATCGTCCGGGAACTCCAGCACCATCGCCCGCATCATCGGCAGGCCCTCCGCGGACGCGGTGCGCGCGGCCTCGTACAGGTAGGGCATCAGGCTCAGCTTCAGCCGGGTGAAGCGCCGCAGCACGTCCACCGACTCCTCGTCGAACAGCCACGGCACCCGGTACGACGACGAGCCGTGCAGCCTGCTGTGCGAGGACAGCAGCCCGAAGGCCAGCCACCGCTTGAACAGCGCCGGGGTCGGCGTGCCCTCGAAGCCGCCGATGTCATGGCTCCAGTAACCGAACCCGGACAGCCCCAGGGACAGCCCGCCGCGCAGTGACTCGGCCATCGACTCGTACGTGGCCTCGCAGTCACCGCCCCAGTGCACCGGGAACTGCTGGCTGCCGGCCGTCGCGGACCGCGCGAAGACCACCGCCTCGCCCTCGCCCCGGTGCTTGCGCAGCACCTCGAAGACGGTCCGGTTGTACAGGTACGTGTAGTAGTTGTGCATCCGCTCCGGGTCCGACCCGTCGGACCAGGCCACGTCCACCGGGACGCGCTCCCCGAAGTCGGTCTTGAAGCAGTCGACACCCTCGGCGAGCAGGGCCTCCAGCTTCCCCGCGTACCAGTCCCGGGCCGCCGGGGAGGTGAAGTCCACCAGCGCCATCCCCGGCTGCCACAGATCCCACTGCCACACGCTCCCGTCCGGCCGCCGCAGCAGGTGTCCCAGCTCCTTCCCCTCGGCGAACAGCGGCGACCGCTGCGCGATGTACGGGTTGATCCACACGCACACCCGCAGTCCCCGCTCGTGCAGCCGCCCCAGCATCCCCGCCGGGTCCGGGAACACCCGCGGATCCCATCGGAAGTCGCACCAGTTGAACTCCCGCATCCAGAAGCAGTCGAAGTGGAAGACGGACAGCGGCAGTTCACGCTCCCGCATGCCGTCGATGAAGGACGTCACCGTCTTCTCGTCGTAGGAGGTGGTGAAGGACGTGGAGAGCCACAGGCCGAGGGACCAGGCGGGCGGGAGAGCCGGGCGGCCGGTCAGGGCCGTGTACCTGCGCAGGATGTCCTTCGGGGTCGGGCCGTGGATCACGTAGTACGTCAACTGCTGTGACTCCACGCTGAACTGGACCCGGGACACCGCCTCCGAACCGACCTCGAACGACACCTTCCCCGGGTGGTCGACGAAGACGCCGTACCCCGCGTCGGTGAGGTAGAACGGGACGTTCTTGTAGGCCTGTTCGGTGGCCGTGCCGCCGTCCGCGTTCCAGATGTCGACGACCTGGCCGTTCCTGACCAGCGGGCCGAAGCGTTCGCCGAGCCCGTAGACCGATGTACCGACCCCCAGGCGCAGTTGCTCCCGCAGGTAGTGGGCGCCCGTGGCCGTGTCCCGCATGATGCCCATGCCCTTGGGACCGCTGGAGGTCAGCACGCGGCCGCCGGAGAGGAAGTCCAGCCGCCAGGGCGCGGTCCGGCTCAGCCGCAGCGTCAGCGAGCCGGAGACCAGCGTCGCGTACTCGTCGTCGTACGACACCTGGGCCGCGAGGTCGGCCTTGCCGAGCCCGAAGTGCGGGCCGCGCGGCTGCTCGCCCTCGAAGTGGGTGAAGGTGACGCCGATGACGTCGGGCATCGGGGTGTGCGCGCTGATCGTCAGGACCGGTCCCTTCAGCAGGTCGCCGCGGTGGCGGATGGGCTGGGTCGGCGCGTGGATCTCCAGCGCCGCGGCCGTGGCGGTGACGTCGAGGACCTCGACCGGGTGGGCCGCGGTGACGCCCTCGCGGAGCAGCCAGTAGCCGTCGGTGAACTTCACTCACGTACCTCCTACTTGACGGCGCCCACGGCGATGCCCCGGGTGAGCGTGCGCTGGAAGACGAGGAAGAAGACGATGGCCGGGAGCACGCCGAGCAGGGCGGCCGCGTTGGTCATCGTGGCGTCCATCAGGCGCTGGCCCTGGAGGACGCCGAGGGCGACGGAGACCGTCTGGTTGTCGTTGGAGATCAGCATGACCAGCGGGAGCAGGAACTCGTTCCAGGTCCAGATGAAGAAGAAGACCAGCAGCACGCCCAGGGTCGGGCGGCTGACCGGGACGACGATCCGGACCAGGATCTGCCACTTGTTCGCGCCGTCGATCCGGGCCGCCTCGACGATCTCGCGCGGGAACTGCCCGAGGACGGCGGAGAGCAGGTACGTCCCGAACGCCGACTGGATCACCGTGAACACGATGATCACGCTGAGCCGGGTGTCGTACAGGCCGGCCTGCTTGCTCAGGTAGTACAGCGGGTAGACCAGCGCCTCCTGCGGCAGCATGTTGGCGAGCACGAAGAACGCCAGCACCCAGGTGCGGAACCGGATCCGGCCGATGCCGATCGCGTAGGCGTTGAGGACGGACAGGGCGGTGGCGAGCAGGGCCACCGCGCCGCTGATGAGCGTGGAGTTGACGAGCTTTCGGCTGTAGTCGACGCGTTGCCAGAAGTCCTTCAGCCCGTCGAGGTAGAGGCCGTGGGGGAGGCTCAGCGGGCCGTTGCGCGAGTACTCCGCCGGGGACTTGACCGCGTTGACCGCCACGATCAGGAACGGGACGACCATGAAGAGGGCGGCGAGACAGAGGGCGAGGAGCACCGGGTAGCGGCGCACGGCGGTCGGACGGGTCATGTGGCCTCCGCGCGGTTCTGGAGCTTCAGGCCGAGCACGGCCAGGGCGAGGACGATGACCGTGAGGACCGTGGAGATCGCCGAGCCGTAGCCGACCTGGGTCTTCTCGAAGAACGTGGTGAAGGAGAAGTAGGAGGGGACGTCGGTGGCGCCGCCGGGGCCGCCCTTCGTCAGGACGTACACCGCGCCGAAGACCTTCAGCGCGGCGATCGTGCACCAGGTCAGGACGACGTACACCTCGGGGCGGAGCTGCGGCAGCGTGATGTGCCGGAAGCGGCGCCACCAGCCGGCGCCGTCCAGCTCGGCCGCCTCGTACAGCTGCGGGTCGACCCGGCCCAGCCCGGCCATGAAGACGACCAGCGGGAAGCCGAGCTGCACCCAGACCAGTACGCCCATGACGGTGTAGAGCGCGAGGTCCGGGTCGCCGAGCCAGTCCTGCTGCCACGAGCCGAGACCGACGGCCTTCAGCAGGGCGTTGAGGGAACCGTTGTCCGGGGCCAGGATCCAGCTCCAGACGATGCCGGCCACCGCGACCGGCAGCACCTGGGGGAGGTAGAAGCAGGCGCGCAGGACCGCCGCGATCCGGGTGCCGAAGTGCTTGGCCACGTAGTCGAACAGGGCGGCGGCCAGGACCAGTCCGAGCACGGTCGGGAGCAGTGCCATCGCGACCACCATGAAGAGGCTGTGCCGGAACGACGCCCAGAACTCCGTGTCGCGCAGCAGCTCGCGGTAGTTGGCGAGCCCGGACCAGTGCGGGCTGCCCACGCCCTGCCAGTCGGTGAAGCCCACGGCCGTGTTCATCAGGAACGGGACGACCACGACGGCCAGGAAGGCGAGGACACCGGGGAGGAGGAACAGGGCGTGGGAGTCCCGGCGCACCCTCACCTGGTGCCCTTGTCGTACGCCGTCTGGAGATTGCTCAGGTAGGCGTCCGGTTTCTCGCTGCCGGTGATCAGCTTCTGGGTCTCGGAGACGAGGGTGTCGTAGAAGCCGGCGATCGGCCAGTCCGGGTAGAAGGCGAGGCCGTCGCGCTCGCTCAGGGTGTTGAAGTCGGCGATGAGCCGCTTGGACTTGGGGTCGGTGATGGCGCCGGGGTCGGCGGCGACCGGCACCCCGCCCTTGTCGCCGAGCAGGTTCTGGATCTTCTTCGACATGGTGATGTCGATGAAGTCGTAGGCGAGCTCCTTGTTCCCGGAGTTCTTCGGTACGACCCAGAGGTTGCCGCCCGAGCCGAGGGTGAGGTTCGAGCCGGGCCACAGGAAGCTGCCCCAGTCGAACTTCGCCTCCGACTGGAAGCGGCCGTACCACCAGCTGCCGGAGAACAGGATCGGCGACTTGCCCTGGATGAACGAGACGCCCGCCTGCTCGGCCGTGGTACCGCTGGACGTCTTCGCGATGTAGCCCTTCTTCACCCAGTCGGCGAAGGTGTCGGCCGCGTACGTCCAGGCGGTGTCGTGGAAGTCGACCTTGCCCTTGTACAGCTCGTAGCTGTCGACCCACGAGCGGTCGGCCTTGGAGAGCGCGAGCTGGTACAGGTACTGCTGGGCCGGGTACTCGGAGCCCGCGTTGGCCAGCGGGGTGACCTTGTGCCGGACGAACTCCGCCATCGCCGCCGTCAGTTCGTCGAACGTCTTCGGCTCGGCGATCCCGTACTTCGCGAACAGGTCCTTGTTGTAGTACACTATCGTGTACTCGGCGTAGTTGGGCACCCCGTACCACTTGCCGGAGCCCATGACGCCGTCCGCGTCGTACTGGCTGGTGGTGCGCACGCCCGCACTGAGCTCCTTGTCCCAGCCGCGCTTGGCCGCCTCGGCGGTCAGATCGGTGAGCAGCCCCTGCTTGGAGAGCAGCCCCGCCGTCGCGTTGCCCTTGTTGTACTCCATGAGGTCGGGGGCGTCGGAGGAGTTGAGGACCATCGGCGCGGTCTTCTGGATCTGCTCGAAGCTCTTCTCCTCGTACTTCACCTTCACGCCGGGATGGCTCGCCTCGAACTCCTTGATGGCCTCGTTCCAGGCGATGCCCATCGCGCTGTTCGGAGCCTCGTAGTGCCACAGTCGCAGGGTCTTGGCGTCGGACGTGCTGCCGCCCGAGCCGCCGCAGGAGGTGAGCAGCAGCGATCCGGCGAGGATCGCCACCGCGGTCGTGGTCCGCCTTCGTGCCGTCAACATCCAATGCCTCCGGGGGAGTCGGATGGATGGTGCTCGTCCCGCGTCGAATGGTTCGACGAGGGGCGTCGAAGCGCTTCGACGAAGGACGGTAGGTGCGGGTCGTGGGGGCGTCAATGGGTGGGGTGAGAATTGCGTGAAGCGATTCGACTGACCGCGTTGACGGCCAGGGCGGCAACGGCCGCCGCGGCCGGGGTGACGAAGGCGGCCGTCGGCGGGACGTGGTCCGCCGCCCAGCCGCCGAGCGCGGACCCGCAGGCGATGCCGGTCAGCAGGGCGGTGACGACCAGGCTCATCCCCTCGTTGAGGCGGTCCGCGGGGGCCCGGTCCTGGACCAGGGTCATCGCGGTCACCATGGTCGGGGCGGTCGCCATCCCGGCAGCGAGCAGGGCGGGGGCGAGGGCCCAGAGGCTGTCGAACGTGCACGCGGCGAGCAGCGGCAGGCACATCAGGGCCGCCATCGACAACAGGCAGACGGGCAGCCTGCGTTCGGCCGGCCCGGCCGGCCGGAGCGCCCCGTACAGCAGGCCCGCCGCGCAGGAGCCGGCGGCCTGGAGGGCGAGCACGGCACCGGCCGCCGAGCGGTGGCCCTGGGCGTCGGCGTAGGCGATGGTGACGACCTCCATCGAGCCGAACACCGCGCCGGTCGCGACGAAGCAGACCAGGAGGGTGCCGATACGCAGCGGTGCCCGTGCGGTGGCCGACCCGGCCCTGGGTGGCGGCTCGGTGGCCCGCTGGGCGGCGAACAGCAGCGCGCCGGTGAGCAGCAGCACCGCGCCGGCCAGGGTGCCGGCCTCCGGGAAGAACGTGCCGGTCAGGAAGGAGGCGAGGACCGGACCGAGCATGAAGCACAGTTCGTCGGCGGCCTGTTCGAAGGAGTTCGCGGTGTGCAGGGCGCCCGGGTCGTCGCGCAGCAGATGGGCCCAGCGGGCGCGGGACATACCGCCCAGGTTGGGTGTGGTGGCGGTGGCCGCGTAGGCGGCGAACAGGGTCCAGTCGGGGGCGCCGAAGTGGACGCAGAGCAGCAGGGCGAGGCTGCCGAGGACGGCGGTGACGGTCGCGGGTACGGCGACCCGGGCCTGCCCGTACCGGTCGACGAGCCGTGCGATCCAGGGCCCGGCGAGACCGGTGGCGACGAGACCGGTCGCGGTCACGGCACCGGCGAGGGCGTACGAGCCGCGCGAGCCGGCGATCATCACGACCGCGCTGACGCTGAACATGCCCATCGGGAGCCGGGCCAGCA
Organism: Streptomyces arenae; assembly: GCF_022343545.1. NCBI lineage: Bacteria > Bacillati > Actinomycetota > Actinomycetes > Kitasatosporales > Streptomycetaceae > Streptomyces > Streptomyces arenae. The sequence goes on from NZ_JAKQYH010000057.1 coordinate 80,113, forward strand.
GGTTCCCGGCGGTGAAGGCGCGGGTGCCGGGGAGGGCGAAGAGGCGGTGGTAGGGGCCGGGCGGACGGGACCGAAGGGGGGCGCGGGGGGTGCGTCGGGGCCCGTCGGGGCCGGGGAAGCGGGAACGGGGGCGGGAGCGGCCGTCGAACCGGGAGCTGAAGTCGACGGTGACGAGGGAGTCTGCGGTGACGGTGTGCAGGGGCTTTCCGGAGCTGGGCCGGGGCGGGTTCGGCATGGACACCACCGTCGCGCCGGGCGGCTCGTGGGGTCCAACACCTGATCAGTGCCGATTCACGCACCCGTGTTGTAAGTTCGCGTGATGCCAGCGCCCGCCTCGCCCGCCCACATCGACCCCCGCCTGCTGCGTGTCTTCGTCGCCGTGGCCGAGGAGCTGCACTTCACCCGCGCCGCCGCCCGGCTCTACGTCGCCCAGCAGGCGCTCAGCCGTGATGTACGGCGGCTGGAGCGGGAGTTGGGCGCCGAGCTGTTCCTCCGCACCACCCGGCAGGTCGCCCTGACCGTCGACGGCGCCCGGCTGCTCCCGTACGCCCGCCGGGTGCTGGCCGCCCAGGACGCGCTGCTCGCCGCGTTCGGGCAGGCCCGGCCGCTGCTGGTGGACCTCAACTCGCCCGGCCTGGAGACCGGCCGCCGGGTGCTGTACCGCGCCCGCGAACTCGCCCCCGACGGCGAGCTGATGGCCCGCTACGAGAGCGGGCTCACCGGAGCGGCGGCCGAACTCCTCGCCGGACGCCTCGACGTGTCCTTCGGACGGTTCGCGGGACTGGACCCGGCGCTGCGCTCCGGGCTCGAACACATGCCCGTTCGATTCGAACCGATGGCCGTAATTCTCCCCTCCGATCACCGCCTGGCGGCCCTGGAGGCGGTACCGCTGGCCGCGCTCGCGGGCGAGACCGTGTACGCCGGCGCCGGCAACGAACGCACCCTGGAATGGACCGACCTGGCCTTTCACCTCTTCGAGGGGCGGGGAGTCACGGTCGCGCCGCCCCTGCCGCTGGCCGTGGGGGAGGAGGAGTTCCAGCGGATCATGGCCAAGACCCGGAATCCGATCCTCGCGGTAGTGGGTTTTCCGGCCATACCTGGGAGCGTCGCGCGCCCCTTGGTCGATCCGGTGCCGTTGTCGCCCGTGTCACTCGTGTGGCGAAAGGGGCTGGTCCATCCGGGAGTCGACGCGCTGCGGCGGGCGGCGGCGGAGATCGGACGGGCGGAGGGCTGGCTTCAGCGGCCGTCGGACGGATGGATTCCGGCCACTGATCAAGAGGTGATGGACGCCCACAAATGACACATCGGGAACACCGATCTCCCTCGTGCGCTAGCTTCATGAGCCCGAGCGCATAGAGCTGCAAGGGCGCGCTCGGCACGGGTGGGGGCTCGTTCCGTTGACGTGTGCTCGGGTTCGTCAGTGCGCCCGGAATACTCCCGTGGGGGGATGTACGCGCGTGAAGAACTGGCGAGAAGAAACCCAGCCCGAACTGCCCCAGGTGGCCCTGGACGCCCGGGATGTGCCGGTGACGGGCGAGGACGGGGTGACGACGGCCGCCGAGGGCGGAGACGGGGTGACGGCGGGCGTTGCGGGTGCCGGCGGTGGTGGGGCGTCGGGGGGCGTTGCGGACGCCGGCGGTGGTGGGGCGTCGGGGCGCGTTGCGGGTGTCGGCGGTGGTGGGGAGGCCGGAGTCACGGGAGCCGCCGGGGCGACAAAGGCGTTGCGCGCCGGGTCGTCACGGAACCCGTGGAGCGTGGTCGAGCCGTCGATCCCGGTGTTTCCGCGCCACCGGGTCCCGGCCCCTGGCCACGACCCCGACGAGGTGAGCGTCCACGACGACGCCGGTCCCGCACGCATACGGCTGGCCGGGCCGACCAGGCCGATACGGCCCGCCGAGACGAGGGGCCCCGGGGCCTTCGGTGCCTCCGAAGGCTCAGCCACTCCCGACGCCCCCGTCCCCGCCCCCGCCTTCGTCCGCGTGTCGGAGCGTCGCAGGCGCTGGCTCCGCCGGCTCCGCAGGGTCGGGACCGCCGTCGGCCTCGCCTGTACGGTCTACGCGGTCGTCATCGTCGCCGCCCTGCTGTCCGGGGGTTCCGACGCGCCCTGGCTGCCGGTGCCCGGGCAGAACGCCGACAGGGTGGACGACTCGCCGCGGCCCGCGCGCTCGCCCCGGTCCTCGGGCGACGGCGCCTCGGTGACCGGCCCGGCCGTGAGCGGCGGTACGACCCCGTCGGCCGACGCCTCCTCCCACGCGTCCGGTACAGGAAAGGGGACCGCACGGCCGAGCACGTCGGCGTCCGCGCGGCCGACCTCGTCCTCCGGGGTGGCGGTCACCTCGCCGAAACCGGAATCGTCGTCCGTCGCCGCCGAGCCGTCCACGGCACCGCCCACCTCCGACGCGTCCTCTTCTCCCGCCGCGTCGCCCCCGCCGGCCTCGCCCAGCGAGTCGGCCGCCCCCACCTGAGGCACGGTCGCTCACGGCGCCCCCAGGCACTAATGCCATTCTTCGGGATCGAGCGCGACCCCCACGAAACCGTCCCTGGTGGTGACGGTCAGGCCGGGTTGCTCGACGCGCGCTGCGATCTCCGCGCCGTCGAAATCCCGGAATTCCAGGACGAAGTGTTCGGCGACGGCAGGTCGGTCGAGGGGATCGCCGTCGAGGTCCACGGCCGAGTTCGCGCGGTCGGCGCCTTGACAGAGAACCGATACGAGCAACGGGAAGTGCCCCGTCCACAGCAGGCGATCAGCGTCGTGCACCACGCACACGATCCCCGCTCCTCCTCCCGTGACCTCACCGCAGAGATCGCCCACGCAGTCGACCAGGGCGTCCCAGTTCCGGCCGAAGTAGCCGGGGAAACGGAGGGTTTCCGCGAAGGTGCGAAAGACACCCTGTTCGGTCATCAGATCGCGGGCGTCGAGGTGGTGGACCAGGCCGCCTTTCGCTGTCAGCTCCGACAGTTGTCGTCGGATTTTGGTGGACTTTTCCGGGACAAGGAGAACCCAGGGCTCGGAGGCGCTGTCACTCACCGGCGTTCCCCCGAGGCAGCCGCGTCACGAAGTCGCCGAACTCAGCCAGGGACTTCTCCAAGTCCTCTCGCCCGGCGTCGTCCTCGGGCAGGAGGGGAAGCGGGGGTCCCGCGAAGCGCTCGGCTGCCGTGTGCACGGCGCTCGCGAGGTCCGCGGCAGACGAGCGGTGGATGACCATACCGTCGTGGAGGGTCTCGATCGAGCCGTCCTTTCGGCGCCGGAACGTCAGCGAGAAGGACGAGTCGATTGCGGCCGTGGTGAAGGTCCGGCCCCGGCCCGACAGGAAACTGCGCAGTCGGTCCAAGAGGAGAGACAGCGAGAGATAGATCATCATCGCCTGGCCCGGGGTGCGGTCCCGCGAGCTCACTGCTCCCCGGTCGCCTCGGACGTCCATGTGCCCCAGGTCGAATCCCGACGGCGGGGGTGCCACGTTCTCGGCAACGGAGAACTCGAACCGGAGCGTCGTCCGGGAAAGGGCGGTGTCCTCTCCCCACTGGGACATGTACTCGCCCCGCCCGGCATCGAAGGCCACCCGCAGTCCGCGGTCCGGGAGGATGAACTGCTGCCTGATCCAGCCGTCCATGGCCAGGGCCGCGACTTGCGGCCGGTAGTGGGCGAGCGGGAACGTGAACGACGTGACTCTGACGGTCAGGCCCTCCGGGTGCAGTGACAGCAGGGCGGCCGCGTGCACGGCCAGGCCGTGGGCCAGCCAGTGGACGTCCCGCCAATGCGCTCCCGCGGGCGGGATCAGGCGCACCTGCCGGTCGACCTGCAGGAAGAAGCCGTCCTCTGCGCCCGGGTCATGTGCCCCGCCGTCAGATCGGCCGACGAGCCCGCCGAGCGGGCTGCGGAGGTGGTACGCGAAGGTGCTGGTCTCCGTCGCGTGTCCCTCTCCCTCGGCGCAGTCCACGTGGCGTGGCTCCTGCAACAGGGTCGCAGCGATCAGCTCCCTGTGGTCGAAGTCGGGCCACCGCTCTCCCCGTCCGGTGTCCGCCACCGTGCTGACGGCCCGCAGGTTCATGGCGTGGCTGTCGTCCAGGTTTCTGACGAACCAGGGCCCGGGCGTGGCCACGGCGCACATCTCCTCGATCTCGGCGAGGTCGGTTTCCGGTGTGTCGCCCTCGCCACCCGGCGGACGCTGTTCGCTCATGATCCGCCCAGTATCCGGTCCTCGTTGAAGCTGAGTCCGTCCTCGATGCCCAGTTCCTCCGTGGCGTGCCGGCACAGGGGGGGGCGGGCCAGGCTGCGGGATCACCGGTGGCTATGCCGCGCAAGAATCCGACGGCTTCGGGGGTGCCGATCTCGCCCAGGATCTGGAGGGCCTTGACGTAGAAGGTGAAGTAAGGACCGTCGGTCGACTTCCGTTCCCGCACCAGGGCGGCGACCGCTACGACCCCCTCCGGGGTCCGCAACTCTCCGAGCAGGTCGACCAGATCCTCCGTGTTCACGCCCGCGGGCCGCGAGACCAGCACCGCCGCCAGGATCGGTCCGAGCCTTCGGGGTGGAGGTGCAGCGCCAGCGCCGCAAGCCGTTCGAAGCGCCGCCAGCCCCCTCGGCGGACGTGATCCGCAGCCAGTCGGGAACGTGCTGCCGTGCCGCAGCCACAGCGGCCGCGGTCTCCTCGGCCCGCTGGGCGCCGATGTATCTGCCGGTGACGAGGGAGTCCACCCGCTCCAGGTTGGTCATCATCGTCACTCCTGCGGGTCCGTCCGGGACGTCAGGGGTCGGTTACGGGTCGTCCGGACCGTCGGGCGGCAGACCACTCGATCAGTTGCCTCTCGTGTACGTCTTGAGCACGGCGGTCAGGCCCCGAGCGTCCAGTACGGCGAGTCCGTCGGAGGCGCGGGGCGGACGCGGAGGGCGGATACGTCGAAGCCCTCGTCGTCGTCCTCGTCACCGGTCGGCAGGCGTCCGGACTCGTTCGGGTAGTAGTAGAGGCCGTACGACCAGTACTCCGGGAACTCGTGGCACATGAGATCGGGGTACGCGGAGATCTCCGCGTCGTGATACCGCTCGTTGATCCTGGCCACCGCTTCCGCCCGAGAAATACCGAACCGCGCGATCATCTCGTTCGCAATGTCGCGGAAGTACTCGACCATTCCCTCGTCGAGATCCATCAAGAATTCTGTTGTCATGATGTCGGAGGTCCTACTCGTCGGAAAATGGAGCCGGTGAAGAGCTCGGCGGCCCTGTCACCGAAGATCGCGATCTGGTGCCCGTTCAGGACTGGGGGCTTGCCCTCCCTCAGGAATCCCTTGAGGTTACGCAGCATCGGCCCCTCGACCAGCTCGTAGTTGTGCATGGCGCCACCGTTGCGGTTATGCCGGATGAACTCGGCCACGTCGTCCCCCGACCCGCTGAAGATCTTGCTCCGCAACCCCTCCAGCTGGGCCTTGGGTACCTTGAAGTGGATGACGGCCGGCACCCCGCCCCTATCGTTCGCCAGTTTCTTCGCCCAGTCCAAGGCCTGCCGGGCATCGTTCGTGACGTAGAAGCCACCCTTCCCGAAGTCCATCTTGCGGGCCGAGGCCGTCATGTCGATCCCGTTCGCCATGATGCTGTCCGCGTGCTGGCCGAGCGTCCCATGGTAGAGATCGACGAGGCACGGGGCCTTGAGCCCCAGCGGGTCCTTCCACTGGAGCGGGTTCTTCACATAGGCGTGAGGGTTCGGGGCCGGCGTCCGCCCCAGCGGGTCAGGGCTGAGGTAACGGGCTGTGCCGGGCTCGTAGTAGCGGTGGTGGTTGTAGTGGAGCCCCGTCTCCGCGTCGACGTACTGCCCGGGAAAGCGCAGAGGGCAGTCGACGTGCGGGGCCGTCGGCGAGGCGACGGGAACTCCCCAGAGCGTGGACGACTGCGTCCATACGACACCGCCCTCGGTGTCCACCATTTCCGTCGGGGTGCCCAGAAGATCCGTGACGATGGCATAGAAGTGCTCGTCGATCTCCTCCTGGGACGTCCCAGGGCCGAGCGGACGGGTCTCACGCACACGCTGCCCCACCGGCGCGGGGCCACCGGCCCAGTCCCAGACCGTACTGACGGCCCCGGCGCACTGCTCAGCGAGATCGTCCTCGTCCCAGTAGAACCGCGTCTCGTCGAGGACGGTCCCGTCGGCGGCGAGCATCTGTTTCGCCACTCGCCTGCCGACGGGGTCGTAGACGTAGTGCCAGCGACGGCCGTCCGGTGTCAGTACGTCAGTGAGCTGGTCCTCGGCGTTCCACGCGTAGTGCCACTCGCGCCTGCCGCCGGAGAGGAGGCCGGTTACTCTGCGGACGACTCGGCCCTGATCGTCATGGTGGTAGCGGGTTCGGCCGGCTCGCTCGATGAGGGTGCCCGAGTAGCTGCGATCGCCAGGCCCCGTCTCCTCGTCCCGGACGGCTGCCGACGTGGCGAAAGCGGTGAGGTTGCCGACCGCGTCGTATCGGTACGTCTCCTCCCGGCCGACGCCGTTCTGCACCGCTGTCACCCTTCCGGAGCGGTCGAAGGCGAAGGTCCGCGAGCCATGGCGGGAGTCGTGGATCTCGGTGAGTGCGCCGTCGGCACGGTGCTGGAAGACTCGCTGCCGGGTGTCACCGGCTGCGGTGAGTACTCGCTGGGTGGTACGCAGTCCCTCGCCGTCCCAGTCCTGTGTCAAGCGGGCGGCCTCTCCCATCACCCGCTCGATCTCACGCCCCGCTACGTCGTACCGGAAGGTGAGATCGTGTTCCCCGATCCGCTGGACGACCTCTCGCCTCCCGAGCCGGTAGGCCCAGCGGGTGACCGCGCCGCTCGGCGTCCTGCGCAGTACCCGGCGGCCCGCGGCGTCGTACTCGGAGCGGACCTCTCGGCCGTTCCACGACTCGGCGAGCAGACGGCCCGTCGCGTCGAGCTCCCGGCACAGGTCGACCTCGGCGTTTCTGGCTCCTACGAGTCTGCCGCGCAAGTCGTACTCGTACGTGGTGGTGGCGCCGTCGGCGTCCATGGCGACGACGTTTCCGAGGACGTCGTGGCGCAGACGCGTGATCTCACCCGCCCCGTTGGTCCGTTGGACGAGCCGCCCCGCCGCGTCGTAGCCGTAGGTGAGGGTACGGCCGTTGAAGTCCGTCTCGGCGATCAGCCGGCCGACCCCGTCGTACTCGTAGTTCCAGGTCATACCAGCGCCGTTGGTCACGCTGCGGAGTCTCAGCTCGCTGTCGTAGGCAAGGCGTTCGACGCTCCCGTCCTCGTCCTCCCACAAGGTGCAGAGGTCGAAGTGAGTGTTCTCGTACCTGGTGTGCCTGCCGTTCGAGGAGCGGTACTCCAAGGGATTGCCCTCGACGTCGTAAGTCCACTGCTCGGCGATCCCGTTCGGGAGGTGGCGCCACGCGAGTCGCCCTTCCAGGGTCCAGCCGACTCGGGTGACCGCGCCGAAGCCGTCGGTGAGTTCGGTGATACGGCCGAAGGCGTCCCGAACGAATCTCTCCGTCGCTCCCAGGACGTCAGTGCCGCCGACGACCAGGCCCGTGGCATCGTTGACGAGCGTCTGCTGGCGCTCGCCGAGTGCGTCGACGATGCCGGTGAGACCGCCCCGTTCATCGAAGGTGAAGGCCGTCGTGGCACCCAGGGGGTCGATGACCGCCACCCGGTTGCCCCGCTCGTCGTAGACCGACTTCCATACGCTGCCGTCGGGCTGCGTCACCTTGGTGACGTGACCGAAGTCGTCATACTCCAACGACACCACGGCGCCGTCCGGGCGTACGGTCCGGGTCAGGTTTCCAGCAGCGTCGTAATCGTGGCGTGTGGTGTGACCGAGCGGATTGGTCAGTGCGACGAGCCGGCCGAGATCGTCCCAGTCGCGCAGGGTGCTGTGCCCCAACGCGTCAGTCTCGCACAGAGGACGGTGGTTCTCGTCGAACACGTAGGTGATCGAGTGGCCCAGGGAATCCGTGGCGACCGTGGTGCGCGTGGCGGTGTCGTAGCTGTAGCGGTAGGCGAGGACGCCCTCGTCACCGCCCGTGCGGACACAGCGGTCTTCGTCGTCGTACGCGTAGCGGTACCAGTCGCCTTTTCTGCTCTGCCAGCCCGTGACGCGCAGCCGCTCGTCGTAGCTGTAGCGCTGGGGTACGGAAGAGGAGTCGATGACGTCCGTGAGACGCCCGTCCGCGTCGTATCCGTATCTCACAAGTGTGGGCTCGCCGGGCGCGCTGAGGAGAGCCAGCGCGGTCACCCGGCCGCCCACCGTGCTGATGCCGACGCGGTATCCCCCGTGATGGATCAGTTCCGAGGGGGAGCCGTCCTCGGTGTGGTGCAGGGTGAGCGTATTGCCGTGGCGGTCGTGCACACGGACCAGGAGGAGTTCGTTCGTCGGGCCGCCCGGTATGCGGCGGAACCGCAGTGTCGTGTCCGTCTCCGGCTGCCACAGTGCGAAGTCCGCGTCGGGCGAACCGATCTGCGTGAGCGGCCAGTGAGGGCCGAGTACCGGACCCGTCGTCTCGCCCGGCTCCGGGACCGCGTAGTACAGGACAGTGCCGTCGGAGGCGACGAAACGGATGCCGTCGTCGTCGATGATCAGCCGTTGATCAAGCGTCGAGGTCCAACTCGTTCCGAACCAGCCGCCGGCCTGTACTCCCGTGCGATGGCTGCGCTCCACGACGACCGGTAGGACACCGGGCAGGGACAGATCCGCTATCGACATGACCATCTGTCCGGTGGCCATGTCGATGGGGTCGCCGCAGGTGAAGAGAGTCTTCATCTCCCGGCCCAGACCCTTGAGTCTTGGCCCCATCCCCTTCACGGCCAGGGCCATGCCTTTCAGGCCGCCCTTGAGGAACTTCATCTCCTTGAGGCCCTTGGCGAGCTTGCCGAGGCTGGTGATGCCCTTGCCGCCGGGTATGCAGTCCAGCGCGGCGAACGCCACATCCCACAGCGACGCCTGGCCTTTTGAGTATTTGTAGAGCGTGTCCGCGAGCACCACGAGCGCCGCGATGAGGACGATCGCGCCGAGGATGGGCCCGCCGATGATCATCGCGATGATCCCGACGACCGCGACGACCACCTTGCAGACGGTGACGATGGTGTCCCAGTTGTCCTCGAACCAGTGACCGACGTCCTGCCACCAGTGCCGGTTCGGGATCCCGGCGTCGGACGCCTCGTCGATCTTCCGCTTCGCCTCCCCGGCCGCGTCGTCACGCATCTTCCGCGCGTCCACGGCCATCTTCTTCGCGGCATCGAGGGCGCTCTGCGCGGAGGTGACGTCCGACTGGGCCTTGCTGTGAGCGGATTTGGCGCTCTGTACGTCCCGGGTGGCGGCCCGCACCTTGCCCTCGTCGGGCTCGTCGGCGTCCGACTTGCTGCCGGTGGGATCGTCCTTGTACTTGTCGGCTTCCTTCGTCGCCCGGGAGACCCAGGAATCGGCCGAGGACAGACGGGACTTGGCGGAGGACAGGTCCGACTGGGCCTCCTTCGCCTTGGCCAGGGCCTTGTCCGCCAGGGCCTGGGCGCGCTCCAGCTTCGGCCAGTAGTCCGCGAGCGCGTCCCCGCACATCTCGTAGGACTTCTTCAGCTTCTTCAGGTTCTTCGGAACGTCCTTGAACTGCTCCTTGAAGACGTCCGCCGACTTGCCCGCCCACTGCAGAAGGGTGTCCTCACCGGCCATGCCCTTGACCAGCCGCAGCGCGTCGGAGACGTCGTCGGCGAAGGAGTGCAGCTGTGCGGCGAGGGTGCGGACGCGTTGCGGGTCGCCCGGGGTGGGGTCCCTGTCGAGATCGAGTGGATGCCAGTCCGCCGGTCGGTACCCCGCCATGTCCCCGCAACCCCCGTCGCGTACACCTCATATGAAGTCCCTGCGTGCATGAACCTACAGGGCTCACTCGTACGAGGTGAAGTGACCCTTTGCAAGGGCCAACCGTGCGGCCACGGACAGCTGCCGCAATGTCACAGGAAGGCAACCAATGCGCCCACGGTGGAGTCAAGTTGGCGTTGCTTTGTCCCACTCGTGCACACTTTGCGCGCACGGTATTCAGGTATTCGCTCTGGTGTCTTCGCGCCCGACCCGGCTACCGTATCGGCTGCTTTCTTCGACATCAGCCGCCTCATCAGGAGCCCACCGTGACCCGCCGCACCCGCCTGCTCACGACTGCCGCCGCCGGTGCGACGGCAGCACTTCTGCTCGCCGGCTGCGGCGGAGGCGACGGAGGCAAGTCCGACTCGAACGGCAAGATCAAGGGGGCGGACACGGGTTCGTCGACGTCGGCTTCACCGACCGCTTCGGCCACTGAGGCGGCTGGGCGCCCGAAGATCACGTTCCCGTCCTATGCCTCGAACGTTTTCGAAGACCAGAAGTCCGGCGATGCCACGAAGGACGCGGTCCTCGCGGACAGCGCCCTGAGCGTGAATTCCATGGATGACGCGATCTTCCAGGGGAGCACGGGCACGAAGGCCCTCGGCTTCTACAATGCGGACAAGGCCCTTGGCGCAGCGATCACTTATGTGCAGGGATACATCGACAAGGGCGACACGTGGACCGGTAAGACCCGGTACTTCGACCGCAAGGTGACGCTGTCCGGGGCCAAGGATGCATACGTCACCTACTGTTCCGACGAGAGCAAGTCGTTCTTGAAGAACAGGAAGACCGGCAAGGTCAAGAACACGCCGACGACTGCGGACAGTTACGTGCTGTATCACTCAAAGCTCACGAAGAACGCCATGGGTGTTTGGCAAACCACTGACATTGTGTCAAATCGGGGGGACAAGGCGTGCCAGCCGTAAGGAATGTGGCAAGAGGTGCGGCGGTCTTTTCGCTCGCGTGGGTTTCGGTCTTCGTCTCACAGACCGCCTACGCGGGTGGACGCGGCGATGACGGAACCGTGACCACCGGGACGCAGGAGCACGGAGACTCCTCCGGTGACGGCACCTTGTCCTCGACGGCCGGTGCCATTGTTTATGACCGTTCCAAGAACGGATCCGGTGCCTCTGTGGGGCCGGTCGCCGCGACCACCTCCTGGTCGCCGCCGGCCTGCTGGTACGCCCCCAAGTACAGCCCCGCCGCCTTCCAGGCGTATGTGGAACCGATCTGGGCCGCGGACTCGACGGGGTACGAGTGGGACGCCCAGCAGCGTGACCGCTACGTCAACGGTCATCCCTACAAGGACTTCAACAAGGACAAGGCCGGCAAGGGCTACTGGTGGGACTCGTACGTCAACAAGTCCTTCCCGCCCGGCTGGGACAAGTGCGACGAACCCTATTTCTGGGTGGACACGGGTGACGTGCCTCCGGCCAACATCCCGAACACCATTTCCACGAAGATCCTCGGTGAGCTCGCCTACAACGAGATCCGGGTTCCCACCACAGAGGTGAGTCTGAAGCCCGCGGGTACGACCAAGGTCAACCTCGCCACCTGGGCCTGGCTGGACAAGGCGACGTTCAAGCCGGTGTCGGTCACCGCCAGCGTCCCGGTGCTCGGCCTCTCGGCGACGACCACGGCCGAACCCGTCTCTCTCAAGATCGACCCGGGTACCTCCGACGCGGTGACCTACCCCGCCTCCGGCGTCTGTGAGTTCAACAACGGCAGTGTCGGCGAGGAATACACCGCGGGCGACGCAGGCAAGACCCCACCCTGTGGGGTGAAATACCTCCGCTCGTCAGGCAACGGCTCGTACCAGCTCAGGGCGACGGTCACCTGGAAGATCCACTGGACGGGAAGCGACGGCAACGGCGCCGACCTCCCCGACGGCGCTTTCGGCCGGGCGCAGGATGTCATCGTGCAGGAGATCCAGTCCGTCAACAGGTGAGAGAAACAACCCGACCACACCACCCCAGCAGGAGTTTCAGAGTGAGCCGTCGGCCCCGTCTGTTCGCATGCGCACTCACGGGAGCCGCGATCACGCTGCTGGTCGGTGGTTGTGGCGGGAGCGGCGGCTCCACAACGGTTGACGACGACGTGGCCGGTGGGGGAGCGGGCAGCAGCGCACCCGCATCGCCGAGCGCGTCGGCCGCCGCGGACCGCCCCCACGTCACATTGCCGTCGGACGTGACGGACGAGTACGTGGGCTGGAAGACGGGCGATGCTGCGAAGGACGCTGTACTCGCAGATGTCGCCGCACGCATCGACTCCACGAACGACGCCATCCTGCGCGGCGACACAAGCGCGCCCGGTCTGTCGTTCTACTACCGGGACAAGGCGTTGAGCGGCGCCGTCGCCTGGATCCAGGCGTATTTGCACGCCGACCTCTCCTTCACGGGAACCACCCGCTACTTCGCTCCGAAGGTCACCCTGGCCTCCGGAAAGACCACGGCGACGGTCCTCTACTGTTCCGACGAGAGCAAGGGGTTCAACAAGAACCGCAAGACCGGCAAGGTCGACCGGACGCCCTCGGACCAGAGCCCGTACGTGTTGTACAACACGCGCGTCGAAAAGAACGACTCAGGCGTGTGGCAGACCTCCGCTCTGACCTCGCACCGCGGCGACAAGGCCTGCGCCGGCTAGCCGACGAGCCGCGTGTTCTCGGTACCTCGTGTACCAACCCCATCCGCTCTACCAGGAGTATTCGTGAACCCCCGTTCCCGCCTGTCCACGACAGCCGTATCCGGTCTGACCGGCGTAGTCCTCCTCACCGGATGCGGCGACGGCGGAGCGAAGGCCGCGGACAAGGCATCGTCCCTGCCCACGGCGACCGGGGCGTCCGCTTCGGCCTCGCCGAGTGCGTCTGCCTCGACATCGTCCGACGGTCGCCCGAAGATCACGTTGCCGTCGGACGTGACGTTGACCTTCGAAGGCGGCCGTACTGGAAATGCGGACAAGGACGCGGTGCTCGCCGACAGCGCGGAGATGACGCGGGCGGTTGACGCCGCCATTGCCGGGACGGATCCCAAGGGGGAGGGAATCAGCTACTACACCACGGGCAAGGCCCTTGAGGCATCGCTGTCCTGGGTTGCCCAGTTCAAGAAGGCCGATGTCACGATCACCGGTGCTGTCCGGTATTACGACCGCAAGGTGACGCTCGAGAGCAAGACAGCGGCCGTCCTCACGTACTGCGGTGATGAGAGCAAGGGCTTCAGCAAGGACAAGAAGACCGACAAAATCAACAAGACGCCCGTCACCAAAGACAGTTACGTCACGTACAACACCAGGCTCGACAAGAATTCCGACGATGTCTGGCAGACGTCGCAGATCATTTCCGCCCGAGGGGCTGCTCAGTGCCAGCCGTAGCGAGGGCAGTCGGTGTGGTGGTGGATCAGGCGGAGGGTGCCGTCCGGGGTGCGGTGGTAGCGGGTGATGTGGGTGGTGCGGGGGATCGCCGGTTCCGTCCAGTCGATCGCCCTCGCCTCCGGCCAGGTCGGCCAGGTTTCGGCGAAGGCAGAGGGTCCCCAGGCGGCGTGTACCTCCCGGACCTCGGGGGACGTGTCCGGCGGTAGGCCTCGGTTCACCGCCACCTGGCGCCACGTGGCGTCGAAGTCACGTACGCCGAAGATGCAGGCGAAGCCGTCGTAATCCCTCGGCATCCCAGCACCGACAGGCTGATGGCCGGGGACCAGCCCGTCTCGTCGTGGTTCAGGCCCTCCCGCCGGGTGCGGCACTCGATCCCAGCCGTGGATGTCTGTTCCCATGCGGTCACTGGGGCCGGGGCTCTACCTGGCTGGAGGTGAAGTGAGTCCAGGCGGAACCGCTGATAGTGAGGCGGGGGCCCACTGGGTTTTTCGAGTCGCGGATGTGGACGGCTGCGGGGGTGGTGGCCACCTCGACGCAGTTCGAGCTGTCGCCGCTGTAGCTCGACTTCCGCCAGTGGAGTATGTGCACGGTCTCTCTCTCAGATGTCCTGGATGAGGCTCTGGACGAAGTCGTGCGACTCGGCGGGGCCGAGCGCGCAAGTCTCCATGTGGTCCAGCACGGCACGGTACTTGCTCAACTGCGCGTCTGCGTCGAGAAATCCGCACCCGCCGTGGTGGGTGTCGAGCTGCACTGTGTCGAGTTGCGGGACCGGGCCCTCGACGTAGTCGAAGGACTGACCCGTGCTCGGGTAGTACTCCGCGTCGAAGGGGATCACCCGGACGGTCACGTTAGGCAGCTCGCCCATGTCGAGGAGGTGCTTGAGCTGGCCTCGTCTGACGTCGGGGCCGCCGAAGCGGAGGCGAAGAGCCGACTCATGAATGATCGCCGTATACGGCAGCGGTCTCTCACGGTGGAGAATGCCCTGCCGTTTCATACGGTGCGTGAGGCGATGCTCGATCTCGTACTGTCGCATGGAGGGCACCACGGCCCGGAAGAGGGCACGGGCATGGTCGGCGGTCTGTAGCAACGCGGGTACGTGCATCGCGAGGGCCACCCGCAACCCGGTCGCGTGGTGTTCGAGTTCGGCCAGATCGACCAACGCGGCCGGGAGGTGTTCGCGGTACTCCTCCCACCAGCCGCCCGCCCGGCGTCCGGTCATCGCGGCCAAGGCGTCGACCACGGCCCCGTCCGAGCAGTCGTACGCCGATGCCAGCGACCGGACCCGGTCAGGGCTGAGGGAGCTGCGGCCTGTCTCGATCATGCTGACACGCCCCTGGTTGACGCCCAGGAGCGCGGCAGCCTGGGTGACGGTGAGGCCGGATCGCTCACGGAGTTTGCGCAGCTCGGTACCGAGACGCCGTTGACGCAGAGTGGGGTTGTTGGTGGGCGGCACGGCATGTCCTTCCCAGCCGGTGTGCGGCTCTCTTGTAACCCACAGGAGGTAATCGCGGGCATATCTCCCTGATTTTGGAGATGTATCTCCCGGTTGCGGCCTACTGTAATGCCTGTACCGCACAACTCCCCGCGCCCATAAGCCGGAAGCGCACCACCACGGCAGGCCACCGCCCGGCGCGGTCGTTGAGCGAATCCGAAGTCCCGTCTCTCGTCGGAGGTCCTCGTGGACACCGTATTCCTGCCCGACACCTGGACGTACGCCCTTCGCCTGCCTCGTGATCCCCGTGCGGCACGCGTCGCACGTATGACCGTACGGGCGGTGCTCAGCGGTCACGGCAGGAACGAGGCTCTCGACGCCGTCGAGTTGTTGGCCTCGGAACTGGTCACCAACGCCTACCGGCACACACGCGGCCCCGCCTCCCTCCGGCTCACCGCTCTCGCGGACGGGCGGCTGCGGGTCGGGGTCTGGGACAGTCACCCGCGTATCCCCGCCCCCTTCGGGGAGCCTCCCCGGGACCGCGTGCGGTACGTCCCGGCGGAAGCCGAGCAGGGGCGCGGCCTGCGGCTCGTGCAGGAGTACGCGGACTCGTGGGGCGGCCTGTCCGTCGGAGACGACGGTCCGCTCGACCGCGGTGCCGGGAAGCTGCTGTGGTTCGAGGTCCGCGGGTGCTGACGACTGGTCAAGCTCCGGTCAATCCACCCGGTGACCGTTCTCTCGGTGCATGGCGCATGGAACACTTCCTGGGTTGCAGAAGTGAAAAGAGTGGCTCGGCCGACGGGGAGCGGATGCGATGAGCGCGCGGCAGGTGCGGAAGATGTTCCAGTTGATGGCCAGTGGCGAGCCCGTCGAGCTCACCAACGCCTGGTCCTCCGTGAAGAAGCTGGCCCGGCTCGCCTTCGTCGCCCAGCAGTTCGGGTACGAGTACGCCGACGCCCGTCACGCGGGCTCCCGCAACAGCGTGCTGAAACTCCTCATCGTGCCGGACCACAGCCCGCAGGGCCGGGCGCGCGCCGCGCAGAACTGGGCGCAGTTCCCGAACGCCGCCGACGGTGTCTCGCTGCCGCCCCTCGTCCCCGACGCCGTCGAACTCCTCAAGGCCCGCATCCAGTTCGACCTCACCGGGAAGAACGCCGAGAAGCGGATGCTGATCTCGGCCGGTGCCATCACCCTCGGGCTGATCTTTGCCGCTGTGCGCAACGGCGGGGGTACGGGCCCCGTCGTCATCTCCGGGGTGGTGTGGGGCATCGCCATGGCGTTCATAGGGCTCGGGTTCTTCGTCACGCGCGGGCGTAACGGCAAGTTCGCGCAACGGCTACAGGCCGCCGGGTTCATGCCGGTGACGGGCGAGGGCGGACGGGTGCGGTATCTGCCGCCGGGCACACCCATGCCCATGCAACAGGGGGTCATGCAACAGGGGCCCATGCAGCACCCCAAGCACCAGGCCCCGCAGCAGCCCGGCCCCTACGGTCCGTACAGCGGCCAGGGCGGCCAGCCCGGCTACGGCCCCTACGGCGGCCAGCCCCCCGCCGCCCCCGCCCCCACCGGTTACGGACAGCAGCCCGCGGGCCCCTACGCCCCGCCGCAGCAGCCCCCCGGCCCGTACGCCGCCGGCCCGTACGCCCCCGGCCCCTACCACCAGCAGCCCAGCCAGCAGTCCCACCAGCAGCCCCCACAGCCCCCGTACCCCCCGTACCCCGCCCGCTGAGCCGGCGCCCGGCGTGGACCTCTCACCCGGCCTCCTCCCGGGGTGAGAGCAACGTTCCCTTCCGGTCACCCACAGCCACAGTGCGGAAACGCCGCCTCCCTACCTTCGGGCTCAGTCACTCATCCAAAGTCGGCAGACCGAGCACGCGGAGCACCGTGGAGGCGTCATGACAGCCCCAGCCCCTACTTCCCGTAGTCGCTGGATCCAGGAGTGGGATCCGGAGGACGAGACGTTCTGGAACGCGACCGGCGAGAAGATCGCCCGGCGGAACCTGGCCTTCTCCGTCCTCTCCGAGCACATCGGGTTCTCGATCTGGACCATGTGGTCCGTGCTGGTGCTGTTCATGGGGCCGGAGTACGGGCTCACCCCGGCGGACAAGTTCCTGCTGACGTCGATGGTCACCCTGGTCGGCGCGGTCGTCCGGGTGCCGTACACCTTCGCCGTCGCCCTCTTCGGCGGCCGGAACTGGACGATCATCAGCGCCGGCCTGCTGCTGATCCCGACCGTCGCCGCGTTCGCGGTGATGAAGCCGGGGACGTCCTTCGACACCTTCCTGCTCGTCGGGCTGCTGGCCGGCATCGGCGGCGGCAACTTCGCGTCCAGCATGACCAACATCAACGCCTTCTTCCCGCTGAAGAAGAAGGGGTGGGCGCTGGGACTGAACGCCGGCGGCGGCAACATCGGCGTACCGGTCATCCAGCTGGTCGCCCTCGCCATCATCGGGGCGAGCGGCGGGCCCCGGGTGCTGCTCGGGATCTACATCCCGCTGATCCTCGTCGCCGCCGCCCTCGCCGCGCTCTTCATGGACAACCTCGCCACCGTGAAGAACGACACCGGCGCCGCGCTCGACGCCGCCAGGGACGCCCACACCTGGATCATGTCCTTCCTCTACGTCGGGACGTTCGGGTCGTTCATCGGCTACGCCTTCGCCTTCGGACAGGTGCTCCAGGTCCAGTTCGGCCGTACCCCGCTCCAGGCGGCCTACCTGACCTTCATCGGCCCGCTGCTCGGCTCCCTCATCCGGCCGGTCGGCGGCTGGCTCGCCGACCGGTACGGCGGCGCGCGGATCACCCTGTGGAACTACGTCGGCATGGCCGCCGCCACCGGCCTCCTCATCGTCGCCAGCATCGACGGGTCGCTGCCGCTCTTCGTCACCGTCTTCGTCGTGCTGTTCGTGCTGAGCGGGCTCGGCAACGGGTCGACGTACAAGATGATCCCCGGCATCTTCCAGGCCAAGGCCCTCGCCAAGGGGCTCACCGGCGAGGCGGCCGTGGCCTACGGGCGGCGGCTGTCCGGGGCCTCCATGGGGCTCATCGGGGCGGTCGGCGCGCTCGGCGGCGTCGGCATCAACCTCGCCTTCCGGCAGTCGTACCTCTCCTACGGCAGCGGCACCGGTGCCTTCGTCGCCTTCCTGGCCTTCTACGGCCTCTGCTTCGCCGTCACCTGGGCCGTATACCTTCGCCGGCCGGCCGCCGAGGGGCGCCCCACAGCCGCCTCCGAAGCAAAGGCGCAGCTCAGCTATGCCGAGGTGTGACGTAACACTGGTGACATGAAGCGGAACCGAGCCTGTCACGCGCCGTTGACAGGCTCGGTTCGCATGCGGGTCAGCTAGGAGAGCAGCCATGTACGAGGAACAGCAGCGCCCGGACGACGGCGGTCAGCACGGTCCCCTCGCGGGGTTCACCGTGGGGGTCACGGCCGCGCGCCGCGCCGATGAGCTCGGGGCACTGCTCCAGCGGCGCGGCGCCGCCGTGCTGCACGCGCCTGCCCTGCGCATCGTGCCGCTCGCCGACGACGGTGAGCTCCTCGCCGCCACGAAGGAGATCATCGACCAGGCGCCGGACGTCGTCGTGGCGACGACCGCCATCGGGTTCCGGGGCTGGATCGAGGCCGCGGACGGCTGGGGTTTCGGCGAGCAGTTGCTGCGAAGGCTGCACAACGTCGAGTTGCTCGCCCGGGGCCCCAAGGTGAAGGGGGCCGTCCGGGCTGCCGGGCTCACCGAGGAGTGGTCACCGTCCTCCGAGTCCATGGCCGAGGTGCTCGACCGGCTCCTGGAGGAGGGCGTCGACGGCCGCCGGATCGCCGTACAGCTGCACGGTGAGCCGCTGCCGGGGTTCGTGGAGTCGCTGCGGGCCGCGGGTGCGGAGGTGGTGCTGGTGCCGGTGTACCGGTGGATGCCGCCGGAGGACATCGGGCCGGTGGACCGGCTCATGGACGCCGTGGTCTCGCGCTCGGTGGACGCCGTCACCTTCACCAGCGCGCCCGCCGCGGCCTCGCTGCTGTCCCGCGCCGAGGAGCGGGGGCTGCGCGGCGACCTGCTCGCCGCCCTGAACCACGACGTCGTACCCGCCTGCGTGGGCCCGGTCACCGCGCTGCCGTTGCAGGCCCTCGGTGTCGACACGGTCCAGCCGGAACGGTTCCGGCTCGGGCCCCTCGTACAGCTCCTGTGCCAGGAACTTCCGTCGCGGGCACGGGCGTTGCCGGTCGCCGGGCACCGGGTCGAGATCCGCGGGCACGCGGTCCTCGTGGACGGCGCGCTGAAGCCGGTCCCGCCGGCTGGCATGTCCCTGCTGCGGGCGCTCTCGCGGCGGCCGGGGTGGGTGGTGGCCCGTGCCGAACTGCTCCGCGCGCTGCCCGGCGCGGGCCGTGACGAACACGCGGTGGAGACGGCGATGGCCCGCCTCCGTACGGCCCTGGGCGCGCCGAAGCTGATCCAGACGGTGGTCAAGCGCGGCTACCGCCTCGCACTGGACCCGGCGGCGGACACCAAGTACGCCGACGTGTGAGACCGCGCCCGTGGACTGGTACGGGGTGCGCTGCGTCTTCCGGCATGTCTCCCTCGGGGTGTACGAGGAGCGGGTGACGCTGTGGACCGGGTCCTCGGCGGACGAGGCGATCGGGCGCGCGGAGGACGAGGCACGGGTGTACTGCGCCGCGCTGGACGACGTCGAGTACGTGCGGTTCGCCGAGGCGTTCAGGATGGCCGGGGCGCCCGGCGAGGGGGCCGAGGTGTTCTCCCTCATGCGGGAGAGCGGGCTGCCCGCGGGGGAGTACGTACGGCGGTTCTTCGCCACGGGGGATGAGCGGACCGGCTGACCGGCGTACGACGTTGTGGGGAGCCGCCCGCGGCAGCGGGCCGTAGGGGGCGGGCTCGCGGCCCGCCACTCGGGTCCGTTCCTTCCCTGGTGCGCTGGGCCGTCCCGTGCGGACGCGCGTGCGCGACCGCACGTGCCCCGGGTCCGCGGGCGTGCGCTCTGCCGGATCCCGGCGGCCGGGCGGCAGGCTGGCGCCGGACCACGCACCACGGGGGGACGGAATGACACGCTGGCAGCCGCTGCCGGCCACACTGCCGCGCGAGGCGCGGCAACTGGTCGAGCACCTGCGGGTCCTGAAGGGCCGTACCGGACTCAGCCTCGCCGACCTGGCCCGGCGCACGGCGTACAGCAAGTCGTCCTGGCAGCGCTATCTGAGCGGGGACAGACTGCCGCCGAGGGGCGCCGCGCAGATGCTCAGCCGACTGGCCGGCGGGGACCAGACCCGCATGCTCGCCCTGTGGGAACTGGCCGAACAGACCTGGCCCCAGGGCCCGCCGGAGCCGACGGCCGAAGCGGTGCCCGAGTCCGCCGGTCCGGTCGAGTCCCCCGTGGGACAGCGGCGGTGGCGTACGGCCGCCGTCGCCGCGTCCGCCCTCGCCGCGGTGCTGGCCGCCGGGCTGCTGTGGGCCCTGCCCCGCAGAGCGGGCGGTGCCGTCGCCGCCCGCCCCGGTGGTGAGCTCAGCCCACCCGGTCGTAGTACGCGACCTTCCAGGGACCCGTGCCCTTGATCCGTACCCGGTACTTGTTGCTGACGCGCTTGAGCGTCGCGTTGTGCGCGGTGCCGTGGTACGTGACGGTGCCGGCCGAGGTCGGGCCGGTGAGCCGCTGCTGGGCGAAGGTCCAGCTCTGCTCGGTGACGACCCCGTCGTTGTCCGACAGACCGAAGTGCTCCTGCCACCACTGCGTGGCCGACTCGGTCTCGGGACCGAACGAGCCGTCGATCCTGCTCTTCTCGAAGCGGTGGGAGTCGCCGTCGTCGTCCTGGTACTGGGCGCCGTCCGCCCACAGGACCGTCTCCCACAGGGCCGTCGCGTTGCTGGTCGGGTAGTCGTCGACGCCGAGGTTCTCCTCGTCCTGCCAGTCGTCGGTGACACCGCCGCCGCCGTCGATGCCGTGGTAGGGCGGGGCGGCGGCGTTCGCGGCCGGTGCCAGGGCCAGGCCCGCGGCCCCCAGCAGTACGGCGGTCGCCGTCGCGACGACCCGGGTGCGCATGCTCATGAAACGTGTCCTCTCTGAACCGCCGTCCCTCGCGGGTCCCCCCTGGGGCGGCTCGCCGTGCGTTCGCAGGACACAGAGTCCGGGTCCTGGGCGGTGGCGGCGAGGGCCGCCGGCACATCGGGACCGGACGGGGACGGCCCACGCCGTACCCACGGGCGTCCCCACCGGGTGCGGGTCGTATGGGAACCTCGTGGAACACCGGTACGAGGGGTTCCGGCCGCCCGTCGTGCCGGGCACTGTGAAGGGACACGGTTCGCTGTCCTAGGCGGTGACAGGCACATGGCACTGGGTACGGCCGCGGCCCCCTACGAGCTGCGCTTCGACGCCGGGCGGATCTGCCTGGACCTGCTGGCGACCACGCACCCCGGCGAACGGCTCGACGCGCTCGGGCCGCTGCGGGCCTGGATCACCGGGTCCGGGCTCGTCCCGCCGGGCACGCCGCTGCCGCACGCCGACACCGGGTGGCTGCTGGGATTTCGTGAACTGCGCGGGCACGTCGAGCAGTTGGTGCGCGGCCGGAACGCGGCGCGGACCCGGCCGTACGACCTCGCGCTCGCCCGCGTCAACGAGCTGGCCGGTGCCGCCGCGCCGCCGGCCCCGCGTGCCGTGCCCGGCGAGGACGGCACGCTGGTGCGGGAGTTGGCGGACCCGCCGGGGTGCGCGGCGCTGCTCGCCGCCGTCGCCCGGGACACCGTGGAACTGCTCACCGACCCCGTCGCCCGGGCGTCGGTCCGGGAGTGCGAGGGGGACAACTGCCCCCTCGTGTACCTGGACACCTCCCGCGGCCGCAGGCGCCGCTGGTGCTCCAGCGAGGTCTGCGGCAACCGCGAGCGGGTGGCCCGGCACCGCCGCAGGGCCGCACTCGCACGCGCCTGATCCGCCGAAGCGGGGCCGCCGCCCCATCTCCGTCCCGTTGCCCGACCCAACTCCTGTCCCATTCACGGCGTCTGTCGGACCTTCATCGAAGCTTCCCCGACGTGATTTCGACAACACTCCGTTTGGTGACCGCCGCGTACGGGCAACCCGGCCGCTCTCGACGATGTGTCGGAAATGTAAAGATCACGAGGGGGGAATGTGCTGTCATGTCCCGCTCGTCATGGCGGCGCGCAGAAAAATGTGGGGTCTTGTTGAACACCCCGCGAGTCACTTCCGTACCGGTGGGGGAGCGACCGACTGGGGGAACCCCCGGACACCGGAGGTGGGCGTGCGCAAGGATGCGGCCGTGGCCAATGAACGTGGATCGAGGGCCCGACATCGCATGTCCCAGCCCTCGGAACCAGATGAGGAGCTGATGCGTGCCCTGTACAGGGAGCACGCCGGACCACTCCTTGCGTATGTCCTTCGGCTGGTCGCCGGTGATCGGCAACGCGCCGAGGACGTCGTGCAAGAGACACTCATCCGTGCCTGGAAGAACGCCGGCCAGCTCAATCGAGCGACCGGATCGGTACGCCCCTGGCTGGTGACGGTCGCTCGCCGCATCGTCATCGACGGTCACCGCAGCCGGCAGGCCCGGCCGCAGGAGGTCGATCCGTCGCCGCTGGAGGTCATCCCCGCGGAGGACGAGATCGACAAGGCGCTGTGGCTGATGACGCTGTCAGACGCGCTCGACGACCTGACCCCGGCCCACCGGGAGGTGCTCGTCGAGACGTACTTCAAGGGGCGTACCGTCAACGAGGCGGCCGAAACGCTGGGCATACCCAGCGGCACCGTCCGCTCTCGGGTGTTCTACGCCCTCAGGTCGATGAAGCTGGCTCTGGAGGAGCGGGGGGTGACGGCGTGATGAGTGTGTACGGGGGGCACGGCGGGTTCGGCACAGGTGGTGCGGGTATGTCTGGTGCCATGCAGGAATCTCCGGTGCCCAATGAGCACGAGACCGTCGGCGCATACGCGCTGGGGATTCTCGACGACGCCGAGGCAACCGCTTTCGAGGCCCATCTGGCCGGGTGCGAATGGTGCGCCCAGCAGCTCGACGAGCTGGCCGGAATGGAGCCCATGCTGGCGGCCCTGGCCGATCTGCCGGGCTCCGGAAGCACGCCGTCCATCGGCGAGTCGCTGTCCGCGAAGCCCAGTCCGCGGCTGGCCGAGAAGCTGGTCGTCGAGGTGGCCGAGAAGCGGAAGGTCCGCAGCCGGCGCAACATCTTCGCACTGGCGGCCTCGGTCGTCCTGATCGCCGGCGGCTCGGCGGCCGGCGTGGCGCTGGGCGGCGGCTCGGACGGCAGCGGCGGCACCGACATGGCCGCGGGGCCCGCCCAGGCGGCCTTCCAGACCATGTCCGACAAGAAGACGGCCACGGACCCGACGACCCATGTCACCGCGACCGTCGCCCTGGAGAAGAAGGACTGGGGCACCCACGCGGTCCTCCAGCTCAAGAACGTCAGCGGTCCGAAGAAGTGCTCGCTCATCGCCGTCGGCAAGAACGGCGAGCGCGAGACGGTGACCTCCTGGTCCGTCCCGACCTGGGGATACGGCATCACGGACGCCAAGTCGGAGAAGGCCAAGGAGCCCCTCTACGTACACGGCGGCGCCGCCTTCACCCCCAACCAGATCGACCACTTCGAGGTCATGACCTTCGACGGGAAGAAGCTCGTCTCGGTCAGCGCGTAGCACCGGCGGGCCCCCTTCGCGTACGGTTGACGGCTGCCCAGCACGTCAGAAGGGGGCCCGGTGGCCGCTCAGGCTCAACAATCCGCGGTCGGCTCTCACCGCTCCGAACAGGACACCGTCCAGGACACGGTCCAGGACTCCGTTCGGGACCGTGAGATCTGCGTC
The DNA here is from genome assembly GCF_022343545.1 of Streptomyces arenae. Lineage (NCBI taxonomy): Bacteria > Bacillati > Actinomycetota > Actinomycetes > Kitasatosporales > Streptomycetaceae > Streptomyces > Streptomyces arenae. The sequence goes on from NZ_JAKQYH010000057.1 coordinate 103,546, forward strand.
GAACAGGAACATCTCGACCGGGTCTACCGGCGCCTCGAGGAGAAGATCCACGAGGCCGAGTTCCTGATGAACGACGCGGCGCAGCGCGGTCAGGTAGGCACGCCCGGAGCGCTCGCGGAGCGGGACGCCCAGGTCTTCCGGGCCGGCGTCCACCTGAACCGGCTGAACAACGAGTTCGAGGACTTCCTCTTCGGCCGGATCGACCTGCTCCTCGGCAAGGACGGCAAGAAGGGCCCCGACGGCGCCTACACCGCCGTCGAACCCGCCGACGGCGCGGTCCGCGCCGACAACACCGCCGACATCGCCGAGACCCTGCACATCGGCCGCATCGGCGTCCTCGACCAGGACTACGCGCCCCTGGTCATCGACTGGCGGGCCCCCGCCGCGGCCCCCTTCTACAGGTCCACTCCGGTGGATCCCGGGCGTGTCGTACGACGCCGGGTCATCCGCTCCAAGGGCCGCCGCGTCCTCGGTGTCGAGGACGACCTGATGCGCCCCGAGCTCACCGCCTTCCTGGACGGCGACACGCTGCCCGTCATCGGCGACGGCGCCCTGATGGCCGCCCTCGGCCAGGCCCGCGGCCACACCATGCGGGACATCGTCGCCTCCATCCAGGCCGAGCAGGACCTGGTCATCCGCGCCCCCGCCGCCTCCGTCACCTACGTCGAGGGCGGCCCCGGCACCGGCAAGACCGCCGTCGCCCTGCACCGCGCCGCCTACCTGCTCTACCAGGACCGGCGCCGCTACGCGGGCGGCATCCTGATCGTCTCCCCGACCCCGCTCCTCGTCGCCTACACCGAGGGCGTCCTGCCGTCCCTCGGCGAGGAGGGCCAGGTCGCCATCCGTGCCATCGGCTCCCTGGTCGACGGCGTCGAGGCCACCCTCTACGACACCCCGGCCACCGCCCGCGCCAAGGGCTCCTCCCGGATGCTCCGGGTGCTGCGCAAGGCCGCCCGCGGTGCCCTGGAGCTGAACGACTCGCCGACCCGGCTCAGGGTGGTCGCCTTCGGCCGCCGCCTGGAGCTGGAGGCCCCGGAACTCGACCGCATCAGGCAGAACGCGCTGGGCGGCACCGCGCCGGTCAACCTGCTCCGCCCGCGCGCCCGCAAGCTGCTCCTCGACGCCCTGTGGGCCCGCTCCGGCGCGGGCGGCCGGCACACCGACCCGGAACTCGCCGCCGAACTGCGCTCCTCCTTCGACGAGGACATCCTCACCGAGGACCCCTTCATCGAGTTCCTGGACGCCTGGTGGCCCGAGCTCACCCCGCGGTCCGTCCTCGCCGCCATGGCCGACGAGAGACGCCTCGGCCGCTGGGCGCGCCGCGTCCTCAACCCCGGCGAGATCCGCCGGGTGGCCCGCTCCCTGCGGCGGGACGGCCACACGGTCCACGACATCGCCATGCTCGACGAGCTCCAGGCCATCCTCGGCGCCCCCGCCCGCCCGAAGCGCAAGCGCGAGGCGGACCCGCTGGACCAGCTCACCGGCCTGGAGGAGCTGATGCCGGTCCGTGAGGAGTCCCAGCGCGAGCGCGCCGAACGGCTCGCCCAGGAGCGCGTCGAGTACGCCCACGTCATCGTCGACGAGGCCCAGGATCTGACCCCGATGCAGTGGCGGATGGTCGGCCGCCGGGGCCGGCACGCCACCTGGACGGTCGTCGGCGACCCCGCCCAGTCCTCCTGGTCCGACCCCGACGAGGCGGCCGAGGCCCGCGACGAGGCGCTCGGCTCCCGTCCGCGCCGCCGCTTCGAGCTCACCGTCAACTACCGCAACCCGGCGGAGATCGCCGAGCTCGCGGCCAAGGTGCTGGCCCTCGCCATGCCCGGCTCCAAGTCCCCCTCGGCGGTCCGCTCCACCGGGGTCGAACCCCGCTTCACGGTGGTGCGCGACTCCCTGGAGAAGACCGTGCGCGCGGAAGCGGAGCGGCTGCTCGGCCTGGTCGACGGCACGGTCGGCGTGGTCGTCGCCATGGACCGGCGCGCGGAGGCCGCCCGCTGGCTCGCCGGGCTCGGCGACCGGGTGGTGGCCCTCGGCAGCCTGGAGGCCAAGGGCCTGGAGTACGACGCGACGGTCGTCGTCTCGCCCGCGGAGATCGCCGACGAGTCCCCGGCCGGGCTGCGCGTGCTGTACGTGGCCCTCACCCGGGCGACCCAGCAGCTGACGGTGGTCTCCGCGGAACGTGACGAACCGGACGCGTCCGGGGTGCCCGACCTGCTCAGGGACTGAGCCCGGGGGCGCCCGGGACTGAGTCCGGGGGCGCCCGGGGACCCGTTCGGCTGGAGGTTTCCTGTGAAGTCGGCGGACGGGAATGGCCGAACGGGATCTGTTTGTTAGCCTTGTCGTGACACCGGCTCGATCCAAGCCCCCGGGCCCAACCTTCGTCGCTGCGAGCGACCACTTGCCGCGAGGCGAGCATGGCGGGTCGGTGTCATGAACGTAGAAGGGGCCCACGTCACTGTGTGACGTGGGCCCCTTTTCGCGCGAACAATACGCACGTAATCAGGCCCGGCTACCGCCTACCCGGCGGTAGGTGCGACGATCGGACGGCAAAACCAGCGACACGGTGAAACAACGAAGGAAGTCGGCCATGGCAACGGCGCCCAGCGTCTCCTACTCGATGACCATCCGGCTGGAGGTGCCCGCGAGCGGAACGGCCGTCTCGCAGCTCACCACCGCCGTGGAGTCCTCCGGAGGCTCGGTCACCGGCCTCGACGTCACCGCGTCCGGCCACGAGAAGCTCCGTATCGACGTCACCATCGCGGCCTCCTCGACCGCGCACGCCGACCAGATCGTCGAGCAGCTCCGCCAGATCGAGGGCGTCACCCTCGGCAAGGTCTCCGACCGTACCTTCCTGATGCACCTCGGCGGCAAGATCGAGATGGCGTCGAAGCACCCCATCCGCAACCGTGACGACCTCTCCATGATCTACACCCCGGGCGTGGCCCGCGTGTGCATGGCGATCGCGGAGAACCCCGAGGACGCGCGCCGCCTCACCATCAAGCGCAACTCCGTTGCGGTCGTGACGGACGGCTCCGCGGTCCTCGGCCTCGGCAACATCGGCCCCAAGGCCGCCCTCCCGGTCATGGAGGGCAAGGCGGCCCTCTTCAAGCGGTTCGCGGGCATCGACGCCTGGCCGCTGTGCCTCGACACCCAGGACACCGACGCGATCGTCGAGATCGTCAAGGCGATCGCCCCGGGCTTCGCGGGCATCAACCTGGAGGACATCTCCGCGCCCCGCTGCTTCGAGATCGAGGCGCGTCTGCGCGAGGCCCTCGACATCCCCGTCTTCCACGACGACCAGCACGGCACCGCGATCGTCGTCCTCGCCGCCCTGACGAACGCACTTCGCTGCACCGGCAAGGCGATCGAGAACATCCGGGTCGTCATGTCCGGCGCCGGCGCGGCCGGCACGGCCATCCTCAAGCTGCTGATCGCGGCCGGCGTGAAGAACGCCGTCGTGGCCGACATCCGCGGTGTCGTGCACTCCGCCCGCGAGGACCTGGTCGACGCCCCGGCCGACTCGCCGCTGCGCTGGATCGCCGACAACACCAACCCCGAGGGCCTCACCGGCAGCCTCAAGGAGGCCGTGCGCGGCGCCGACGTCTTCATCGGCGTCTCCGCCCCGAACATCCTCGACGGGGACGACGTCGCCGCCATGGCCGACGGTGCGATCGTGTTCGCACTCGCGAACCCCGACCCTGAGGTCGACCCGGCGATCGCCCGCCAGACGGCCGCCGTGGTGGCCACCGGCCGCTCCGACTTCCCCAACCAGATCAACAACGTGCTGGTCTTCCCGGGTGTCTTCCGCGGCCTCCTGGACGCCCAGTCCCGTACGGTGAACACTGACATGATGCTCGCGGCCGCGAAGGCCCTCGCCGACGTGGTGACGGAGGACGAACTGAACCCGAACTACATCATCCCCAGCGTCTTCAACGAGAAGGTCGCCGGGGCGGTGGCGGGCGCGGTCCGGGAGGCGGCGAAGGGCGCGTAGGCGCCCGTCAGGGGTGTGGGGAACGGCGCGACCGGCCTCCTCCGGGAGGCACCCGGAGCCCCGCCCGGGCAAACAACTGTGAAACTTGCCACGCCATACATCCGGCGCGTCGTGAAACCCCCCCTTCGGCCCAGCCGTAGGGTATTGGCGGCACCCGGATTGGCGTTCCCGCCGCAGGTGGGGGCAGGATGCGTCCCGGCCCAACATGCGGCTCCGCCGCGTGGCACGCCTCAATGGCAAGAAGAACACGGGAGTAACAACATGAACCGCAGTGAGCTGGTGGCCGCGCTGGCCGACCGTGCCGAGGTGACTCGCAAGGACGCCGACGCCGTGCTGGCCGCGTTCGCCGACGTCGTCGGCGACATCGTCTCCAAGGGCGACGAGAAGGTCACCATCCCCGGCTTCCTGACCTTCGAGCGCACCCACCGTGCCGCTCGTACCGCGCGCAACCCGCAGACCGGCGAGCCGATCAACATCCCCGCCGGCTACAGCGTGAAGGTCTCCGCGGGCTCGAAGCTCAAGGAAGCCGCGAAGGGCAAGTGACCTTGCCGTCCGTAAGCCACGGGACGGCATACGGCACGTAGGAACGACGACGGGGCGGCCCCTCCACCAGGGGGCCGCCCCGTCGTCGTACCAGAACCACTACGAGCGCCTACCCCCGGACCCCCGGCCGGGGGGTGTTGCTCCGGCGCGGGGCGGGGAGGCTGGGGTCAGCCGAGTGCCTTGCCCGGGAGTTCGACCTTCGCGCCCAGTTCGACGAGCTTCTCCATGAAGTTCTCGTAGCCGCGGTTGATGAGGTCGATGCCGTGGACCCGGGACGTGCCCTGGGCGGCGAGGGCGGCGATGAGGTACGAGAAGCCGCCCCGGAGGTCGGGGATGACCAGGTCGGCGCCCTGGAGGCGGGTCGGTCCCGAGACGACCGCCGAGTGCAGGAAGTTGCGCTGGCCGAAGCGGCAGGCGGAGCCGCCCAGGCACTCGCGGTAGAGCTGGATGTGCGCGCCCATCTGGTTGAGCGCCGAGGTGAAGCCGAGGCGGGACTCGTACACCGTCTCGTGGACGATGGACAGGCCCGTCGCCTGGGTCAGGGCGACCACGAGCGGCTGCTGCCAGTCGGTCTGGAAGCCCGGGTGCACGTCCGTCTCCAGCGCGATGGACTTCAGCTGGCCGCCGGGGTGCCAGAAGCGGATGCCCTCGTCGTCGATCTCGAAGGCACCGCCCACCTTCCGGTAGGTGTTCAGGAACGTCATCATCGAGCGCTGCTGGGCGCCCCGGACGTAGATGTTGCCCTCGGTCGCCAGCGCCGCCGACGCCCAGGACGCCGCCTCCAGCCGGTCCGACAGGGCGCGGTGGGTGTAGCCGCCGAGCTTGTCCACACCGGTGATGCGGATCGTGCGGTCGGTGTCGATCGCGATGATCGCGCCCATCTTCTGCAGCACGCAGATGAGGTCCTCGATCTCCGGCTCGACGGCCGCGTTCGACAACTCCGTGACGCCCTCGGCGAGTACGGCCGTCAGCAGCACCTGCTCGGTCGCGCCGACGGACGGGTAGGGCAGCGCGATCTTCGTGCCGCGCAGCCCCTTGGGGGCCTCCAGGTACTGGCCGTCCGCGCGCTTCTCGATGGTCGCGCCGAACTGCCGCAGCACGTCGAAGTGGAAGTCGATCGGCCGGCCGCCGATGTCACAGCCGCCGAGCCCGGGGATGAACGCGTGCCCGAGCCGGTGCAGCAGCGGACCGCAGAACAGGATCGGGATCCGGCTGGACCCGGCGTGGGCATCGATGTCAGCGACGTTCGCGCTTTCCACGTACGTCGGGTCGAGCACCAGCTCACCGGGTTCCTCGCCCGGCCGTACCGTCACCCCGTGCAGTTGCAGCAGACCGCGTACGACCCGCACGTCACGGATGTCGGGAACGTTGCGCAGCCGACTCGGCGCACTGCCCAGCAGTGCGGCGACCATGGCCTTCGGTACGAGGTTCTTCGCACCGCGGACCCGGATCTCGCCCTCCAGCGGGGTGCCGCCATGGACAAGCAGTACGTCGTCAGAGCCGTTGACGGTCATGGATCTCGCGTTCCGTGGAGTTGGGCAGGGCTGGAGAGACAGAGTAATCGCCCATCGGCCCCCTGCCGTAAGCCCAAGTACCGCCCAGCTACGTCATAGCTGTGTCACAACACGAACCGTTTCTTCTCGGGCACGAGGGGTCACCGGCCGTCACCGTGCGCCGTGGACGCTTCCGTCCACCCTGAGCTGCGTTCACTCGCACACCCCGATTGGCTCCCCACCGGACGGGAAGATGCGGGATCATGTCTGGCATGACCGAGGTGTCCTCGCTCACAGGGCGGCTGCTCGTGGCCACGCCCGCCCTGGCGGACCCGAACTTCGACCGCGCGGTGGTGCTCCTTCTCGACCACGACGAGGAGGGCTCCCTCGGTGTCGTCCTCAACCGGCCCACCCCGGTGGGCGTCGGGGACATCCTGGAAGGCTGGGCCGCCCTCGCCGGTGAGCCCGGGGTCGTCTTCCAGGGCGGCCCGGTGTCGCTGGACTCCGCGCTCGGCGTCGCGGTCATCCCGGGCGGTGCGAGCGGCGACCGCGCCCCGCTCGGCTGGCGCCGGGTGCACGGCGCGATCGGTCTGGTCGACCTGGAGGCGCCGCCGGAACTGCTCGCCTCGGCCCTCGGCTCCCTGAGGATCTTCGCCGGTTACGCGGGATGGGGCCCCGGTCAGCTGGAGGACGAACTGGTGGAGGGCGCCTGGTACGTCGTCGAGTCCGAACCCGGCGACGTCTCCTCCCCGTCCCCCGAACGGCTCTGGCGCGAGGTACTGCGCCGCCAGCGCAACGAGCTCGCGATGGTGGCCACGTACCCCGACGACCCTTCGCTCAACTGATTCGTGCGGGCCTCGGTACCCTTGGCCGCATGAGCACTCTTGAGCCCGAGCGCGGGACTGGTACGGGGACCCTCGTAGAGCCGACGCCGCAGGTGTCCCATGGCGACGGCGACCACGAGCGCTTCGCCCACTACGTCCAGAAGGACAAGATCATGGCGAGCGCGCTCGACGGCACCCCCGTCGTGGCGCTGTGCGGCAAGGTGTGGGTGCCGGGCCGGGACCCGAAGAAGTACCCCGTGTGTCCCATGTGCAAGGAGATCTACGAGTCCATGAGCGGCGGCGGCGACGACGAGGGCAAGGACAAGTAGCCCACCGCTCTCCAGCTCGGCTCTCTGAGGCCCCGAGCGCGCTTTGGCGTGCTTCGGGGCCTTTGTCGTGTCCGTGCGTTGCACGGGGTGCGTGCCCTGGTCACAGAGTGGTCGAGACCTCTTGTCGGCATGTTCATGTTGTCCTTAACCTCCGTGGTGTTGTGCAGAGCGAAACCGGCATTGCATATGTTGCAACGCCGTCCGATGTCTCAGTGCGCTCCGGAGGGTCACTCCATGAAGTTCCCCGTCCCCGCGTTCCTCGTCGCCGCCCTGTTCCTGGCCGCCTGCGCCCCCGGGACCTCCACCGACTCCGCGTCCGACAAGGACGACAAGAGCGGCACCCTGCGGGTGTGGCTCTTCCAGGAGGTCGGCAACGAGCCGAAGCAGAAGGTCGTCGACTCGGTCGTCGCCGGCTTCGAGAAGGCGCACCAGGGCACCCGTGTCGACGTCGAGTACATCCCGGTCGACACGCGCGCACAGCGCGTCAAGGCCGCGTTCAACGACCCCGGATCCGCACCGGACGTCATGGAGTACGGCAACACCGACACCGCCGGTTACGTCCACGACGGCGGACTCCTCGACGTCACGAAGGAGTTCGGCGCCTGGCCCGCGGCCAAGGACACCGACCCGACGGCGAAGCAGTCCGTCACCGTCGCCGGCAAGGTCTACGGCGCCCCCTTCTACGTCGGGGTCCGCGCCCTCTACTACCGGACCGACGTCTTCGAGAAGCTCGGCCTGAAGCCGCCGAGGACCCTGGCCGGACTGGCGTCCACGGCCCGTGCCGTCCGCAAGGCCGAGCCAGGCCTGTACGGCCTCGTCGTCGGCGGTGCCTACACCTATGGCGCGATGCCCTTCATCTGGGCCAACGGCGGCGAACTCGCCACGGCCAAGGGGGGCTCGTACGTCTCGGCGATCGACAGCGCCGCCGCCCAGAAGGGCATCAAGGAGTACACGTCGCTGTTCGGCGACGACAACTGTCCGGCCGCCAAGTGCGCCGGCTTCGGCGGCAACGACACGATCACCGCGTTCGCCGCGGGCAAGGCGGGCATGGCGATCGGGGGCGACTTCAGCCATGCGGCGGTGGAGGCGGGGGCGGTGAAGGGGAAGTACGCGGTGGTGCCGCTGCCGGGGGTCACGGCAGGCTCGATCGCGCCGGCCTTCGCGGGCGGCAACAACATCGGCGTGCTGAAGAGCACGACGCACCGCACGCTGGCGGTCCAGCTGATGGAAGAGCTGACCTCGAAGAGGACACAGGCCTCGATGTTCGACGCCATGGGGTTCCTGCCGACGTTCACGGACGTGCGGAAGCAGGCGGCCGTCAAGGAGCCGTTCGTCAAGCCGTTCGTGGCGACGCTGGCCGCGGGGGCGAAGTTCGTGCCCGCGTCGGCCGGCTGGTCGGGGATCGATTCCTCGCTGGTGCTGCCGACGATGTTCCAGGAGGTCGTCAGCGGCAAGAAGAGCGTGGCGGGGGCGTCCGAGGAAGCGGCGAAGAAGATGGACTCGGCGTTCGGGGCGGCGGGATGACGCCCACCGGGGTGAGGGCTGCGGGGCCTTCGCGGGTGTGGGCGCGTCGTGGCTTGTCGCGCCCACGCGGCGGCAGCCGCAAATGCGATACAGCCCCGCGCCCCTTCGGGGGCGCCGGGTGGCACCCCTGGCTGTATCTCGCCCCCGCTCTCGTGATCCTCGGAGGGCTGCTTCTTTACCCCATCTATCAGTTGGGGCTGATCTCGGTCTTCCGGTACACCCAGGCCCAGGTCAGCGGCGGGGAACCCACCGCCTTCGTCGGAGTCGACAACTACGCGGCCGTCTTCGGCGACGAGCAGTTCTGGTCGGTCCTGCTGGCCACCGTCCTCTTCGCCGCCGCCTGTGTCCTGTCGACGCTCGCCGTCGGCTGCGCGCTCGCGGTGCTGCTCACGCGGGTGCGGGCGCTGCCCCGGCTGGTGCTGATGCTGGCCGCGCTGGGGGCCTGGGCGACCCCGGCCGTCACCGGGTCGACGGTCTGGCTGTTTCTCTTCGACCCGGACTTCGGGCCCGTCAACCGGGTCCTCGGACTGGGTGACCACTCCTGGACGTACGGGCGGTACAGCGCCTTCCTCCTGGTGCTGCTCGAAGTGGTGTGGTGCTCGTTCCCGTTCGTCATGGTCACCGTGTACGCCGGGATCCGGGCCGTGCCGTCCGAGGTGCTGGAGGCCGCCGCGCTGGACGGGGCCTCGCAGTGGCGGGTCTGGCGGTCGGTGCTGGCGCCGATGCTGCGGCCGGTCCTGACGGTCGTCACCATCCAGTCGGTGATCTGGGACTTCAAGGTGTTCACCCAGATCTACGTGATGACCGGCGGGGGCGGTATCGCCGGGCAGAACCTGGTGCTGAACGTCTACGCCTACCAGCAGGCCTTCGCCTCCTCGCAGTACGGGCTGGGCGCCGCCATCGGTGTCGTCACGCTGCTGGTCCTGCTCGCCGTGACCCTGGTGTACCTGCGGCTGCTGCGCCGGCAGGGGGAGGAGCTGTGACCGTGGTGAATCTTGTGCGCGGGTTCGGGCGCCGGCCGGGGCGGACGGCTGCCGAGGCGGCGGCCCTGGTGATCGCCGTCGTCGTCGCCTTCCCGCTGTACTGGATGGTGCTGGGCGCCTTCAGACCGGCCGGCGAGATCGAGTCCGGCCGGCCCCGGCCGTGGACGCTCGCGCCGTCCTTCGACTCCTTCCGGCGGGTGTTCGGGCAGCAGGAATTCGGCCGCTACTTCGTCAACAGTCTCGTCGTCGCCGGCAGTGTGGTGGTCGTCTCGGGGCTCGTCGCCTTTCTCGCGGCGACCGCCGTGACCCGATTCCGGTTCCGCTTCCGGACCACCCTGCTGATCATGTTTCTGGTGGCCCAGATGGTGCCCGTGGAGGCCCTCGCCATCCCGTTGTTCTTCCAGCTGCGGAACCTCGGTCTGCTGAACACGCTGGGCTCGCTGATCCTGCCCCACATCGCCTTCTCGCTGCCCTTCGCGATCTGGATGCTGCGGGGGTTCGTGAAAGGGGTGCCCGAGGCGCTGGAGGAGGCCGCGTACATCGACGGGGCGAGCCGTGCGCGCTTTCTCTGGCAGATCCTTTTCCCGCTCGTCCTGCCGGGGCTGGTGGCCACGAGCGTGTTTTCCTTCATCTCGGCCTGGAACGACTTCCTCTTCGCCAAGTCCTTCATCATCAGCGACACTTCGCAGTCCACGCTGCCGATGGCGCTGCTGGTGTTCTTCAAGCCGGACGACCCGGACTGGGGCGGGGTCATGGCGGCCTCCACGGTGATGACGATTCCGGTGCTGGTGTTCTTCGTTCTCGTACAGCGGAGGCTGGTCTCAGGACTGGCCGGAGCGGTCAAGGAGTGACGTGGTGGATGTGATTCCCGAACCTCTGGACGTGCTGTCCCACGGGGACGGTTTCTTCGAACTGGACGCCGGCACCGGACTCGCGGCGGGGGAGGGCGCGGAGCGTACCGAGCGCTGGCTGCGCGGCACGCTGGGGGCGGCCACCGGACTGCCGCTGCCGCCGGGCGGAAGCGCGGACGACAACGTCATACGGCTCTCCGTCGATCCGGCGGTCACCGCGGAGCTCGGTGCGGAGGGCTACCGCCTCACGGTCGCGCCCACCGGTGTGCGGGTGGCCGGCGGCGGGCCCGCCGGGCTCTTCTGGGGCGCCCAGACGCTGCGTCAGCTGCTCGGCCCCGACGCCTTCCGGCGTGCCCCGCTGCCCGGCGGTTCCCGGCGGCTGCCGTTGTGCGGCCTTCAGGACGCGCCACGATTCCCCTGGCGCGGCCTCATGCTCGACGTCGCCCGGCACTTCATGCCGAAGGAAGGCGTCCTGCGCTACCTCGATCTCATGGCGGCGCACAAACTCAACGTCTTCCACTTCCATCTGACGGACGACCAGGGGTGGCGCATCCGGATCGAGCGGTATCCCCGGCTCACCGAGGTCGGCTCCTGGCGGCCCCGCACGAAATTCGGCCACCGGGCCTCACCACTGTGGGAGGAGAAGCCCCACGGCGGCCACTACACCCAGGACGACATCCGGGAGATCGTCGCCTACGCGGCCGAGCGGCATATCACGGTCGTCCCCGAAATCGACGTACCGGGGCACTCGCAGGCCGCCATCGCCGCGTATCCGGAACTCGGCAACACCGATGTCATCGACACCGCCTCCCTGACGGTCTGGGACACCTGGGGGATCTCTCCGAACGTACTCGCCCCCACTGACAACACCCTGCGCTTCTACGAGGGGGTGTTCGAGGAAGTGCTGGAGCTGTTCCCGTCGGAGTTCATTCACGTCGGCGGCGACGAATGCCTCAAGGACCAGTGGCGGGCATCCCCGGTGGCGCAGGCCCGCATCAAGGAACTCGGGCTCGCCGGAGAGGACGAGTTGCAGGCGTGGTTCGTCGGCCACTTCGCGAAGTGGCTCTCCGCGCGCGGGCGCAGACTGATCGGCTGGGACGAGATCCTGGAGGGCGGTGTCGCCGAGGGCGCGGCCGTGGCGTCGTGGCGCGGTTACGGCGGCGGGATCGCGGCCGCGCGGGCCGGCCACGACGTCGTCATGTGTCCCGAGCAGCACGTGTATCTGGACCACCGGCAGGCGGACGGCGCGGACGAGCCGGTACCGATCGGATATGTGCGCACCCTGGAGGACGTGTATCGGTTCGAGCCCGTTCCACCGGGGCTCGACGAATCCCAGGCGCGCCGGATCCTGGGCACCCAGGCCAACCTCTGGACCGAGGTGATGGAGGACCACGCGCGCGTGGACTACCAGGCGTTCCCCCGGCTGGCCGCCTTCGCCGAGGTCGCCTGGAGCGCGCTGCCGCCCCCTCCGGAACGGGACTTCGCCGGCTTCGAGCGCCGTATGGCCGCCCACTACCGGCGGCTCGACGCCCTCGGGGTCGCCTACCGGCCACCGGCCGGACCCCTGCCCTGGCAGCGTCGCCCGGGGGTGCCGGGGCGCCCGATCGACGGCCCGCCCCCGAACCGGTAGCCCTCGCCCGTCAGCTCCCCGCCCCGAACGCGTAATGGAAAAAGACCTCAAGGGTCACCGAAGAGTGTCAATCGGGACTCACCGGCGATGGCGTGCAAAAACGGCCCATGTCGCCGGTGAGGTGGGCGAATGCCTCCTAGCGGACCCGTGCGTTCGAGGCTTGCGAAGATGTGCCAGAGTTGCCACGTCCGCCCTGTGAGCACGTACCGTACGGCCACACAGGTGGGACCAGGTGGGGCAGCGGGAAGGGGCAGCCGGTTTTGACCACGCACGCACCGCAGGCGGGGCAGTCCGTCACGCTGCCCACGACACTGAACGAGGCAGTGGCGGCCCTCACCGACATGCCCGCCGCGGTCCCCGTGGCCGGCGGCACCGATCTGATGGCCGCCGTCAACTCCGGGCAGCTGCGGCCCGCCGCGCTCGTCGGCCTCGGCCGGATCAGCGAGATCCGCGGCTGGCAGTACCAGGACGGCAACGCGCTGCTCGGCGCCGGCCTCACGCACGCGCGCATGGGGCGCCCCGACTTCGCCGCGCTGATCCCGGCGCTCGCCGCCGCCGCGCGGGCCGCCGGTCCGCCGCACATCCGCAACGCGGGCACCCTGGGCGGCAACATCGCCACGGCCGCGCCCACCGGCGACGCGCTGCCGGTCCTCGCCGCCCTGGAGGCGACGCTGATCATCGCGGGGCCCGGCGGGTCCCGCCGGGAGATCCCGGTGTCGCACCTGCTGGCCGGCGTCGAGATGCTCCGCGCGGGCGAGCTGATCGGCTTCGTGCGGGTGCCGCTGCTGCACGCCCCGCAGGTCTTCCTGAAGGCGACCGGGCGCACCGGTCCTGGCCGCTCGGTGGCCTCCGTGGCGCTGGTCCTCGACCCCGCGCGGCGCGGCGTCAGATGCGCCGTCGGTGCCATAGCGCCGATGCCGCTGCGGCCCCTGGAGGCCGAGCAGTGGGTGGCCAGGCTCATCGACTGGGACAACGACCGGGCGCTCGTCCCGGAGGCGCTGGCCGCGTTCGGCGAGTACGTGGCGGCCGCCTGCATCCCGGACCCGGCCCCCGAGCCCGACGGCTCGGTGCCCGCGCTTCCGCCCGCCGTACTGCACCTGCGGCGCACCGTCGCCGCGCTGGCCCGACGAGCACTGGGGAGGGCGCTGTCATGACCGACGACCAGCACGCGGAGGATGCGTCCTCCGGCGGCGGCCGGTGGGACCCGCTGCCCCAGGGCGACTACGACGACGGTGCGACCGCGTTCGTGAAGCTCCCCGAGGGCGGCATCGAGGCCCTGCTGTCCGGTGACAGTCCGCTGGCCGCGCCCGGACACGGTTACGTACCGCCGCAGATAGCGGCCGCTCCGGAGAGCGAGACCTGGGGCGCGCCGGGCGAGGGCGGCCGGTGGCCCGACCCCGGCGCGGTCCCCCAGGAGCAGTCCGGCGGCGACCGGTTCACGTACAACCCCGCCTCGACGCAGCAGTGGACGTACGAGGAACCGCCGCCCGCGCCCGGTCACGATGTGACCGGGCAGTGGTCGATTCCGGTCGCAAGCGGCGATACTCCGGACGAATCCGGCGAGTTCACCACATCCGCGCTCATGGAGCAGTGGGGCGGCACACCCCCGGCGACCCTCCCGGGCGGCGCCCCCGCCCCCTGGGCGACAGAGGCCCAGACCTGGGAGCACCCCGCGGAGGCCCCTGGAGCCCCCGCTGGCGCCCCGTCGCGGCACGACCCCACTCCGCCCGCTGCCCACGCCCCCGGGCCCGCTGACGGCCCGCCTGTGGCCGGCGGTGCCGAGGAGGGCGAAACGGGCGGACCCTCCGAAACGGGCCGGCCGCCCGCGGCGGCGGCCCACGAGCACGGCCACGAGCACGCCCACGAGCCCGCGGCGGCCGACGGTCCGGGCGGAACCGGTGAACCGGATGCGGTCGGGGAGCGGGCCGAAACGGACGCACCCGACGACGAAAACCACACCGGCGGTGCGGACGGGACCGAACTCGACGAGAGCGGGACCGAGGCGGTCGACGACCACCCCCTCGCCTCCTACGTCCTGCGGGTCAACGGCACGGACCGCCCCGTCACCGACGCCTGGATCGGCGAGTCCCTGCTCTACGTCCTGCGCGAGCGCCTCGGCCTGGCCGGCGCCAAGGACGGCTGCTCGCAGGGCGAGTGCGGCGCCTGCAACGTCCAGGTCGACGGCCGTCTCGTGGCCTCCTGCCTGGTCCCGGCCGTGACCGCGGCCGGCAGCGAGGTACGCACCGTGGAGGGCCTCGCCCAGGACGGCCGGCCCTCCGACGTCCAGCGCGCCCTCGCCCGCTGCGGAGCGGTCCAGTGCGGCTTCTGCATCCCCGGCATGGCGATGACCCTCCACGACCTGCTGGAGGGCAACCCGGCCCCGACCGAGCTGGAGACCCGGCAGGCCCTGTGCGGCAACCTCTGCCGCTGCTCCGGCTACCGGGGCGTCCTGGACGCCGTCCAGGACGTCGTCGCCGAGCGCGAGGCACACGCCGCCGCCGACGCCGGGACGGACGGCGACGAGGCCCGTATCCCGCACCAGGCGGGACCGGGCGCCGGCGGCGTCAACGCCTCGGCGTTCGACTCCCCGGGCACCTTCGGCGCGGGCATCCGGGTCCCGCACGAGCAGTCGTACGACCAGTCCTTCGGCGGCAACCAGTCCTTCGGTGGCAACCAGTCGTTCGACGCCGACCAGTCCTTCGGCGGGAACCGGACGTTCGGTGGCAACCAGTCGTTCGACCCCGATCAGTCGTTCGGCGGGAACCAGTCGTTCAACCCCGATCAGTCCTTCGGTGGCAACCAGACGTTCGGTGGCAACCAGACGTTCGGCGATCAAGGCCAGGGTTACGACGACCAGCCCTACGGCCCGGACGGAGGCCAGGCGTGACCAACGAGACCGTCACCACGACCACCGCCGCGGAGGCCCCCGCCGCCGCACCCGAGCCGCCGCACGGCCTCGGCGTGTCGCTGCCGCCCGCGGACGGGCGCGCGAAGACCGAGGGCACCTTCCCGTACGCGGCCGACCTGTGGGCCGAGGGCCTGCTGTGGGCGGCCGTGCTGCGCTCCCCGCACCCGCACGCGCGCATCGTGTCCATCGACACCAGCCACGCGCGCGAGATGCCCGGCGTCCGGGCCGTGATCACCCACGAGGACGTGCCCGGCACCCCGCGCCACGGCCGCGGCACCCCGGACCGCCCGGTGTTCGCCTCGGAGGTCGTCCGCCACCACGGCGAGCCGATCGCCGCCGTCGCCGCCGACCACCCCGACACCGCCCGCATGGCCGCCGCCGCCGTCATCGTCGAGTACGAGATCCTCGACCCGGTCATCGACCCCGAGCAGTCCTTCGAGGCCGAGCCGCTGCACCCCGACGGCAACCTGATCCGGCACATCCCGCTCCAGCACGGCGACCCGGACGCGACCGGCGAGATCGTCGTCGAGGGCCAGTACCGCATCGGCCGCGCCGACCCCGCCCCCATCGGCGCCGAGGCCGGCCTCGCCGTGCCCCGCCCGGACGGCGGGGTCGAGCTGTACCTGGCCTCCACCGACCCGCACACCGACCGCAACACGGCCGCCGCCTGCTACGGCCTGTCGCTCGAACAGGTGAAGATCGTCGTCACCGGGGTGCCCGGCGCCACCGCCGACCGCGAGGACCAGGGCTTCCAGCTGCCGCTCGGGCTGCTCGCCCTGAAGACCGGCTGCCCGGTCAAACTCACCGCCACGCGCGAGGAGTCCTTCCTCGGCCACGCCCACCGCCACCCCACCCTGCTCCGCTACCGGCACCACGCCGACGCCGAGGGCAGGCTGGTCAAGGTCGAGGCGCAGATCCTGCTCGACGCGGGCGCCTACGCCGACACCTCCGCCGAGTCCCTGGCCGCCGCCGTCTCCTTCGCCTGCGGCCCCTACGTCGTCCCGAACGCCTTCATCGAGGGCTGGGCCGTACGCACCAACAACCCGCCCTCCGGTCACGTCCGCGGCGAGGGCGCCATGCAGGTGTGCGCCGCCTACGAGGCGCAGATGGACAAGCTGGCGAAGAAACTCGGCCTGGACCCGGCCGAGATCCGCCTGCGCAACGCGCTCGCGACCGGTGACGTCCTGCCCATCGGCCAGACCGTCACCTGCCCGGCCCCCGTCGCCGAACTCCTCCAGGCGGTCCAGGACTTCCCGCTGCCGCAGCTCCCCAAGGACACCCCCGAGGACGAGTGGCTGCTGCCCGGCGGCCCCGAGGGCGCGGGCGAGCCGGGCGCGGTGCGCCGGGGCGTCGGCTACGGCCTCGGCATGGTGCACATGCTCGGCGCGGAGGGCGCCGACGAGGTCTCGACGGCCACCGTCAAGGTCCACGACGGCATCGCGACCGTGCTCTGCGCGGCCGTGGAGACCGGCCAGGGCTTCACCACGCTGGCCCGGCAGATCGTCCAGGAGACGCTCGGCATCGACGAGGTCCACGTGGCGCCCGTCGACACCGACCAGCCGCCGGCGGGCCCCGGCTGCCGCGGCCGCCACACCTGGGTCTCGGGCGGCGCGGTCGAACGCGCCGCGAAGATGGTCCGCACCCAGCTCCTCCAGCCCCTCGCCCACAAGTTCGGCATGTCCACCGAACTGCTCCAGATCACCGACGGCAAGATCACCTCGTACGACGGTGTCCTGTCGACCACGGTCACCGAGGCGCTGGACGGCAAGGAGCTGTGGGCCACCGCACAGTGCCGCCCGCACCCCACCGAGCCGCTGAACGCCGAGGGCCAGGGCGACGCCTTCGTCGGCCTCGCCTTCTGCGCGATCCGCGCGGTCGTCGACGTCGACATCGAACTGGGCTCGGTACGGGTGGTGGAGCTGGCGGTCGCCCAGGACGTCGGCCGGATCCTCAACCCGGCACAGCTCAACGCCCGCATCGAGGCCGGTGTCACGCAGGGCGTGGGCATCGCCCTGACGGAGAACCTGCGCACCCCGCGCGGTCTGATCCGCCATCCCGACCTCACCGGCTACGCCCTGCCGACCGCCCTGGACGCGCCCGACATCCGGATCGTCAAACTGGTCGAGGAGCGGGACGTGGTGGCCCCCTTCGGCGCCAAGTCGGTCAGCGCGGTACCGGTCGTGACGTCCCCCGCGGCCATCGCCTCCGCCGTCCGCGCGGCCACCGGCCGCCCGGTCAACCGCCTGCCGATCCGTCCGCAGGCCGCGGTGGTCACCGGTCAGTGAGCCTGTCCGGGGTCGTCGTCGTCACAGGTGTGATGGCGGCCGGGAAGTCGACGGTCGCGCAGGCGCTGGCCGAGGCCCTGCCGCGGGCCGCGCACGTCCGCGGCGACCTGTTCCGCCGCATGATCGTCACCGGACGGGAGGGCTGCACCCCGGGCGCGTCGGCCGAGGCAACGGCCCAACTCCGCCTCCGGCACCGCCTGTCGGCGGCCACCGCGGACGCGTACGCCGACGCGGGCTTCACGGCGATCGTCCAGGACGTCCTGCTGGGCCCGGAGTTGGCGTCGTACGTCGAGCTGATCAGGACCCGCCCCCGGTACGTGGTGGTCCTGGCCCCGAGCCCCGAGGCGGTGGCGGCGCGGGAGGCGGGGCGGTCCAAGACCGGGTACGGGGCCTGGACGGTGGCCGATCTGGACGCGGGACTGCGGCGGGACACCGCCCCGCTGGGCCTGTGGCTGGACACTTCCGAGCTGACGGTGGAACAGACGGTGGCGGCGATTCTCGCCGGGACGGAACGGGCCAGGGTTGCCTGACGTCTCTTCAGCGGGGCGTTGTCAGTGCCGCCGCGTAGTGTTCTGGGCAGTGGGGACGGCCGGTTCGGAGGGGAAGCCCGAACGGCACACCACGCCCTGCTCGGCGACGTACGGCGCACCACCCGACCCATCCGATCCACTTGCACGACTTGAACTCTTTGATCGCGGGGGCAGCGATGAGCACGATCAGCACGACCGGCAGCGGTGCGGCGGCGATCACGCTGACCGAGGCTGAACTGGACCGATACATCACGCACGAACCGACGCGCAGCTGGCTCACCGGCCCCGGACTGCCCGACACCGACGGCCTGCTGACCTTCGAGCCGCTGCGCAGGGCGGGCCTGCGCACCCTCGCCGACGTCACGGACGGCCCGTCCCGTCTCGCGGAGGAGCTGCGGGACCGGCTGGTGATAGGGGAGTTGCTCGCGCCCGCCGGTCTGGACCCGGAGTCGATCCTCCTCGACGGCGGCACGGGCGAGATCTCCACGGCCCACCTCGTCGGCCCCGCCGACCCGCGCCCGCTCGCCCCCTCGCTGGAGACGCTGCTGCGGTTCGCCGCGGTCACCGAGGAACTGACCGGCCTGCGCGGCCGTTTCGCCTCCCTCGCCGGGACCCACGGCACGAAGGTGGCGACCGAGGCCTCCCGCAAGCTCCTTGAGCTCTTCGAGGAGGGCACGGCGGGCCGGGTCCCGCCGTACTGGAAGGCGACGGCCCTGATCCGCCCCCTCAGCCTGGTCGCGGGACCCGGCACGGACTCCGGGCTCAGCCTCGACCTGCCGGCCCGGCTCCTGGACCAGGAGTTCGGGCAGGGCCGGGTGGCCCGCTTCGAGGAGGTCGACTTCCCGCCCACGCTCACCCACGAGCCGACCCGCCGCTTCCTGCGCGAGACCGGGCTGCCCGAGCGTGCCGTCCTGTTCCACCTCGACCCGGACGCCGCGCTTCCCACCCTCACCGAGTACTTCGCCGACATCCACCCGGGCGGCTTCCCCGTGGAGGATCTCCCGGCCCACGCCGACCGCCTCATACGCCTCGGCCACCTGGTGGAGGACAACAGCCTCGTCGTGGACGGCGGCACGGGCGCGATCCTCAACTTCTCCGAGCCCGAGGCGACGCTCTACCCCCTTAACACCGACATCTCCACCCTCGCCTACACGCTCTGGCTGCTCCACCACGAGCGCACCATCGACGAGCACCTGCACCACGAACTCACCACGGAGGCCTACGACCAGCTCGCCGCCACCATGCTCCACACCCTCGCGGCGATCGACCCCACCCCCACCACGACCGACGCCGACTGGCACTACTGGACGGAGCTGTTCCAGGACGAGGCGGGCGGGGTCCTGTAGGCGGCCGCCCGGCCGGGGCAGGGCCGGGGGCGAGACCGAATGCGGGACCGAGACCGGAGGCGGGGCCGGGGCCCGGACCGGGGCTTCAGGTCACCAGGCCCTGCCGGTAGGCGTAGACGACGGCCTGGACGCGGTCGCGCAGGCCCAGCTTGGTGAGGATGCGGGACACGAACGTCTTGACGGTCTCCTGGCTGATCACGAGGGTCGCCGCGATCTCGCTGTTGGAGCGGCCGTCCGCGATCAGCCGCAGCACCTCCAGCTCGCGCGGGGTCAGCGGGACGTCGTGGGGGGTGCCACCGTCGGCGGGCCGGATCCGGGCGGCGTACCGGCCCACCAGCTGCCGGGTCACCTCGGGGTCCAGCAGGGCGGCGCCGGTGGCCACGGTCCGGATGCCGTGCAGCAGCCGGTCCGGCGGGGCGTCCTTGAGCAGGAAGCCGCTGGCACCCGCCCGCAGCGCCTCGTAGACGTACTCGTCCAGGTTGAACGTCGTCACCACGAGCACCTTCACGGGGTGCGGCACCCCCGCTCCGGCCAGCAGCCGGGTGGCCTCGATGCCGTCCAGGACCGGCATCCGGACGTCCATCACCACGACGTCCGGGCGCAGCCGGCCGGCCAGGTCGACCGCGCTCCGGCCGTCCCCGCACTCACCGGCCACCTCCAGATCCGGCTGGGCGTCGATGATCGTCGCCAGGCCGGTGCGGATGAGCACCTGGTCGTCACAGACCAGGACCCGCAGCGGTGCCTCCCCCACGCCGGTCACGCGGGGTTCCCCGAGGGTATCCGGGCCCGGACGACGAAGCCGCCGTCCGCCGCGTGCCCCGCGCTGAACTCACCGCCCAGGACGTTCACCCGGTCCCGGAGCCCGACGAGCCCACGCCCGCCGCCACCGGGCGACACCGAGACCGAACGAACCCCACCCCCGCCGACCGACCCCGACCGCCCCCCACCGCGCCCACCCGCACCGGCCTCGCCCACGCCGATCCGGCCCGAGCCGACCCCACCCGCACCCACGTCACCCGCGCCTGCGCCGCCGCCCGCACCCACGCCACCCGCGCCGATCTCGCCCACGCCGATCCGGCCCGAGCCGACTCCACCCGCACCCACGCCACCCGCGCCGCGCCCACCCGTGCCGGTCCCGCCCGCACCCGCGCCGTCCGTGCCGCGTTCGTCCGTGGTCTCGCCGGGTACTCCCGGTCCGGCTGTGTCGACCTCCACGGTGATCTCCTTCTCGCCGTGCCGGACCCGTACCCAAGTGCGGCTGCCGTGGGCGTACTTGAGGGCGTTCGTCAGGGACTCCTGCACCACCCGGTAGGCCACCAGGTCGGCGCTGCCGGCGGACTCCGTCGGCGTGCCCTCCTCGGTGAACTCCACCGGCTGCCCGGCCCGGCGCGTCTGGTCCACGAGCGTGCGCAGCCGGCCGGCGGGCGGCGTCCTGTCGTCGGCGCCGGGCTGAGTGCCGGCGCCGGTGCCAGTGCCGGGGCCGTGGTCGGGGTTGAGCAGGTCGAGCAGATGGCGCAGGTCGGAGATGGCCCGGCGGCCGGTGTCCGTGACGGCGGTCAGGGTCTGGTCGAGACGGTCGGGCGCGGCGGTCAGATAACGGGCCGCCTCGGCCTGCACGACCATCGCCGTCACATGGTGGGTCACCACGTCGTGCAGCTCGCGCGCGATCCGGGTCCGCTCGGCGGTACGGGTGTCCTCGGCGACCCGCAGCCGGCGTTCGGCCTCCGCGACCCGGTTGGCGCGCAGCCATGCCCCGGCGCCCCAGGCGAGGACCAGCACCAGGTAGAACGTCACGAACCCGGTGACCGTCTCGCCGCCCGACCCCAGCCGGTACAGCCCGACCGCCATCGGCACATAGGCCACGGAGAACACGAGCGCCGCGACCCGCCGGCGCCGTTCCAGATGGGCCCCGGTGCTGATCAGCGCGAGGGGCAGCGCGGTGCCCGCGACCGAGTGGTAGCCGCGCAGCTGGTCGACGGCGAAGCCGAGCGACACCAGGGCGAGACAGCCGGCCGGCCACCGCCGGCGCACGGCCAGCGGCAGGCACTCCAGGGCGAGCGCCAGCAGGGCCAGCGCGTCGAACGGACGGGTCGGCAGATCCCCGACCTGCGTCCCCTTGCCGTGCAGCGCCGGCAGGAACGAACCGGCCAGGAGCAGCAGCCCGAGCGGCAGGTCCCGCACCGTGACGTCCAGCCGGTGCCACCGGTCGGACCACTGCCGAGGACTGATCACCGGGGCAGTGTAACGACGGCGTCGGCCGTGGCGCCCGGACGGCGACGGGGCATCAGACGGCCCCGCCGGCGGGCCAGCCGCAGGAACACGACCGTCACCAGCACCCCCAGCAGCACCGAGTAGATGCTGGCCTCCGGCCCGAACTCGCCACCGGTGACCAGCCGTGCCCCCGAGGTCGTGGCGTCCAGCAGCCCCTGCTGCGACCCGCTGCCGGAGACCTCGGTGCCGAAGAGGCCGGACTCGGCGAAGTTCCAGCCGAAGTGCAGGCCGATCGGCAGCCACAGGGTGCGAGTGGCGACGTACGCGGCGCCCAGCATGCCGCCGGCCTCGATCGCGATGGCGAGGGCGCCCCACACGGTGGCGTGCTCGTTGAGCAGATGCATCATCCCGAACAGCGCGCCGGTCGAGGTGAGCGCGATCCACGTCCCGAAGCGCTCCTCGACGATCCGCAACAGCACGCCCCGGAACAGCAGTTCCTCCGTGACCGCGGCGGCGGCCATGAATCCGACCAGCCCCACCGCACTCGCCACCGACCCCAGTCCGTGCACCGTGTAGTCGCCGAGGAAGGCGATGTTCACGATGACCCCGGTGAACGCCGCCACCCCGACGAGCGCCCCGCGCGCGAACGCCGGCCGCGCGCCGTCCCGCCCCACCTCCGTGACGGGCCGGTGCTCGGTCCGCCGGACCACCCACCGGTAGACCGGCACCGCGGCCACGGCCGTCAGCAGGCCGACGACCAGCGTGAGAAACCAGTTCCCGTCCACCGCCGCGAGCGCCTGCCCGCCGACGAAGGAGACGGCCGCGACGGCCAGGAGCTGCCAGACCACCCTCATGATGACTTCCTCCCAGGGACGCGCGGCCAAAGCGCCGCGACTGGTCAGAACGCTATGGACCGGCCGCCCCGGAATCGTCACCACGCGGAGGACACCTGCGGGTAGCTCGCACGGGGGACAGGGCCGCTCCGGCCGGCCGGTCTCCCCGGCGCCCGCGCAGGTCCGTACCGGATGCGTCAAGGCTTGTAGAACCGGGACGGCCCCGAACCCGCCAAGCGGTAGAGAGCTGAAGGCGACAGCCTCTCTTCCGCCCGTGAATTCACAACTCAAGTGATTTCGGCTTCAGTTGTTGACGACGGGCACCGGTGGGTCTACAACCCGAGGGAACGCTCGCACGTCTGCTGTCGCTCCACCCCCACGCACGCCGAACCGGCCTGAGGAGACCCGCATGCAGAGTTCCGTCAGCGTGCTCAGCACCCGCAGACCACCGGCCGACGCCGTACGCCCACGCATGGCTCTCGGTCTGGTCGTCGTCCTGATCGCCGCCTTCTTCGCGGCCCTCGCACCGTCCCCCGCGCACGCCGCCGACCAGTTGCTGTCCCAGGGCAGGCCGGCCACCGCCTCCTCGACCGAGAACGCGTCCTTCCCCGCGAGCGCGGCGGTCGACGGGAACACCGGCACCCGCTGGTCCTCGGCCTTCGCCGACCCGCAGTGGCTCCAGGTCGACCTGGGGTCCGTCCAGCAGCTCACCCGCGTCACCCTGAACTGGGAGGCCGCCTACGCGAAGGCCTTCCAGATCCAGACCTCCACCGACGCCACCACCTGGACCACCGTCTACTCCACCACCGCCGGCACCGGCGGCACCCAGAACCTGACCGTCACCGGCAGCGGCCGCTACGTCCGCCTCTACGGCACCACGCGGGCCACCCCGTACGGCTACTCCCTCTGGGAGTTCCAGGTCTACGGCCCCGGCTCCACCACCCCGCCGGACGACTTCTGGGGCAGCACCAGCGACATACCGGCCGCGCACAACGCCGTCGAGGTGAAGATCCTCAACCGCACCAACGGCAAGTACCCCGACAGCCAGGTGTACTGGAGCTTCAACGGCCAGACCCACTCCATCGCCGAGCAGCCCTACCTCGACATGCCGGCCAACTCCGCGGGCCGCATGTACTTCTACCTGGGCTCGCCCACCAGCGCGTACTACGACTTCATCGAGTTCACGGTCGGCAACAACGTCTTCAACGGCAACACCACCCGCGTCGACGCCTTCGGCCTGAAGCTGGCCATGCGCCTGCACACCAAGGACGGCTACGACACCGAGGTCGGCGAGAACCGGCAGACCTTCGCCGAGGACCGCGCCACCACCTTCCAGCGCTTCACCGACGCCGTCCCCAGCCAGTTCAAGGTGCTGGCCCAGACCCAGGCCCCGTACCGGATCATCGCGCCCGGCAGCGACCCCAGCTTCCGCGCGGGCGGCGCCAACGCGAACTACTTCACCTCGTACGCCCAGTCGGCCGGCGTCACCGCGGCCACCTCGGACATCTTCGGCTGCGCGGCCTCCCTGGCGGCCAACCCGGACATGTGCGCCGCCCTCAACCGCCACGTCGCCACCCTGCCGGCCTCCCAGCAGTCCGACCCGGCCCAGTTCTACACGGCGGCCCCCGCCAACTACTACGCGAAGTTCTGGCACGACAACGCCATCAACCACCTCGCCTACGGCTTCCCCTACGACGACGTGGCAGGCCAGTCCTCCTTCATCTCCCACGCCGACCCGCAGTGGCTCCTGGTCGCCGTCGGCTGGTGACCAGAACCAGGAAGGGCGGCACCCCGTGAGGGTGCCGCCCTTCCGTTCTGCCTGGTCAGGCAGGAAGAGGCCGTGGCGGGAATTGAACCCACGTACCTCGCTTTGCAGGCGAGTCCCTAAGCCACTCGGGCACACGGCCGTGTCGGTGAGACGAAGGTATGAGGGTGTGGGGGAGGAGGGCAAGGGAACTGGTGGGGGTGCAACGGGACTGCCATACGGCGTTCATGAAAGGGGGAGGGTGAGGGGGGTCTACGACCAAGGTCCGAGGTGGGGTACGGCTCTCGACAGGGGCCAAAGTGACACTTGGGCCTTACCGTGGTCGGCATGACCGCTCTTGAGCCGCGCGACGCCGTCGTCGCAGATGAGACCGCCGACAGCGTCGATGACGAGGGTGTGCTGGGGCGGTCGTACCGGGCGCTGAGCGTCGGGATCGTGTCCGTCGTGCTGCTGATCGCCTTCGAGGCGACCGCCGTGGGCACGGCGATGCCGGTCGCGGCCCGGGAGCTGCACGGGCTGTCGTCGTACGCGTTCGCCTTCTCCGGGTATTTCACGACCAGTCTGTTCGGGATGGTGCTGGCCGGGCAGTGGTCGGACCGCAGGGGGCCGCTCGGGGCGCTGACCACCGGGATCGGTGGCTTCGCCGCCGGGCTCGTCGTGGCCGGGACCGCCCAGAGCATGTGGGTGTTCATCCTGGGGCGGGCCGTGCAGGGGCTCGGCGGGGGACTGGTCATCGTCGCCCTGTACGTGGTCGTGGGCCGGGCCTACCCGGAGCGGCTGCGGCCCGCGATCATGGCCGCCTTCGCGGCCGGCTGGGTCGTGCCGTCCATCGTCGGGCCGCTGGCCGCCGGAACGGTCACCGAACAGCTCGGCTGGCGCTGGGTGTTCCTCGGCATCCCGGTGCTGGTGGTCCTCCCGGTGGCGCTCGCGCTGCCGCAGATACGGCGGCGGGCCGGCGGTCCCGTGCCGGGCGGCCGCCAGGAGGCCTTCGACCGGCGGCGCATCCGGCTCGCCCTCGGTATCTCCGTGGGCGCGGGACTGCTCCAGTACGCGGCCCAGGACCCGCGCTGGGTGTCCCTGCTGCCGGGGGCCGTCGGCGCCGCGCTGCTGGTACCGGCCGTGCTCGGGCTGCTGCCCCGCGGCACCTACCGCGCCGCGCGCGGACTGCCCTCGGTCGTGCTGCTGCGCGGGGTCGCCGCGGGTTCCTTCGTCGCCGCCGAGTCCTTCGTGCCGCTGATGCTCGTCACCCAGCGGGGGCTGTCCCCGACGCTCGCCGGGTTCTCGCTGGCGGCGGGCGGGGTGACCTGGGCGGTGGGCTCGTGGGTGCAGGCGCGGCCGGGCATGCGGGCCCACCGGGAGCGCCTGATGACCCTGGGCATGGTGCTGGTCGCCGCGGCGGTCGCGACCGCCCCCAGCGTGCTCCTGCCCGCCGTGCCGGTGTGGATCGTCGCCGTCGCCTGGGCCTTCGGCTGCTTCGGGATGGGGCTGGTGATCGCCTCGGCCAGCGTCCTGATGCTCCGGCTCTCCGCCCCCGAGGAGGCCGGCGCCAACTCCGCCGCCCTCCAGATCTCCGACGCCCTGTCCAACGTGGTGCTGCTCGCCGCGACCGGCGCCGCGTTCGCCGCCCTCGGCGGCGGCAGCATGACGGGTACGGCCGGCTCCGGTTCCCATCCCGCCGCCTTCGCCGCGGTGTTCCTGCCGATGGCGGCCGTGGCCCTCGCGGGTGCCTGGGTGACGACCCGGCTCCGCGATCCTGACCCGGCTCCGTGACCTGTGGCCCGGTCATGTGATCTGTGACCCGGTCCCGCGAGCTGTGGCCCGGTCACGTGATCTGAGACCCGGTTCCGTGATCTGAGACCCGGTTCCGTGATCTGTGACGTGGGTCCCACCCTGGGGTGACCCGGCCTCGTCCGCGCGTTGACAGCCGCGGCACGCCGGTAGGGTGGCCCGGTTGTCATACGTAGCCGCCCGACCCTCGTACACCTCGCGACCCCCTACTACGGAGACCGTGACTACCACCGCCGCTTCCCCGTCCTCCTCCAACTCCCACCACCTCTCGCCGGCCTTCCCGGGCCGGGCGCCCTGGGGTACCGCCAGCAAGCTGCGGGCCTGGCAGCAGGGGGCCATGGAGAAGTACGTCCAGGAGCAGCCACGCGACTTCCTCGCCGTCGCCACCCCCGGCGCCGGCAAGACCACGTTCGCGCTGACGCTCGCCTCCTGGCTGCTGCACCACCACGTTGTGCAGCAGGTCACGGTCGTCGCGCCCACCGAGCACCTGAAGAAGCAGTGGGCGGAGGCCGCGGCGCGGATAGGGATCAAGCTCGACCCCGAGTACAGCGCCGGACCGCTCAGCCGCGAGTATGACGGCGTGGCGGTCACGTACGCCGGTGTCGGTGTGCGGCCCATGCTGCACCGCAACCGCTCCGAGCAGCGCAAGACCCTCGTCATCCTCGACGAGATCCACCACGCCGGTGACTCCAAGTCCTGGGGCGAGGCCTGCCTGGAGGCGTTCGAGCCGGCCACCCGGCGGCTGGCCCTGACCGGTACGCCCTTCCGGTCCGACACCAACCCGATCCCCTTCGTGACCTACGAGGAGGGGCAGGACGGCATCCGGCGGTCCGCCGCCGACTACACCTACGGGTACGGCAACGCGCTCGCCGACCACGTCGTGCGCCCGGTCATCTTCCTCTCCTACAGCGGCAACATGCGCTGGCGCACCAAGGCCGGTGACGAGATCGCCGCCCGGCTCGGCGAGCCCATGACCAAGGACGCCGTCAGCCAGGCCTGGCGGACCGCGCTCGATCCGCGCGGCGAGTGGATGCCGGCCGTGCTGCGCGCCGCCGACCAGCGGCTGACCGAGGTGCGCAAGGGCATCCCGGACGCGGGCGCCCTCGTCATCGCCTCCGACCAGGACTCGGCCCGCGCCTACGCCAAGCTGATCCGCGAGATCACGGGCTGCAAGGCGACGCTGGTCCTCTCCGACGACACCGGCGCGTCCAAGCGGATCGACGACTTCAGCGCGAGTGACGACCGGTGGATGGTCGCCGTGCGCATGGTGTCCGAGGGCGTCGACGTGCCCCGGCTGGCCGTCGGCGTCTACGCCACCACCATCTCCACCCCCCTCTTCTTCGCCCAGGCCGTCGGCCGTTTCGTGCGGTCGAGGCGGCGCGGCGAGACCGCGTCGGTGTTCCTGCCGACCGTCCCGGACCTGCTGACCTTCGCCAACGAGATGGAGGTCGAGCGCGACCACGCCCTCGACAAGCCGAAGAAGGACGGCGAGGAGGACCCGTACGCCGAGTCCGAGAAGGAGATGGAGGAGGCGAACAAGGAGCAGGACGAGGACACCGGCGAGCAGGAGCAGTTCGCCTTCGAGGCACTGGAGTCCGAGGCCGTCTTCGACCGGGTCCTCTACGACGGCGCCGAGTTCGGCATGCAGGCCCACCCCGGCAGTGAGGAGGAGCAGGACTACCTCGGTATCCCGGGGCTCCTCGAACCCGACCAGGTACAGCTGCTGTTGCAGAAGCGGCAGGCCCGGCAGATCGCGCACAGCCGCAAGAAACCGGACACCGAGGCCGACCTCCTCGAACTCCCGGCGGAGCGGCGGCCCGTCGTCTCCCACAAGGAGATGATGGAGCTGCGCAAGCAGCTGAACACCATGGTCAGCGCGTACGTCCACCAGAGCGGCAAGCCGCACGGGGTGATCCACACGGAGCTGCGCCGGGTCTGCGGCGGCCCGCCGAGCGCGGAGGCCACGGCCGGACAGCTGCGGCAGCGGATCGCCAAGGTGCAGGAGTGGGCCACGCGGATGCGCTGACATCGGCGCAACACCGCGTATATAACGGCACATACCGAGGTAGTCCGTACCGGCGTCTGACCGGATTCTGGACGCAGACTTCCGCTCAGCGAACCCGCTTCGCTACTGTCCGGCTACGCACACGCCCCGTGGCAGCGCCGCCGCGGAGCGCAGCCGTGAAGCGACTGGGCCCGGAGCCGCCGGGCCGCCTTGCCGATCGGCGGCCTCTGAAGCGCGTCGCTGACGGGACTCGGCGACGCAACCGCCGCGTCGGAGGTCGCCGACCTCACCACTTAAGGAGTGGGCGTCGTGACCGCGGAGACCTCTCAGACGCTCGACCGGGGACTCAGGGTCCTCAAACTGCTGGCCGACACGGACCACGGGCTGACCGTCACCGAGCTGTCCAACAAACTGGGCGTGAACCGGACCGTGGTGTACCGGTTGCTCGCCACCCTTGAACAGCATGCGCTGGTACGGCGCGACCTGGGCGGGCGAGCCCGGGTCGGGCTGGGGGTGCTGCGCCTCGGACGGCAGGTGCATCCGCTCGTACGGGAGGCCGCCCTGCCGGCGCTCCGTTCGCTCGCCGAGGACATCGGGGCGACCGCCCATCTGACGCTGGTCGACGGGACGGAGGCGCTCGCGGTCGCGGTGGTCGAGCCGAGCTGGACCGACTACCACGTGGCGTACCGGGCCGGGTTCCGGCATCCGCTGGACCGGGGGGCCGCCGGCCGGGCGATCCTGTCCGCCCGGCACTCGCCGCGCGACGACCCCGGATACACGCTGACGCACGGCGAGTTGGAGGCCGGGGCGAGCGGGGCCGCGGCTCCGCTGCTGGGGGTCACCGGGGTGGAGGGGAGCGTCGGTGTCGTGATGCTCGCGGACGCCGTCCCGGAGCGGGTGGGGACACGCGTGATGGACGCGGCGAGGGAGGTCGCGGAGGCGTTGCGCTAGCCGCCCCTCCCGACGGGGCCGGGCGGGCCGTGCGCGGTGCGTGGAGATGCGCGGTGAGCGGGGTCGGGGCGATGGCCGGAACAGGTCGCCACGTTAGATTGACTCCGTGCTCTCACGTCTCACGCGTCTCCAGGCCATCGCCGTGTGTGCGGTTCCCGTCGTGGCTCTGATCGGTACGGCCGTCTTCGCGCCGCTGCCGTTCTCGGTGGCCCAGCCCGGGATGACGGCGAACGTCCTCGGCGACAACCAGGGGACCCCGGTGATCACCATCGCCGGGGCGCCCACCCGCACCACCAGCGGACAGCTGCGGATGACGACGATCGAGGCGACCGGGCCGGACGCGCGGGTGTCGCTGGGCGACGTCGTCGGCAACTGGTTCCGGACGGACCGGGC
Organism: Streptomyces arenae; assembly: GCF_022343545.1. Lineage (NCBI taxonomy): Bacteria > Bacillati > Actinomycetota > Actinomycetes > Kitasatosporales > Streptomycetaceae > Streptomyces > Streptomyces arenae. The sequence goes on from NZ_JAKQYH010000057.1 coordinate 132,726, forward strand.
GGTGTTGCCGCGCGACTCGGTGTATCCGAGCGGCGGCGACGTCAAGGAGATCGAGCAGCACAACACCGAGCAGATGCAGCAGTCGCAGGACGCGGCGGCCCAGGCCGCGCTGAAGTACCTCGGGCTCAGCGCGGGCAAGGTCAAGGTGACCCTGAAGCTGGCGGACGTGGGCGGGCCGAGCGCGGGGCTGCTGTTCTCGCTCGGGGTGATCGACAAGCTCGACGGGAACGGGAGCGGGGGAGACCTCACCGGGGGGAAGAACATCGCCGGTACGGGGACCATCACCGCCGACGGGACGGTGGGGGCCGTGGGCGGGGTCGCGTTGAAGACGCAGGCGGCCCGGCGGGACGGGGCGACGGTGTTCCTGGTGCCGAGGGACGAGTGCGGTGACGCGAAGGCCGAGCTGCCGAAGGGGCTGAGGCTGGTGCCGGTGACCAGTCTCAAGGGGGCCGTCTCCGACCTGGTGGCGTTGGAGAAGGGGGAGAAGGTCGCCGGCTGCTGAGTGTTGGGTGACCGGTGGGTGGGGGCTGCTCGCGCCCACGCGGCGGCAGCCGCACATCGATACCGCCCCGCGCCCCTAAAGGGGCGCAGATCCCCGCGTCTCTAAAGGGGCGCTGATGCCGGAACCGGGGTTGCCAGGCGCAGGCCTACTTCCACCAGGGTCCAGCCGACGCGGGTACGCAGGGTGCGCGGGCGTCGGCCCTGTGCGGCCAGGCGGTGGGTCTCGGCCTCGGCGTGGAGTTCCGCGGTGCGGGTGTGGTGCAGGGCGAGGTGGGTCTCGGGGTGCAGCATCTGGGTGGGCCTCTCAGTCCGTCTCGATGGGGAAGAGGTGCGTGTGGATGCGTACCTGCGTGACGCTGTCGTCGTCGGCGGCCCGGTCGCGGTAGGTGTCGACGAGCGCGTGCATCTTCTCGGTCAGTTCCTGGGCGAGTTCCGGGGTGAGCCGTAGCGTCGCGCTGCTCATGTCCCAGACGCGGTTCCACTCCTCGGGCCATTCGGCGCGGGTGCCGAGCCAGGTGGACAGGTTCCTGATCTGGGTGGTGGCGATCTCGTGCAGGTACATGTCGGCGGCGCCGCGGACGACCGGGTCGGTGTCCGTGAGCAGGGCGTCGTCGAAGCGCAGGCCCTGGTGTGCCGCCTTCCACCAGCGTTCGCGGCCCTTGCCCCGCTCGGGTGCGTCCACGACGAAGCCGTGCGCCGCGAGCTGGCGCAGGTGGTAGCTGGTGGCCCCGCTCGACTCGCCCAGTTTCTCCGCGAGCTGGGAGGCGGTGGCCGGCCCGCCGTAGCGCAGGGCGTCCAGCAGCTGCATCCGCAGCGGGTGGGCGAGCCCGCGCAGGGAGCGGGCGTCGAGATCGCGGACCAGAGGGTCACGGGGTTCGCTCATGTATCGAGGGTAGCGTTGCAAAGGACCCTTTGCAACGTATCCTTTGCATCGACTTCTTTGTATGTCCGGTCAGGCCCCGTCGCCGTCCGCCGCGGCCTGCTCCACCAGGGGGATGATCCGCAGCGGGACGGGGTTCTCCATGACGATCGCCGTGGAGGCCCGGACGATGCCGTCGAAACCGACGACCCGGTCGATCACCCGCTGGAGATCGGCGTTGGAGCGGGCCACCAGCCGGCACAGCATGTCCCCGGTGCCGGTCGTGGTGTGCAGCTCCAGCACCTCCGGCACGCCCGCCAGGTGCGCGCGCACGTCCGGCCCCTGGCCCTGCCGGATCTGGAGCGTGGCGAACGCGGTGACCGGGTAGCCGAGGGCCGCCGGGTCCACCTGGGGGCCGAACCCCTGGATGACCCCGTTCGACTGAAGCCGGTCGAGTCGCGCCTGCACGGTCCCCCGGGCCACCCCCAGCCGGCGGGACATCTCCAGCACCCCGATCCGCGGCTCCCGGGCCAGCAGCACCAGGATCCGCCCGTCCAGATGATCGATCGCCATACCCGCCTCCGGATGGTCACCCTGTACAGAAAGTCCGCCGAAACGGCCGTACCGCTGAGCATATTGCGCAGCTGAAACCCGAACTATTGCGCACCTTGTCCGCCGGGTTCACCCTTCGGACATGACGCAGACCACAGAGCACGCTCCCGTCACGACGGCCCGGCAGGACGACCCCTTCCCGGTCCGGGGGATGGACGCGGTCGTCTTCGCCGTCGGCAACGCCAAGCAGGCCGCGCACTACTACTCCAGCGCCTTCGGCATGCGGCTGGTCGCGTACTCCGGACCGGAGAACGGCAGCCGCGAGACCGCGAGCTACGTGCTGGAGAACGGCTCGGCGAGGTTCGTCCTCACCTCCGTCATCAAGCCCGCCACCCCCTGGGGCCACTTCCTCGCCCAGCACGTCGCCGAGCACGGCGACGGCGTGGTCGACCTCGCCATCGAGGTACCGGACGCCCGCCGCGCCCACGCGTACGCGGTCGAGCACGGCGCCCGCTCGGTGGCCGAGCCCTACGAGCTGAAGGACGAGCACGGCACCGTGGTGCTGGCCGCGATCGCCACGTACGGCGAGACCCGCCACACCCTCGTCGAACGCACGCACTACGACGGCCCCTACCTCCCGGGGTTCGCCGCCGCGTCCCCGATCGTCGCACCCCCGGCCCGCCGCACCTTCCAGGCCGTCGACCACTGCGTCGGCAACGTCGAACTCGGCCGGATGAACGACTGGGTCGACTTCTACCACCGGGTCATGGGCTTCTCGAACATGAAGGAGTTCGTCGGCGACGACATCGCCACCGAGTACAGCGCGCTGATGTCCAAGGTGGTCGCCGACGGCACCCTGAAGGTCAAGTTCCCGATCAACGAACCGGCCATCGCCAAGAAGAAGTCCCAGATCGACGAGTACCTGGAGTTCTACGGCGGCGCGGGTGTCCAGCACATCGCGCTCAACACCAACGACATCGTCGAGACCGTACGGACCATGCGCGCGGCCGGCGTCGAGTTCCTGGACACCCCGGACAGCTACTACGACACCCTCGGCGAATGGGTCGGCGACACCCGGGTGCCGATCGACACCCTGCGCGAGCTGAAGATCCTCGCCGACCGCGACGAGGACGGCTACCTGCTCCAGATCTTCACCAAGCCGGTCCAGGACCGTCCGACGGTCTTCTTCGAGATCATCGAACGCCACGGCTCGATGGGCTTCGGCAAGGGCAACTTCAAGGCCCTCTTCGAAGCGATCGAGCGGGAGCAGGACCGCCGCGGCAACCTCTGACCGCCGGTCAGCCCGGCAGCGGTTCCTCCGGTGGCTGTTCGCCCAGCGCCGCCAGGGCCGATCGCGCCACCGGGGCCTGGAGCGGGGAGAAGTACGGGTTGAAGCGCAGGGCGTCCTGGAGGTGACGGCGGGCCGGGGCGTCCTCGTCCAGGTCCCGTTCGATCATGCCCCGGTGGAAGGCGTACAGGGCACTGCGCACCCCGCCGCCCTTCGTCGAGTCCGTGGCGATCGAGGCGTACCGCAGGGCCTCCTGGTCGTCACCGGCCCGGTGCAGCGCCCAGCCCAGCGCGTCCGCCACCTCGATACCGGGCTGCCGCTCCCACTCGGCGGTCAGCCGCTGCACGCCCTCCTCGGGGTCCCCGTGGTCCGCCTCGTACCGGCCGATCAGCAGGTCGTCGTCGACGCCGGCGGCCAGCTCCTCCTCCACCCGGGACCGCATCAGCTCGTACTCCGTGTGCGCCTGCCGGGTCATCCCCAGCGACTCGTACAGCTCGGCCAGCTCCAGGGTGACCTGCGGGGTGGGCCGGTGGGCGAGCGCCTCCCGGTACGCGGCCAGCGCCTCCTCGGTGCGGCCCAGCCCGGCCAGCGCCCGCCCCTGCCCGGCGCGCGCGGCCGCCTGGTCCCGGTCCAGGCGCACGGCCGCCTCGAAGTGCCGCAGCGCGTCCTCCCGTTCACCCCGCTCCCAGGCCAGCTGCCCGGCCTGGGTGAGGTACGCGGCCTGCTCGGCGGGCGTCCGCGCGGCCGCCGCCGCGTCCGTCACCTGGGCCGCCGCGTCCTCGCGCCAGCCCCGGTCCCGGTACACCGCAGAGGCCCGCGCCATCACGGCCGGCCGCACCGCCGCCCCGACCTTCAGCGCCATCAGCTTGTCCAGCGCGGACCGGGCCGCCTTGTAGTCGCCGAGCCCGTCGCAGGCGTCGATCAGCACCGGATACGTCGACCACCGCTTCGGCGCCGCCTTCAGCGCCTCCTCACCGAACCGCCTGGCCTCGGCGAAGTCCCGGCGCGCGTTCGCCAGCGCGGCGAGCCCGCCCAGCGCCTCGGCGTTGCCCTTGGCGGCCACCCGGAGGGAGGTCCGCAGCGCCTCCTCGGCCTTCGGATAGTCGGCCGTCCCGTCGGTCCGCCGGATCCGCTCCACGTACGCGGCACCCAGCACCGCCCAGGCCGCCGCGTCCTTCGGCCGTTCCCGCACCCGCCGCTCACGGGCCCCGATGAGCGAGGTGAGGTCGGGCAGCGCGGCCGGCAGGCCGTCGAGGACGGCCGCCTGCACCGCCGCCGCCCGCGCGCCCGAGAAGGCAGGCGGCCCGGCCGCCGGGCGCGGCGCGGCGGCGCGGTGCGG
>NZ_JAKQYH010000088.1:0-135072 GCF_022343545.1 Streptomyces arenae
TAGATGGCGTGCGGGTCCAGGTCGCCGTCCGGCTTCGGGGCGATCCGCTGCACGTGCCAGCCGTACGCCTCGTACCGCTTGACGGTGTCCTCGGAGACGGCCGTCTCGGTGTCGCCCTCGATCGAGATGTGGTTGTCGTCCCACAGCAGGATCAGGTTGCCGAGCTTCTGGTGACCGGCCATCGAGGACGCTTCGGCGGAGATGCCCTCCTGGAGGCAGCCGTCACCGGCGATGCAGTAGATGTAGTGGTCGAAGGGGGACTCGCCCTGCGGGGCGTCCGGGTCGAACAGGCCGCGCTCGTAGCGGGCGGCCATCGCCATGCCCACGGCGTTGGCGACACCCTGGCCGAGCGGGCCGGTGGTGGTCTCCACGCCCCTGGTGTGGCCGTACTCCGGGTGACCGGGGGTCTTCGAGCCCCAGGTGCGGAAGCCTTCGAGGTCCGACAGCTCCAGGCCGAAGCCGGCCAGGTACAGCTGCGTGTAGAGGGTCAGCGACGAGTGACCGGCGGACAGCACGAAGCGGTCGCGGCCCACCCAGTCGGGATCGGACGGGTCGTGCCGCATCACCTTCTGGAAGAGGGTGTACGCGGCCGGCGCCAGGCTCATCGCCGTACCCGGATGGCCGTTGCCGACCTTCTGTACGGCATCGGCGGCCAGGACGCGGGCGGTGTCGACGGCCCGCTGGTCCAACTCGGTCCACTCGAGGTCTGAAGTGATCGCTGGAGAGGGGGGTGCCATAGTGCTCATTGCTCCGTTCCGCCAAGTGCCGAGCCGACGTTCTCACTGCGTAGCTAAAGACCGTTGTTGGTCGACCAAATCCTGCAGGGAATCCAGCCGCCAAGCGGGTCGAAGATCTCCCCGCCCCCTGGTTTGCGTGCCTTGATGCGCAGGGGGTCTCTCCCTGTGATCGCAGATGCTTGTGACACCGGGAGAGTCAACCCTGGCCCAAGGCCACCCGCGGCCCCACAACGAACGCGCCCAGCTCGAGGCGAACCCCGGAGCCGCACCCCGGGCGCACGCAGACTCCCCGGCCCGACCAACGGCGAAATGACCCACCCTCGCTGCTCCTTTCGGCCATAGCCAGGCCGGGCTTGGAGCCGCAGAGCCCACGGGCGTGAGCGACGTTGCCTCGTCGGCGTTGAGCACGGCGCTCTCCTGGCCGAACAAGTCGGGCCTCTGACGGGCGCGGCATCACGCCGGAAAGTCTCGATGGGCAAAATCCATCCCGGTCATGACGGGAAGGAGACAATTCCGTCCCAGCCCGCAGCCGACCGATGTAACAGCGGCCTGCGGGAAATCGCACGCGGAATGAGTCCGATCCGACATGCTTGGGGTGGGCGAAGACGCGTTCCCGGAGGCGGTCTGCGACAAGCAGCACCCGCGTATCGGGCTGAGACGCTTCCCGCCGACCAACCCCTCCGAACGTCCTCGCCTGCTGAATCGTCAGTAGAAATACCATCCGCCGATTCCTCTAGCTGGGCACGTGACGCAACTGACGATAGCTACCACCCATCGAAACTGCATCGCCGCAAGGGGGGGAGGAATCTATCCCCTGTAGGGGCCGCCCCTGGGAGAGAAAACTTCCCTTCTGAGGTTTCTCAAAATGCGGAGGATCATATGGTTCTCACGAGAGGAACGTCGGCCCTGGCTCCCGCTCGAGCCGGATCAACGTAGCGCTCGCTTCGTCCTCCACAGGGGAACTGCCGCGCGCACCCGCTCGGTTGTCCTCAGTCAGCAACGCGCAACAGGCGGACGGCCATGAACTGCCGACCGGGGAACTCCGTGCGCGCCGTGCCGCAGAACGTGCCGGGAACGCGCTCGACGGTCATGTTCCAGGTGTCGAGGACATCGATCGTCCACTCGCCCTTGGGCAGCACGAGGTTGCGGAACCGTGGGCGGTTGAAGCCGAAGTAGCCGATCCGCATGGTGCCGTCCGCTGGCTGCGCCCAGGGCACGTCCCAGTCGGATAGGGCGCGGCTCCAGCGCTCCCTCCGGTACCTCCGGTACCTCCGCGAGGATCCGGTCGAGGAAACCGATGCGGTCGGGCGAGCCGCCGTGCAGCACGCCCCCTTCGACCACCACAGCACCTCGGCGTCATCGCCGGCCCGCCCGGGGGGCTTCCGCCTCGCCCTGCGGGAAGGGGAGGTAGGTCTCACCGTGGCCGACATACCCGCCGCGCACCGCACCCTCCCAGAAGCGGCGCGTCATCTCCTCGCTGGTGATGTTGCCCCAGCCCTGGTCGATGTCGCCCTCATACGCGCATTCGTCGATGACGACGGGCTTGCCCCACCGATCGCGCCACTCATTGGTGTTCTCCGCGATCCGGTAGACGTCCACGCGCTGGATGCTCACGTGAGTGATCCAGGGCTTCGAGTAGTCGTAGAACGGCTGGCAGTTGTGGATGGAGTTTAGATGCCCGAAGGGATCCTCCGCTGACACGATTGCCGCCAGCCGCCCCCAGTCGTCCTCGTCCTTGGCCCATACGAAATCGTACTCGTTGGCCATCGACCACCACACGTTCGAGAGCGCCGCGAGTCGCCGCACGACGTAGCGCACATACTGCTCGTCGACCGCGGGGTCGAGCCCAGCGAAACCCCATCGGTCGTACGGGTGGAACAGGATGCGAGGCCATGGTGCTGTGCTGAGCCTGAGAGGACTGGCCGCAATGCCTGGCGGTGACCGGCGGTTTCTCGGCATGGCTGATGATGTCCCGCGCGAGCCGCACGTCGTCCTCGAAATCTTCATCAGGCTGCTGAACACGGGTGGAGCCATCGGGCACGCGGCCAGACAGACACCCGACGCCACCGCGCTATCCCGGTCAGCCGAGGCATCCGTGTAGTTGTCCGCACAGACGGCAACGCTGCGTTGCAGCAGACCAGGGGCTCATGGCCGCTTCTGCAGGCAGCGCGGCGGCGGCGATGTCGAGGAGCGCGGCCAGGGCGTGGCCCGGGGATGCCCCTCGCATGTTGCTGGGACTCGGTCAGGGCCGGCCAGGCGGGTACAGGCCGTGCCCCGCCCGAAGGCCACCTCACGCTCCAACGCTCGCATTAATCTAGAGGTACCTTTTCCTCTTTTCCTTATCACCTTCGATGAACCCGATTTTCCTTCTGACCGGGTGGAGGCAGGTACCGGCCCGCGTACCCCGATGGGTGCGTTCGTCGGTGAACGGCCTGGTCAGGAGGTCAATGGTGTGCCGCCTACGTTTGCTGCGCGCATGATTGCACACTTGATCTGGCGACAGGGGGGGAAGAAAATCTACCCCCCTCTGCAGTACCACAACGATTGAATTCACGGAAAACGGCCGATAGGGTTGCGGGCCTGCGAAGTAAGTGAGCTGGTGCCGCCCTCGGTGTGGCCTCCGTGGTGCCATCTCAACGATTCGTACCACCAAGAAAGAGAGATGTGAATATGAAACTCGCCGCGTACGCAGACCTGGTCAGAGGATTCAATGCCAAGGTGCCTACTGAGTTTCAACTCCCTGCCAAACCGATTGGGGATGTTGTGGCAGTGGGTGATGACAGCGCCCAGATGAAAGTCATGCTTGCTGGAGACGAGGTCACCAGCATTACTGTCGTGACCGACGATACTGATCGCCACACTTTTATGACACTTTACGTTAAGGGTGTGGAAGGGGGTATGGGCTGGACTTCTGCCAGCCACTATCAAGCGATGATGGCGACGCTCAAAGACCATGGAGAGCACGTGTCCGTAGAGCCCGTCGTGACCGCCGCCTACAGCTGGGCGGATAATCAGGTGACGGTCGTTCTGACCGCCACGGATAACACGAAGTAAGGGGACAGGAAAAATGCGTAACGCAGTGACATTGAGCAACGGCAGAGAGATTCCCCAGTTTGGCCTCGGTGTGTACCAGGTTCCTCGGGGATCGGTGACAGAGGGTGCAGTGAAAACGGCCCTGGGGCTGGGATACCGCCATATTGACACGGCGCATATCTATGGCAATGAGGCTTCAGTCATGGCGGGGATTCGTGCGGCGGGTGTGCCGCGCGAAGAGGTGTGGATCACGAGCAAGTTCTCTTCGTACGCCAACGATTATCGAAATCCTGCGGCGATGGATCAGATGTTGGAGCGCTTGGGCACGGATTATGTAGATCTTGTCCTCCTTCATGAATACTCGCCAGCCTGGAAGTACGGATGGCAATTGCTGGAGCAGGCATTGTCGGAGGGGAAGGCGCGCAGTATTGGCGTCTCCAACTTCAACGGCAAGAACCTGTCGGACCTCATGGATTTCGCCACCATCAAACCGCACGTACTGCAGGTTGAGCGGCATCCTTATTACCAGCAGAAGTCGCTGAGAGGTTTCCTGGCCCCATACGGAACAGTTTTGGAGGACTGGTACCCCCTGGGGCACGGCGACCGTGGACTGCTCTCGGAGCCTTTGTTTGCCCAACTTGGCGCCAAATACGGCAAATCGAATGCTCAGATCATCTTGCGCTGGCACATTCAGGAGGGAAGCGTGGTCTTCCCCAGCTCAACCAACCCGGAGCACCTAGCGCAGAACATCGACATCTTCGACTTTGAGCTGACGGATGGCGAGATGGCGCAGATCCAGGCCATGGACAAAAACCAGTACCTAAATAAATACGGGAAATAGAAGGACACCCATGGCGCAGACAGCAATCACGCTGAACAACGGTGTAAAGATTCCTCAATTTGGTCTCGGTATGTACCGCGTCAAAAAAGGCGATGTCAGCGAGACTACGGTGAGGACGGCGCTTGAGCTGGGCTACCGCCACATTGACACCGCGCATATCTACGGCAATGAGGCATCTGTTGGCAAAGCCGTGCGTGAATCAGGCATCCCGCGTAATCAGGTCTGGGTCACCAGTAAGTTCTTCACTGGCGACTACAAGGATGTCCGGGCGATGGACAAGATGCTGGAACGTCTAGACACTGATTATGTTGATCTAGTACTGCTCCATACCTATTCAGCTACCTGGCAAAGTGGCTGGCGACTTCTAGAGCAGGCCCTGGCGGAAGGGAAGACGCGAAGCATCGGCATCTCCAATTTCAACGGAAAGCGGCTCGAAGATCTGCTGAACTTCGCGACGGTCAAACCGCAAGTTTTGCAGGTTGAGTCGCATCCTTACTATCAGCAGAAGAATCTTCCCGCGCTCATAGAGCCAGCTGGAACTGCCATCGAGGGCTGGTATCCGTTGGGGCGGGGGAACCGGAGCCTGCTTGAAGAGCCGGTCTTCGCGCACCTGGGTAAAAAATACGGCAAATCGAATGCTCAGATCATCTTGCGCTGGCATATCCAGGAGGGCACGATAATCTTCCCCAGTTCAACCAACCCGGAGCATCTAGCGCAGAACATCGACATCTTCGACTTCGAACTGACTGACGAAGAGATGAATCAGGTGCGTGCCATGGATAAAAATCAGTATCTCAACGGCTTTGGCAAACACGAGTGACCTCTGCCTCTGAGGGCGATGCCCAGCTTTCAGCTACGCCTTTATTCTTCGTGTCTGGATAGGTGGGCCGGGCGGCGACAGCGTCCATTGCGGAGGTCGGCAAGTTGATCAGCTGTGTCCGCCACGCAGCCGTCGCTGTCGTATGACGTGACTTGTAGGGGCGCTTAGACCCCCTCTAAAGGGTGTTGCGTAAGGCTCTGAGCTGGGCATATCCCTTGTATGGCTGGGGTGTTAAGGGCTGAGCGGGTGTGGGTGGAGACGTTCACGGGGCTGCGGGTGGCGCAGTTCTCGGGTCTGTTGAAGGTGGTGTGGGAGCGGGGCGGCAACGGCACGTTGCGGGGCCGGCCGTGGTCGTTGCCGCTGGCCGAGCGGGTGCTGATGGTCGCGGTGTACTACCGCACGAACCTCACGATGCGGCAGCTCGGTCCGCTGTTCGGTGTCTCCTCCTCCACGGTGTGCCGGGTCATCCAGCGGCTGGGACCCCTGCTCGCGATCGAACCCGTGGCCCGTCCGGCGGATGCCGCGGACCGGTTGTGGATCGTGGACGGCACGCTGATCCCGCTGCGGGACCGGAGCGTGGCGGCTTCCAGCCGTAACTACCGGTTCTCGGCGAACGTGCAGGTCGTCGTGGATGCCGACACCCGGCTGGTGATCGCGGCGGCGCGGCCGGTGCCGGGGACGACCGCGGACGCCCATGCCTGGCGGGCGTCCGGGTTGAGCCAGTACTGCGAGGGTGTGACGGTGCTGGGCGACGGCGCTTATCTCAACTGCGGAATGGCGGTGCCGCATCGCAAACGCCCGGGACGGGCCCTGCTGCCGGGCGAGGAGGACGACAACGCCGAGCACCGCAGGGTCCGTGCTCGGGTGGAACACGTCATCGGCCGGCTGAAGAACTACAAGATCCTGCGGGACTGCCGCCAGCGGGGCGACGGTCTCCATCACGCGGTCCAGGCCGTCGCCCGCATGCACAACCTCGCCCTCGCATCATGACCAGAAGACCGCGATCACGGGCTCTGACCTGCCCACACCCAGCCTTGTGCAACACCCTTTAGAGGGACCGCCGTTGCCAGTGACCCGCACTAGGATGATCACAACAGTCGGAGGGGGTGATCTCGTTGATCCGTGCGTACAAGTTCCTGATGTATCCGACCGTCCGTCAGGCCCAGTCGCTCGGCGAGATGCTGCGGGAGCAGTGTTCCCTCTACAACGGTGCGTTGGAGGAGCGGCGGTCCGCGTACCGGCACGTAACCGGCCACGGATCCCCCCTCCCTGCCCTGCGTCACGGCGGCCCCGGCCGAGCCGGCGGAGGATCGGAGATGGCGGGCACGCGTGGCGTCGTGGACCTGATGCAACGAACGGCGCTCCAGGCATCGCCGAGGCTGCTGAACGCACTCGCGCCATGACTGGGGAGGTGGTCCCGCCCCTGGTGCAGGGCGTGCTGTCGTGGCGCGGAGGATGTCGTCTGTGGGGAGGGGCTGGCGTGCGATGAGGAACATCAGGGCCCGGGTGCCCGCGCGGCCCATTTCGTGCAGGGGGCTGCCGCACGGTGGTGAGCAGCGGGGTACTGCGGGAGGTCGTCGGGTACGGACAGTCCCAGAGCTCGGGCAGCATCGAGGGCGCCCACGGCTATGAGGTCCGCACTGGCGACGATGGCGGTGGGGCGGCGCTGTGCGCTCAGCAGTTGTGTGGCCGCGTGCACGCCGCCCTGGCGGTTGAAGTTAGTGAGGCCACCAGGGTGGGGTCTGGCTTGATGCCGGCCAGGCGCAGGGCGTCGGTGCAGCCGCGGTAGCGCTTCTCGGTGCTCTCGTGGTCGTCCTCGCCGCGGATGTAGGCGATGTGCCGGTGGCCGGTCTCGATCAGGTGCTGGGTGCCGGCCCGGACACCGTCGTAGTTGCCGACTGTCACCCTGGGCAGGTCCACATCGAGGCGACGCGGATCGATGACTACGACCGGGAGATCCGCCTCCTGGACCTCTCGCAACGTGTCCGGTTCGAGGACGGGCGCGATGAGCAACAGACCTTCGACGAGACCGCCCGCGAAGAACGCGATGCGGTCGCATTCCCGGATGGCGTCGAGGGAGGCGTTCAGCAGGAGTTCGCGTTCGTCGTCGGCGACTTCCTCGGCGATGCCACGGACGACTTCGAGGCTGTACTCCCCGGTGAGATCCAGGGTGAGAACGCCGATGAGGCCGGTCCGGCCGCGCTTGCCGTGCGGGGTGTAGCCGAGTCGTCTCGCGACGTCTAGGACGCGCTGCCGGGTGGACACAGAGGCTCCGGGACGCTCGTTTATGACGTTGGAGACGGTCATGGCGGACACACCGGCCTCGGCTGCGACTTGCGCGATCGTGACCCTCGGGGTGGGCATGACCAGGGCATGCACTCGGCACGAGGCATCTTCGCAGTGGCGGGGCCGGGAGGGTTGTGCTGTCTCGGCCCCGCTGTGGTTCACCGCTCGGTGAGGGCGGACTCTGCTGCGGTCACCAAGTCGGGTTCCAGCCGTCGGTGCCGGCCAGGTACTTCTGGGCGGTGTAATTCCCAGCCTGGGCGTCGGTCAGTTGCGGTCGGTTGGAATTCACTCCTGCTCCGGCGCCGGAGTTGTGGTACTCGAAGAACCGGGCCTGCTGCCAGGTGTAGGTGGTGTCCATGTTGGTCCAGGGTTGGGCGGCAGTGATTGCGGCGGGCAGCGAGCTGTCCCGAATCACCGCCTGGGGCTGGGCGGTTGTGGTGCTGTGCCACGGCCGGCCGAGGTACATGGTGTTCGCTCCGGCCGAGGAGGAGATGGTGCTGTTGGTGATGAGGATTCCGTACTGCTTCGCCTGATCGGTGTTGGGTGCTGTGATCGTGCCGCCGGGCCAGGAGGCGAGACCGATATTGGCGTGGTCGAAGACCGCAGTGGCGTTGCCGAAGATGAAGTCGATCGAGCCCTGCACGTAGACGTTGCGGAAGTACTGCCGGGTCTGGTCGGTGGCGACCGGAGACTTGACCTCCACGGTGTCCTGGCGGCCGATGAGGCGGACGTTGGTATACACCTGCCGGTCACCCCTGGCGAGCAGCGCTACCGCCTGGGTCGAGAACTGGTCGATCTCTGGATGCTGGCTTGGGTCGAAGGAGTTGGTGATGGTGAGATCCTGGACCCTGAGGTTGGTCGGTTTGAAGGTGGCGGTGGCACTGCCGTCAGTGCCGTACGGCTGGCTGGTCGCGGGGTTGGTCATCCCGTGGGCGTTGCCGTAGGTGATGTTGACGTCCTCGGGATTGCCGGTGGCGCCCTTGATGGTGAGGTTGGTCAGGTTGCTCGGGACGTTGACGACCTCGTGGTAGGTGCCTTTGTTGACGACGATGGTGTGAGGGTTTCCGTCCGCGGGCACGGCGTTGATCGCGTCCTGCACAGTGCGGTACTGGGCGGAGCCGTCCGCCGCGACCGTGAGTGCGGACGGAACCTGCAGATGGCCGAAGATCGCGGGCGCCGCACCGGATCCAGGGTCGCCGTTGTACCGGGTGCCGAGGTGAGCCCCCGGGTCGCCGCAGCTGGCCGTGGTTGACATGTAGGAGGAAAGGCCGGTGATAAGGCGGCCGACTGGTGCAACGCACATGCTGGGTTTTACAAAGGGCTGCAGTTCAAGTAGCCCGTTTTGTGAGAGATCGGCGTAGAACTGCTGTGCGGTGCTGCCGTTGCACGACTTGCTTCTCAGTACCGTGTCGGAGGCATCCAGACACAGGCCCGTGTCGTCATTCTTGATGGTCACCACGCTGCCTTGGACCTGGGTGTAACGCCAGTTCACATCAGGCCACCCGGACGTGTCTTCGGCCCAGGCTCGTACCCGGTCGTCTTCGGATGTGTCGCCGGCGAGCGTGGCGTTGCCGAAACTGGGCACCCTGATCTGCACGTCTGCGTTGGCGCGTAGGGTGTAGTAGAAGACGGCGCGGTGGTCGGAGCCGAGGTCTGTGGTACCAGGGGTGAAACCTGGGACCAGTTCGTTCGTGACCATGTAGTCGAGTTCGCGGTTGTTTCCGCTCCCGCCGTAATGGGTGACCTGGCCGGTGCTGTAGATGAACAGGTTGTGCTGGTCGGCGTGTGCTTGCAGGGTTTGGGGCTCGCGGTTGAAGTCGCCCAAGGCAGCCCACGGGCGGTGATTCGAGGCCGCATCGATGTTTTCGAGCAGGACGGCAGCGTCGTATCCACGGCTGGCCGATGCGTGAACGCTCCAGAAATACGTGTTGTCGAGCCTGATGCCCAAAGCTGGCCGGCCGGTCGTGCCGGTGTTGGCGTTAACGAACGGTCGGGCGACGTTGATTGCATCGGCCCTGCGGTGGGTGACGATGGCGAGGTTGACCCGGTTCGCGCCGAAGTCGGTTTGCATGAAGTAGATGTAGTAGGCGTCGCCACGGGTTCCGTTGGGGCGCCACTCGTACTCATACACCGTGTAGCCTGCGCCGTTGCGCAGGTCGGTCAGGAATGTCCAATGTTGATCCGGCTGCCCCGACACCCACTGGCCTGCGGCGTTGAAGCTTCCTGCCGACGCGGGCGCCTGGCCGGCTTCCTGCAAAGCGATCACGTTGTGACCGGCGTTGATCAGAGCCCGGACACCAGACTGCCACTTGTTGTCCTGCTGGTTCTGGGCGCCCTGCATGTTCCAGTTGGCGGCCCTGTAGTCCTCGACCAGGGCGGAGGCCGGCTGCGTCACCCAGAAGAGGACCGCGCTGAGGGTGCTGGCGATCATGGCTGCGACAACCATGATGCTGGGTATTCTTCTCTTTCGCCGCTGCGTTCTGCAGCGTGTCCTGGACAGGCAATGTCTCATCGATTGTCCTTTCCTACCCCACGGCGGGGACGACCTGCTTTAGTTCACGGCCTGTTCGGCTGGCTCAGGGGCTGCGGTGGGCGGCGTGTACGGCTTGATGGTGATCTGGTTGGGGTAGGCGGTCACCAGCGGATCCGTGGCCGAGGACGGTGCGTCGGTCTCCACCACCACCCGGTCGGATCGACCGTCGTAGTAGACCGACACGACGTATGACGGGCTGCCGTCGGCGACGTCTTCGGGTGACAGCTGATCGAGGACCGCGGCCTGGATCTCTTTGATCTTGAGCAGGGTGAACTGCGCGCTTTTCTTAGTGGTCGGCTTCGGCCAGTCAGTCGGCTTCTGACCGAAGGGCGACGTCCAGTTCGACGGGCTGACCACGCTGAGGTCGGTGCTGTCCGATGGGAAGACCAGGACCGGCCCGGTGGTCGGGTCGTCGTACGCGGCCAGGGCACAGTTGTAGTCGCGCAGGGCCTCCACCTGCTGCCACTCAAGATCCGTACGGTCGTTGTCCATGCCTTCTGTCGGGTCGGCGGGGAGCTCCGAAACCTCGCCCGCGGTCCCGGTGTCATTGGTGCACCTGCCCGCCGGGGTAGCGCCGGGGAGTGCCTGGATCGTCACCTTGCCGGGGTAGGCCGTCTTCAGCGGGTCGGTGACCGACGTGGGTGCATCGGTCTGCACCACGACCGTGTCGCTCGGACCGTCGTAGAAATACTTCAGGTTGTAGGTGGTGTCGCGGACCAGTGTGTCCGAGGTGGGCTGCACCCGGTTGACGACCGCGTCCTCGATGTCATTGATCTGTTGCTGGGTGAACTGGCTGCGGACCAGGACATCCGGCTGGGGCCACTCGGTGGGCACCACCCCGTAGTCGGAGGTCCATCCCGTAGGGGCCACCAGGCACCAAGCGCAGTACTTGTCGTCCGGGTAGTCCGCGGGGACGATCATCCAAGCCCCGTTCCCCCCAGTGACCCCAGTGTCCGCCTGCCACATCGCCAGGACACCGTTGTTGTCGGCCAAGGCCTGCAACTGCTGCCACTGCACGTCGCGCCAGTTGGCCCGCTCGGCCACCTCCTTCGCGGCCAGGGCCCGGTTGTAGAGGCGGAAGTCCCGCATCCGACCCTTGAAGTACAGGTCGGTGGAGTACAGCGACCGTCCGATGTAGTCGGCGGCCGTAGTGCCGTTGCCGATCGCGCCCGGGGTGATGGCGACGGAGGTGTTGCGGGCCTTCTCCGCACCGTTCTCGTACAGGATGCCGGTGCTGCCGGTCTGGGTATACGTCACGTGCTTCCACATGCCGCGCGCCAGCTGGTACGAGGTGGACGGCCGGGTCTGCTGCTCCGCGTGGAAGTCGCTTTGGGTGATGCCAGTGCGGAACTGGTTGCCGGTGGAGAACAGGTAGCCGTTACCGCTGCCGTTGCTGGAGTTGCCCATCCCGTACAGGAAGTACGGCTTGCCCATAGTCGGGTCAATCCACACGTCGAAGTCGACGGTGATCGAACTGAGCCCGGCCATCAGGTTGTCGGGCATCTTGATGTAGGTGTCGGAGCCGTTGAAGGCCAGGCCTTCGTTTCCTTTCCAGCTGACAGTGCCGTTGACGGTGCCGTCGCGGTTGTTGCCGGAAGAGTCGTAGGCCACGTTGCCGCTGAACTCGTCCAGTGGGTAGTCCAGTATCAAGCCGTCGGTGACGTCCGCCTGGGCCGGCACGGTGGCGGTGAATGTCAGTCCACCGGCCGTCGCCACCACGGACAGAGCTGTGGCAACGCCCGCGACGACGCGCCGTCGGCGCGGCGAGCCGCCCGACCACACCGTGCCGGGGTCGGCGGACGCGGCTGGTGAGGCCGGGTCACGCCAGAGCGCGGCCCGTATGCGGGCACGCACGGCCTGGGCCATGTTTCTTATTCGCATGCTTCTCCTCCTACAGAGGACTTCCACACCGGTGCACGGCCGTGTGGTCCGACGGCCTGAGCGGCATCCGTGCCGCCGCGTTTGAGGCGCTGCGGCTTGGGACGGCCACGCTGGAGTCCGGGGGTGTGCACCTGACGGCAGGCATGTTCTGGCTCAATACCTGGTCAGTGACTGAGGCCGAGTCTGTGCGCGGCAGCCGAGGGCGTCGGAGCGGACATTGATGCAAGGAGCATCGTGGGCAACCGCTGCTTGCGCGATAAGCATTTCTACCCACGGGGCGGGGCGCCGGACAGTGGGTATCGGGCTACAACTCAGTAGGTACCGGGTTCGCGGACCACCACGAAGCGATCTGGGCGCGGCAGCCGAAGCCGAGTTTGCCGAGGATGTTCTGGACGTGCCGGTCGGCAGTACGCGGCGAGAGTCTGAGTGTGGAGGCGATCTGCCGGTTGCTCAGGCCCTTGGCCACCAGTGCCGCCACCTCACGCTCCCGGGATGTCAGTGGGCCAGGAGCGGTGGCCGACGAGACCGGCTCATGAGCAGAGGCCAGGGCGTACTCGATGGCCTGACTGGGACTGTCGTGGCAGCTGCCTTCCGCTAGCGCCTGCAGGTATGCCGCCAGGCCCAGGACATCTGCGGCCGCCTTCTCGCAGCGCGCGTGATGTTCAGCTATCCGCGGGCCGAACGCATGGATGGAGCTGCCAGTCTCTTTCCACAGAGCATCAGCGGCGCCCAGCAGCCGGGCCGCCCACTCGTGAGTTCCGTCGGAGGCTGTGGCCCAGGCGAGCAGTTCGAGCATGCGCGCGATCATCGCGCAGTCGTTGAATCCCCGCATGTTCTCCAGCGCGGACCGGGCCAGCGCCTTGGCCGCCTCTCTGTCACCACGTTCCCAGGCGTTGTGGCCCAGTGCCGTCAGAACCTGCGCGTGACCCCACCGCTCCCCGCTTGCCTCGAAGGCGGCGATCACCTGCCGGCCCGTCTCCGCCGCGCGAGGGTCTCCTGTGTATGCCTGGACGCAGGCCAGCGACAGGTGCCAGGAGGTCGCTTCACGCTCGTTACCCAGTGCCATCAGAGCGGCTCTCGCGTCCTCATACGGGGCCATGCCTTCTTTCGGCTGCCCTCGGTAGTGCGCTGACAAGCCGCGGAAGCCGCTTACTTGGGCGCGCAATTCCGGATCGCCCAGTTGCTCGGCCAGTGCTTCGGCCTCGTCCAACCACCGGTCGGCTGCCGCGAGATCGCCCTGCGTCAGTGCAACCCAGCAGGCACCGAGGAGCGCACGGCCGCGCGCCAGTGTGCACTCGGGCGCCGCCGCGAGCGCCCGGTCGAACTGACGGCGCCCCTCACTGAGGAAGCCGCCAGCGCACCAATGGAAGCCCAGCGCCGCGGCCAGCACGAGCTTGATCTGCGGGTCGGCGTCGCAGTCCAGGGCCGCCAGCAGATTTGTGTGCTCCGCGCGCAGTTGGTTCAGGGCCTGCGCTTGGCCGGGGCCGAACCAGCCCTGGTCGACACGCTGGGCCAGGGTGAGAAAGAAGTCGCGGTGCCGCAGCAGCAGCCGCTCCTCCTCTCCGGAAGCGGCAAGCTTTTCCCGCCCGTACTGCCGGATGGTCTCCAGCAGCCGGAAGCGCGGCAGGCCCCCGCCCTCAGTGGTTAGGACGACGGACTGGGCGACCAGCCGGTCCAGGAGGTCCAGCACTTCGTGCTCCGCGATACCGTCCCCCGCGCAGACACTCTCGACCGCGTCCAGATCAAAGCCCCCAGCGAAGATCGACAGCCGGTTCCACAACAGCCTCTCGGCCGTGGTGCACAGCTCGTAGCTCCAGTCGATCATTTTGCGGAGCGTGTGCTGGTGCGGCCAAGCGGTCGCGTCGCCGCTGGTGAGCAGTGCGAAGCGATCTGCGAGCCGGTCCACCACTTGGCCGACCGTCAGGGTGCGGAGTCGGGAGGCAGCCAGTTCGATCGCCAGCGGCAGCCCGTCCAGATCGGCACACAGCCGGGACACCTGCGCCTGGTTCGTATCGCTGATCCGGAAACCGGGACGGACAGCGCCCGCCCTGTCCTGCAACAGACCGGCTGCCTCCGCTGGAGACAGGGGAGCCACGGCGAAGATGTGCTCGCCCGTGAGGCCCAGCGCATGGCGGCTCGTTGCCAGGATGTGCAGCTCGGGGGCGGCCGAGAGCAGGGATTTCGCGAGTTCGGCGCAAGCACTGGCCAGGTGCTCGCAGTTGTCCAGCACGATCAGTGCCCGCCGCTGCGCCATGTACCGGGCAAGTTGCTCCACGACAGACAGGGCACCGAGTTCCGGTACCCCCAGGATGGCGGCGGCCACACCGGCCAGCGCGGCCGGCTCCTGCACAGGGGCCAGGTTCACCAGCCATACCCCGTCCGGGAAGACATTTGCTGACCCGGCGGCCACCTCCAGGGCAAGCCGCGTCTTCCCCACGCCCCCCGGCCCAGTGAGCGTCGCCAACCGCGCTGTCCGCAGTAGGCCGCCGATCTCGGCGACCTCAGGCTGCCGGCCGACGAAACTGGTGAACGCTGCCGGCAGATTCCCCGTCCGTGATGCCACAGTGGTCATAGCTGTCGCCTTCCAGTCACCAACTCGTTCGTCGCGAAGTCAAGTTGACCAAACTCCGCGATCATGCCCTGGATGAGTCAGCGACGGCGTCTACGTCAGTGATGTCGCACCGGGCGAAGCGCGCCGTACTGCCGGATACGCGATCGCATAACCCATCGGTCCCGTCCTGCCACGCCAGAGCGGGACGGATGACTCATCGTCGGCTCACACCATCAGCTCTGCTGCTGTGGGTGGGTCCGCTCCTTCACGGGTGCACGTGAGAGCGGCTGTTCGGGCGGCGACCGCCAGCGCGTCGCCGAGAACCGCGGGCAGGCGGTTGGTGTCCGTAGCCGCGTGCAGTGCCACACGCGCCGTCGCCGCCTTGACTCCGAGGCCCCCTCCCAGCAGGCCGGCGTGCAACAGTCGGCTGGTCAGGCCTGCCATGAAGGCGTCGCCTGCCCCGACGGTGTCCACAACCTGGACGGGCACCGGCGCTATGTCCTGGCAGCCGTGTCGCCACCAGGCCCGAGCGCCCTTCGCTCCCAGGGTGAGGACGACCAGCGACGGGCCGTTTTGTGCCCAGTGGGCCGCTGTCTTATCGGGGTTCTCGTCCGGATGCAGCCAGGCGAGGTCCTCTTCGCTCGCTTTCACCACGTCACTGATGGCAACGAGTTGTTCCACCCGTTCACGCTCTTGCTCCGCGGGGCGGAGCAGTGCGGGCCTCAGGTTGGGGTCGTAGGAGATGGTGGCTGAGGCTCGCAGGGCGTGCAGGGTACTGAAGACCTGGTCGGCCCCTGGACTTAGGGCGGTGGCGATCGAACCGGCGTGGACGTGCGCCGGTGGTCCGTCGCGCAGCGCTTCCTCGACGGCCTTCGAGAGTGCCCAGGTGATGTCGAAGGTGTAGTTCGCGGCGCCAGCGGAATCGAGTACGGCTGTCGCTGTGGAGGTGGCGGCGTCGACCACTGATCCCGGTGCCAGGTCGACACCACTGTCTTCCAGGTGCTTTTGCACCAGGCTGCCGAAGTGATCACGCCCCAAGCGGGTGGCGAGTCGGACCGGGTGGCCCAGCCTGCCCAGGCCCAGCGCCACGTTGGCTGGGCTGCCGCCGGGATGGCTCCGCTGCGGGCCGTCGGGGCCGGCGATGATGTCTACCAGTGCTTCGCCGATGACGAGCGCCGGGAGCCTAGATGCCGGTGTGAGCCTTCGGACGGTCGGGACCGCCGGCATGGGCTCGGTACGGGCCCGGTCGGGTTCGGGTTCGGTACTCCTGGTCACGGCAGTACCTGGATCTTGCGGCCCTTGCCGGCCTGGAACTGCCGTACGGCCTCGGCGTAGTCCGTCAGGGGCAGTCGGTCGCTGATGAAGATCTCCGGGTCGAGGACTCCGCCGGCGAAGAGTTCGGCGGCGCGCTCGTAGCTATGCAGGACTGCCATCGAGCCGGTGATGGTGATCTCTTGATTGTAGATGCGGTATGGGTCGATGGTGGCCCTGGTCTCGTAGTCGGCGACACCGAACTGGAGGTAGGTGCCGCCCTTGCCGACTCGGCCGAGGGCTTCCTGGATGGCGTGGGCGTTGCCGGTGGCGTCGATGACCACGTCCCAGCCGCGTGGGCGCTCGATCTCGTCGGCGGTGGTCACGGCGTTGCTGCAGCCGAGGGTGCGGGCGGTGGCGAGGCGGTCCTCGTTGATGTCGATCATGTCGACGGTGGCCGCGCCGGTGCGCTTGGCGAGTTCCAGCATCATCAGGCCCATGGTGCCGGAGCCGTAGATCAGTACGTTGCTGGCAAGCGTGGAGCGCAGGATGTCGTAGCCGCGGACCGCGCAGGACAGGGGTTCGATGAGGGCGGCGTCCTCGGTGCGTACGTGCTCGGGGAGTTTGACGCAGTTGGCGGCGGGGGCGGCCGTGTACTCGGCGGCGCCGCCGGGGACGGAGACTCCGATGGCGTTGAAGCGTTCGCACAGGTTGCCGCGTCCGATGCGGCAGTAGTGGCACTCGTGGCAGTGCAGCGAGGGGTCGACGGCGACCCGGTCGCCGACTTTGAGGTCGCGTACTCCGGAGCCCAGGGCGACGATCTCGCCGGCGAACTCGTGCCCGGGAATGATGGGCAGGGTGGGCGCGAACTCGCCCTGCAGGATGTGCAGATCGGTGCCGCACAGACCGCAGGCAGAGACATGGATGACCACCTGCCCCGGGCCCGGTGTGGGGTCGTCGACGCTCTCGACGCCGACCTGGCCGGGCGAGCTGATGACGGCGGCTTTCACTTGACTGCTCCAAGGGACAGGCCCTGGACCAGCTTGTCCTGGGCGGCGAATCCGGCGATGAGAACCGGCAGGGAGATGCAGACGGCGGCGGCACACACCTTGGCCAGGAAGAGGCCCTGGCTGGTGACGAAGCCGGTGAGGAAGACGGGTGCGGTGCCGGCGACGACCCCGGTGAGCACCCGGGCGAAGAGCAGTTCGTTCCAGCTGAAGATGAAACAGATCAGCGAGGTTGCCGCGATGCCGGGGGCCACGACCGGGGCGACGATCCGGGCCAGGACGGTGGGCAGTCCGGCGCCGTCGATGGAGGCTGCCTCCAGGATCTCGACGGGAACCTCGGAGAGGAAAGAACGCATCATCCACACCGCGATCGGCAGGTTCATCGAGGTGTAGAGGATGACCAGCAGCGCGACGTTGTCGAGCAGACCGGTGTTCTTGGCGATCAGGTAGATCGGCAGCAGGCCAGCCACCGCGGGCAGCATCTTGGTGGACAGGAAGAAGAACATCGCGTCCGACCACTTGCGCACGGGCTTGATGGACAGCGCGTAGGCGGCCGGGATGGACAGCACCAGCACCAGGAGCGTCGACATGAGGCTCGCGGAGAAGGAGTTGATCAGCGGCGGCCAGGGGGAGACCCCGGTGCTCGCGCCGAAAAACTCCCGGTAGCCCTGAACGGTCAGCGGCGCCCCGATACTCGGCGGGTTGGTCGCGGCGTCGGGCTCACTGTGCAGGGAGGTGAGCACCATCCAGGCGACCGGGAGGAAGAACACGATGCCGCAGAGCCAGGCCAGCAGGCCGAGTGCGCCGCGCTTGCGGCGAGCCGTAAGACCCCCGGGAGTGTCAATGGTAGTGGCCATCAGCGGGTCTCCTCTCGGAGCAGGGACGAGACGGTCCTGAGCGCGAAGCTGCCCACGAGGAGAGAGCACAGGACGACGATGACGCCCTCCGCGGAGGCCTGCCCGTAGTCGTGCGCCTGGTAGAAGGTCTCGTAGACGGTGTAGGGCAGGTTGGCGGTCCCCAGGCCGCCGCCGGTGAGGGTGAAGACGGCGTCGAAGTTCTGCACCACGTAGATGCTGCCCAGCAGTGCGGCGAGCTCCAGATAGCGGCGCAGGTGCGGGAAGGTCAGAAAGCGGAACACCTGCCAGGTGCTCGCGCCGTCCACGCGAGCGGCTTCGACGGCGTCCATGGGGCGGCTCTGCAGTCCGGCGAGCAGGATCAGCATCATGAACGGCGTCCACTGCCAGATCAGCGACGCCTCCACCGACATCAGAGGAATCGACGACAGCCAGTCGGGCTGCGGCGCGTGGTCACTGCCGAACAGACTCCACAGCCAGGTCAGCGAGCCGTTGATCAGCCCATAGGTGGCGTTGTACAGGGCGTGCTTCCACAGCAGAGCGGAGGCCACCGGCACCACGAGGAACGGGGTGATCAGCATGGTGCGCACGAGGCCGCGGCCGCGGAACCTGCGGTCCAGGAGCAAGGCCAGACCCAGGCCCAGTACCAGGCTGACCAGAACCACCGTGGCGGTCAGCGTGACGGTCGTCAGCAGGGAGGAACGCAGCTGCGGGTCGGTCACCGCGTCCTTGTAGTTCTGCAGACCCGCGAAGGCCTTGCTGTTCGGGTCGAGGGCGTTCCAGCGCATGAACGAGATCGCCACGGTGCCGACGAACGGCAGCTGGGTAACCACAATCATGAAAATCAGAGCCGGGAGCAGCGGGGCCCGCCGGTCCCAGGCCCCGCGGGATCGCCGTGGGGGTGCCGCCGGGTGGGCGGTCTGCGGCGCCCGGGCACGCTTGGCGAGCGAGTGAGTGAGGGTCATCGGTACATCTCCGCTGGGCTCCGGTGCCCCGGTCCCGCGGGGGCGGGACCGGGAGGCCGCGAGCGTGGGGTGGATCGGGAAGGGGTCACTTGGCCGCGTTCTTGGCGGCGACCTTCTCGGCGAGCGCCTGGCTGGCCTTCAGTGCCTTCTCGACGCTGGTCTTGCCGGCGATGACAGAGCTGATCTGCTGGGAGACCTGTGTGCCCAGGTCGGTGAACTCGGGGATGCCGACGAACTGGATTCCGGGGGCCGGCCGGGGCTGTACACCCGGGTTGCTCGGGTCGGCGGACTTCAGCGCGTTCGCGGTGGCCGTGGCGAAGGCTGAAGCCGCGGCGACGTACTTCGGGTTGGCGTAGGTGGAGGTCCGCTTGCCCGCCGGGACGTTGGACCAGCCGAGCTTGGCGCCCACCAGGTCCTCGTACTTCTTGCTGGACGCCCAGGAGATGAACTTCCAGGCGTCGTCCTGGTGCTTGCTCGCCTTCTGCACACCCCAGGCCCAGGTGTAGAGCCAGCCAGAGCTCTTGGTCTGGTCGACCGGTGCGGGCGCGTAGCCCATCTTTCCGGCCACCGGTGACCCACTGGCTTCGAGTGACCCGGCGGCGGAGGTCGCGTCGTACCACATGGCGACCTTGCTCTGCTCCGTGTTGTTGAGGCACTCGGCGAACCCGGACTGCGGGGCTCCTGCCTCGCCGTGGGCGCGGACGAGGTCGACGTAGAACTTGGTGGCCTTGGTGAAGGCGGGGCTGTCGACCTGGGCCTTCCAGTCCTTGTCGAACCAGGTGCCGCCCATGGTGTTGACCACCGTGGTCAGCGGTGCCATCACCTCGCCCCAACCGGGCAGCCCGCGCAGGCAGATACCCTTCATTCCTGGCTTTGCACCGTCGGCCTTGGCGGCCAGGGCGGCCACCTGCTGCCAGGTGGGGTTGGCCGGCATGGTCAGCCCCTTCTCCTTGAAGATGTCCTTGCGGTACATGAGGAAGGACGACTCGCCGTAGAACGGCTCGGCGTAGATCTGTCCGGACGCCGTCAGGGACTCCTGCATGGCGGGCAGGATGTCGCTCTGGTCGAAGGCGGTGTCCTTCTTGGTGTACGAGGTGAGCGGCGCGAGCCAGCCGTTCTTGGCATAGATCGGGGTCTCGTAGTTGCTGATCGTGGCCACGTCGTACTGGCCGGCCTGGCTGGAGAAGTCCTGGGTGATCTTGTCGCGGACGTCGTTCTCGGGCAGCACCGTGAAGTTGACCTTGATGCCGGTCTCTTTGGTGAAGTTGTCCGCGGTGAGCTTCTGCAGGTCTGCCATCTGCGGGTTGTTCACCATCAGCACGTTGATGGAGTGCGAGCCAGAGCCGCCCCCAGAGCCACCCGCGCCCGCGCAGGCCGTGAGCAGTGCGCCGCACATGGCCAGCGCGCCGAGCGGCACAGTGCGCCGCA
Organism: Streptomyces arenae; assembly: GCF_022343545.1. Lineage (NCBI taxonomy): Bacteria > Bacillati > Actinomycetota > Actinomycetes > Kitasatosporales > Streptomycetaceae > Streptomyces > Streptomyces arenae. The sequence goes on from NZ_JAKQYH010000088.1 coordinate 20,188, forward strand.
GAACACTCGTTCTTGAAGTCATGATCGTCCCTTTCATGAAATATCGGGTATAGGCAGCGGGGAGAAGGGGTGCGGGTCGGACAGGCGGATGAAGTGTGCCTACGCAGGCAATGGGGTGCCGTGGGAGCGGCTCTGGCGGAGCCGTCCCTGGTGTCGGGGCTGGGAGGGGTCAGACCCGGTGGACGCGGGGCCCCATCAGCGAGTAGCGGTGCGCCTCGGCACTGGAGAGTCCGGTGTCGGTGACGATCGCCTCGAAGTCGTCTACTCCGGCGAAACGGCAGAAGCTGCTCGCGCCGAACTTGCTGTGGTGCCCCATGAAAACGCGTCGGCGAGACACGGCCAGTGCTTTGGCCTTGACGTCGGCCACCACCGGATCGGGGGTGGTCAGGCCGAGCTCCCGGGAGATGCCGTTCGACCCGAGGAAGGCCAGGTCGATCACGAATCGCTCAAGCATGGCGCAGGCCCATGAGCCCACCGTGGCCAGCGTCCGCGCCCGGACTCGGCCTCCGAGCAGCAACACGTTGAGCTGGGGGGAGTCCACGATCGCGGCCGCGGTGGACAGTGACGCGGTGACCACAGTCAGGGGCCGGTCACCGGGGAGGAGGGCAGCGAGGAGCTGGGGGGTGTAGCCCTCGTCCACGAATACCGTCTCCGCATCGCCGAGGAGCTTGACCGCCTCCGCGGCGATACGGCGCTTGTCCTTGACATGCAAGGTCTCCCGTTCCGGGAGGCCTGTTTCGAAGCCCGCACCCTCGACGGGGTAGGCGCCGCCGTAGGTACGGCGGAGCAGGCCCCTGCGTTCCAGGACGCTGAGATCGCGGCGGACGGTCTCCGGCGCCACGGCCAGGTCGACGGCCGTGGTGGTGACCATGATCTGGCCCTGGTGCCGGGCAAGCGCGAGAATCCGGCTCTGACGCTCTTCGGCGTTCATTGCGCTCACCTCGCCTTCCGTTCCGGTCCGGGCGCGACGTGCCCGGTCTTGCCGCACATTTATACCAATCAGCTTTTGGAGCAAAGCAGCCCACAAAGGCCGTGAAATCGCCCGATGGCGCCTGATTGGATTACGTAAATCCGCAGGTCACGGCGAGGTCGTACGTTTTATCCCATTCATCGTTGCCCGTGTGGGCTACCTGCAGTGCCCGGTTCGGGCAAACAGCGGACTGTGACCAACCTCATCACTGTTCGTGCTCGTCCGTGCTGGAAAGGCCGGGGCAGCGCGATTCGGCAGGTTTGATCGGACCGCTGAACGATGTCGGATGCGTCGCCGTCCAGACCGTATGGGCCGGTCCATGGGACGGCTTCCGCGACGGCGATGGGCGGCCACGTGAAGGGGCGTCGGCACCTCCCTCGATGGACTTCAGGGCGATGGCCTTCTGGCACTGCGGGATCTGTACGTCCTGGTCCGCTTGCCGGCCAGGACACGCGCCCAGCCGAGCTTGGCTCCGGCCAACTGCTCGTACTTCTTGCTCAAGGCCCACAGCATGATTTTCGAGCTGGCGTCGGCGCTCTTGGTGGTCTTAGGTATTGCCACGCCCAACTCCACAGGCTGCCACTGCGTGAACCGGGACTGGGCCGCTCCCGTCCCGCTGTGCTTCTTGAAAAGGGTTGCGACGCCGAGGGTTGTGCTGCGTGCGATGGGCGGGACTGCAAAAAGCGATGTGACGGTCAGGCCCCGTGCCCGGCCTTCGCGTAGCTTCGCGGCCCGTGTGGGCACGGCCTGTAGCCAGCGCTCGAGGTCCCGGGTCGCCGCAGGTGCTGAGCACCGCCTGCCCGGCGCGTAGGGCCCGCGCTGCAATGCCCGTCCTGAGCGGTTACTGAGTTCTTCGGGTTGTTGTCGGGGGTGGTGACGTGTGGTGATCCCTGCGGTAGGCCGGTGGTATGTGGTATGCGGTATGCGCAGGGTGGTGGGCTGACCGCGGAGCGGCGACGGTTTCGCGAGCGGATCCGGTACGAGGCGGGCGAGCGGTTCGCTCGTGGTGAGAGAACTGCGGTGATCGCGAAGGATCTGCGGGTCAGCGAGCGGTCGGTGGAACGCTGGCGTCGCGCCTGGCGGGAGGGCGGAATGGCCGCCCTCGCGTCCGCAGGCCCACCGAAACTGCCCAAGCTGTCCGATGGGCAGTTCGCCGAGCTGGAGAAGGAACTGGCGCGAGGGCCTGCCGCCCATGGATGGGAGGACCAGCGCTGGACCCTGACCCGGATCAGAGTGCTGATCGCCCGGACATTCCGGCTGGACTGCTCGTCGGCGGCCGTGCGGCGGCTGCTGCACCGGCACGGCTGGTCCTGGCAATCTCCCGCCCGCAGAGCCCTCGAGCGCGACGAGCAGGCGGTGGGCCTGTGGAAGAAGGATGTGTGGCCGCAGGCGGAATGACTGCGGCGGCGCTGGGCGCGTACATCGTCTTCGAGGACGAGGCCGGGTTCTCGATGACACCGCCACGCGCCCGCACCTGGGGCCGGCGCGGGCACACGCCGGTGGTACGGGTGCGGGGCCGGTCCTGGCGCCGCTGGTCGATCGCCGCGATGTGCTGCTACCAGCCGGCGAGAGCTCCCGGTTCATCTACCGGCCGCGTTGCCACCCCAAGCACCGGAGCAAAGGACGCGACACCTTCGCCTGGAGCGACTACCGCGACCTGGTCGTCCGCGCCCACATCCAGCTCCAGGCTCCCATCGTCCTGATCTGGGACTGAACACGCACCGGGCCGCCGGGATGCGCGAGTACGCGGACGCACACGACTGGCTGACCATCGTGCAACTGCCCTCGTATGCACCCGACTTGAACCCGGCCGAGGGCGTCTGGTCGCTGTTACGGCGCGGCCCACTGGCCAACACCGCGTTCACCGAAGACGAGCACCTCGAACGCACCCTCCGCCGGGGAATACGCCACATCCAGCTCCGCCCCGACCTGATCGACGGCTGCCTCACCGGCACCGGACTCACACTCACCCAACAGCCGACAACAACCCGACGAGCTCAGTAGGTGAGATGTGGCATTCGGTAGGCGGCCCGCTTCGCGCAACGTGTCTGCGGAGCGGGCCTGTCGGCACGGCGTGTTACTTCACGCGAATCTCGGCGAGTTGGAGACGGTATCGGGTGGACTCGTCCGAGGCGGGTGTTCCCAGTCTGGTGGACTGGAGGCGGAGATAGCGGCCGGTGGCGGCGGTAAGGGTGTAGGTCTGGGCGGCTCCCTTCGGGTTGGGCTGGCCGGTGACGGTGCGGACGGTGGTGTACGTGCTGCTGTTATCGGCCCGGGTCTGCAATGTGAAGTCGACGGGGAAGCCTGCGGTATCGCCGCCGGCTGAGGCGGTGTCCGTGCGGGGCATGAGGGTGACAGAGCTGATGGCTCGGTCGGCGCCGAGGTCGACCTCGATCCACACGGGCGTCCCGCTGACGTCGGAGGAGGGGAAGTCGATGCTGGTGAAGCCCTTGGCGCCGGTCACGCTGGTGATGGTGCCGTCCAGCACACGGGTCTTGCCCCAGTCGGCGTTCTCCAGCGTGTAGTCGGCGGTGACGGTGGTCGAGGCCGTGGGGACGGTGAGTTCGGCGAGTTGGAGCCGGTACTTGGTGGACTCGTCCGTAGCTGGGGCACCGAGCTTGGTCGCTTGCAGGCGTACGTAGCGGGCGGTCGTTGTCTTGAAGCCGTACGTCTGCACCAATCCGCCGGGGTTGGGTTCGGCGGTGACAGCGCGGACGGTGGTGTACGAGGAGCCGCCGTCGGTCCGGACCTGGACGCTGAAGTCGACAGGGAAGCCCGCTGTGCCGCCGCCGGCCGCTGGAGTGTCGGTGCGCGGGAAGAGGCGTATGGCGTCAAGGTCGGTGTCGGCACCGAGGTCGATCTCGACCCAGACGGGGTTGGCGCTTACGTCGGCGGAGGGGAAGTCGTTGCTGGTGTAGCCCTTGGCGCCGGTCACACTGGTGAGCTTGCCGTCGGTGAGTCGGCTCTTGCCCCAGTCGCTGTTCTCCAGGCTGTTGTTGCTGGAGACCGGCCCGCTCAGGGCGACGTTGTCCAAGCGTCCAGCGCCGCTCACCGCGAAGGTCCAACTGCCCGGTTGCAGGGTGAAGTAGACGTAGGAGGAGTCCTTGCTCGCGTAGCTGAGGCCGGAGACGCTGCCGGTGGAGGAGCCACCTGTGAAGACGGTGGTGCCGTTGGCCTTGATGAGGGGGGAGGCGCCGCGGTACGTCGGGACACCCATCCGCGCGGTCGTTCCGCTCGGGGAAGTGAGCGTTAGGGTGACCTGGTCGCCGTCCCGTGTGATGCCGAAGCGGATGTCGCCCTTGACCGTGGGCGTAACTGTGTTGACCTTCGTCAGGGTTCCAGTCTGCGGGATGACGTCATACGTCTCCCAGCCCGGCTTGGTGGGACGTATCCCTGCGGCGTACGCGGACAGCGCGTACAGGGGACCGCCATTCCAGGCGTGGTTGTCGGTGCCGGCCGCCTTGTCCCACACCTCCCACAAGGTGTAGCAGGCGGGGTCGGCGACCTGGGCGGCGTAGCGGTTGCGCATCCGCTCCTCGGCGACGGTGGCCGCGCCCATTAGGTACAGCGCCTCCAGGACGTAGAACTCCATGTAGGGGCTGGCGTTGAGGTGGTTGCGCAGTACCTCGGTGATCGCGCGGTAGTGGGAGGCGGTGGCGAGGCCCGCGACGACGGCCAGGGCGTTGGCGCGGTCGTCGCTGTCGCCGTTGTAGCCGGGGGAGCGGTACTCGTTCTTCGAGGGGTTCCACAGAACGCGGTCGAAGTTGGTCTTGATGCTGTCGCGCTTGGCCTGCCAGGCAGCGACGTCGCCGCTGTTGCCGCTGAGGCCGGCGAGGGTGATGGCGGTGCCGAGGGCCAGGTAGTACCAGCAGTTGTCCAGGACGCGGGCGTCGATGTTGCTGCCCCAGTCCTCCCAGTCCCAGTCGCCGGCGCGGTGGTTGACCAGACCGTCCGAGTCCAGGCTCCACAGGTTCAGGTAGGTCTTGACTGCCGGGTAGGCGCCGGTGACCGCGTCAGTGTTGCCCGTGTAGAGGTGGTATGTGCCGAAGGACCACACCGAGGCGAGCATCTGGACGGGCAGCTCGGACGTCCAGATCGTCGAGGGGACCGGGGAGTAGAGCGCACCGCTGGACTTCTGCCAGGCGGCGAGCTGGGAGATGGCCTTGGCTCCGAGGGCGTGCGAGCGGGAGTCGAAGGTGTAGAAACCTTCCTTGAGCTGGTTGACCACATCGCCCCACCATTGCGAGCGCTCGCGGGTCGGGCAGTCCATGTAGTTGTCGCGCATGTTGACGTACATGGTGCGCGCGGCCTTGCCCCACAGCGTGTCCAGGAAGGCGTCGCTGCTGCTGAAGGAGCCGGCGAAGTCGGTGTCGTAGCCGCTTTCCCGGTATTTCAGGTCGAGGATGGTCACGCCCGCGGGGACCGTGTAGCGCACGGCAGTGCCGCTCATCCACGCCAGAGCCTCGAATTCCTGCACTCCTCCCGTGCAGACGTATGTGGCGCGCATGTTGTACTGCGTCCCGGGCTGGATGCCGGTCAGGCCCGCGCCGTCGTCGTAGTGGTCGGTCTGGACACCGATCACCGCACCCGCCGGGGCGTCCACCTTCAGATACGGGGTGACCTGGAGGTTGGACGGCAGCGTGGCCGAGATCGCGGTGGAGCCCTGCCCACTGGACGGCAGCGAGGACGCGTTGCTGTAGGACTTCAGGCCCGAGTAGCGGAACTGTGGGATTGGCCGCGGCACGAGGCCGTTCCAGGGCGCCGCGCCTGCCGCACCGAGGTCGGTCGGCGCGCTCCAGCCGCTGTCGTCGAACCCGGGTGACTCCCAGCCGGCCATCGCGCTGGCGTTGCGGGCGTCGTGGTACACGTTGGACTCGGGCAGACGGAAGTTGACTTGCGTGCCGCTGGTGTTGTTCGCGTAGCCCGGGTGGACGGTGTGCTTCCAACCGGTGTCGCTGACCAGCCGGGTGGTTGAGCTGGCCTGGATATCGGACTGGAACAGCAGACCGCCTTTGCCGCTGCTGTTGTGCGAGAAGCCCTGCTTGCCGAAGTACCAGACCAGCAGCGCAATCGTATTGCTGCCGCCGGTCAAATAAGGGGCGAGGTCGATCTCGTCGTAGTAGGTGTCGGTGCGGTTCGGGCCCCGCTTGAGTCCGCCTTCGAAGACCACCATCGTGCCGTTGACCCACAGCCAGTACTTCGAGTCGGCGGCGATCTGCGTCACTGCCTTCGAGGGGGCGGAGCTCAGGGTGAACGATCTACGGAAGGCCACCCACTGGTTCGCCGAACTGGTCGGAGTCCAGATCCATTTGGCGCCCCAGGAGACCGCCGCCGCGGACGCCTGGGGCGCGAGGCCGGGCAGGAGCAGGGAGCCCAAGGTGGGCGCTAGGGCCACGCCTATGGCGGAGCGCAGGGCGGAGCGGCGGGAGACGTGCTGCATAGCAAAGTCCTCGCTTCAGTGATACGGAGGCAACGCGTACGGACTGCGCTCCCGGCGTTTGCATGACGTGGAGCACTCGTGTCGATTGAATCGATTCAATTACTCGTTTGCAGACGGGATACTCGGTCTTCTTCGAGCGGGATGTCAACCCATGTGCAACAAGCGCTGGGGAAGGTTCTTCGACACGCGCTCGCAGTCCCTCTCGCTGTAGCGCTGTGTTGACGGCCCTGGTTGGCCGTCCGAATCGAGGTCTTGCCGAGAGGCGACCCACCCGAGAGGGGGAGGAGTGGGGGGTAGAAATCCTTCCCCGTTACGGACGCTGCCGGTGGTGCAAGACTCCCCGCATGGCAGCCGCACGATGCGCGTGCTCGGCGCGCCAGCAATACCCGCTTCCTGCCGTGACTGGGCGCACGGCTGATCTGCCCATGATCTGAAGGCAATAGCTATGTCCGCTGAGCTCTTTGAGTCTCGTCTTCCGCCCTCACCGGTTCCAGCGAGGTCTTTTTGGCGCCCACGCGGCGCGTCTTCATCGCAGCTCCGCGCCTCGCTGATGGACGTGCCGGACGTGCCCTGCCAGCTGAGCGTAGTGAAGGAGGGCTGCAACACCGCGGCCTTGCGGCACGTGCACAATCCTGGTCGGCGGACGCGGGTAGAGCGCCTGTCCTACGCGCGCTGCGCGCCTGGTGGGCGCCGAAATGAGTCGACAATCGGAGGCCTGGCGGGCGGCAACGAATACCACCCGCAATCGGTCGTCGATGACGGGACTAGGCGGGCGCGTCACAAGCGCACCTCGACTGGCGCGGCAACCAGCCCCCGTGTGGCTGCCGGGCCATCTCGGGCCACTGCCGTATCCGTTCCCCGCCGGGTACGGCAGTGGCCCGTCCACTGTTCACGGAGAACACGAGCATGCTGAACATCGCGGATGACCTGCACCGCTGGTATGGCGAATCACGGCCCTTCGCCCTGGCCACAGTCGTCGGCGTCCAGGGCAGCGCGCCTCTTCCGCTTGGCACCTCCCTGGCTGTCGACACCAATGGCAACGCGGTTGGCAGTATTTCCGGAGGCTGTGTCGAGGGCGCCGTTTATGACATGTGCCAACGCCTGCTGGAGGACGGTGGCCCTGCGCAGCGAGCCCGGTTCGGGTATTCCGATGACGACGCTTTCGCAGTCGGTCTGACGTGTGGTGGCGAGCTCGACGTCCTCGTTCGGCGCATCGACCCGGCCGCGCACCCGCACCTCGCCGATGCCTTGGCCGCCGTGGTCAAGGGCCAACCCGCCGCTGTCGCCCAAGTGGTCGACGGACCGGAAGACCTGCTGGGCCGCATGGTGTACGTCGACGACACGGACACGGATCCCGGCGGCCTCCCAGCCGTGCTGAGCCGACAAGTGACCGCACAGGCCCAGGCGCTGCTGCACGCCGGGCGCACGGCCCTGGTGGAGGTGGGAGGGGACGCCGTCGCCTGCCCGGACCGGATCTCCGTGCTGGTCCACGTCCATGCCGCCCCTCCTCGGATGCTCATCTTCGGCGCCATCGACTTCGCTGCAGCCCTCAGCCAGGCCGGCCGCTTCCTCGGCTACCGGGTCACCGTCTGTGATGCCCGGCCCGTCTTCGCCACTCGCGCCCGCTTCCCTCATGCCGACGAAGTCGTCGTCGACTGGCCCCACCGCTATCTGGGGCAGACAACGCTAGACGCCCGGACCGCGGTGTGTGTCCTCACCCACGACCCTAAGTTCGACATCCCCGTGCTGCGCGAGGTACTGGCCCTCCCTGTGGGGTACGTCGGGGCGATGGGCTCACGCCGTACGCACAAACAGCGTATGCAATTGCTGCGTGAGGCAGGTGTTTCTGACGAACAACTGGCACGGTTGCGCTCCCCGATCGGCCTCGACCTCGGCGCTCGCTCGCCCGAGGAGACAGCAGTCTCCGTCGTGGCAGAAATCCTCGCCACCCGCAACCAGACGACAGGTCTTTCCTTGTCCGATCTGACCGGCCCGATCCACGCGGTCCCTGGCCCGATGAAACTGGAGGATCCACACATGTCTCTGCTACAGAGGATGGCCAAGCCATGAAGACGTCGACGTCCACCAAGGCGGAGGCCAGCCTGGTCAAGACGGCCTTCACAGTCAACGGCGAGGAAGTGACCCTGGCCCTGGATCCTCGCGAGTCCCTGCTTGACGTGCTGCGCGAGCGTCTCGTGCTGACCGGCACCAAGAAAGGGTGCGACCAGGGGCAATGCGGCGCGTGCACGGTACACGTCGATGGTCGGCGCGTCGTGTCCTGCCTTACTCCGGCTGTCCAGGTCGCGGGACAGGAAGTTAAGACCATCGAGGGCATCGCGGCCTCCGACGGCACGCTGCACCCGTTGCAGCAAGCGTTCGTCGACTGCGACGCCCTCCAGTGCGGCTACTGCACGCCCGGGCAGGTGATGTCCGGCCTGGCCTGCATCGCCGAGGGCCACGCCGAGACCGACGACGACATCCGTGAGTACATGAGCGGCAACCTGTGCCGGTGCGGCGCCTATGTCGGCATCGTCGCTGCCATTCGCCGGGTAGCCGACGAGAACAAGCAGAGCGAGGTGTAGAGGATGCGCGCATTCGCCTACATGGTGCCCGACAGCGTGGCCGCAGCCGTCGACGCCCTGGCCGTGGCAGAGCCCGGAACCAAGATCCTGGCCGGTGGTACGACTCTGTACGACCTGATGAAGATCGGCATCGAGGCGCCGCCAGCGGTCATCGACGTTCATCGTCTCCCCGAGCTGACCGAGATCAGCACGGGAGAGGACGAGTTGTCGTTTGGTGCCGGAGTAAAAATGGCCGATGTTGCCGACCACCCGGTCGTGCGCCGCGACTATCCGGCCCTGTCGGAATCCCTGTGGCGCGGGGCATCCCAGCAACTGCGCAACATGGCGACGGTCGGCGGAAACCTGCTGCAACGCACACGCTGCGGTTACTTCCGTGGCGGAGAGGACTTCCCCTGCAACAAGCGGAATCCCGGCAGCGGCTGTGCGGCTCTGGAGGGATTCGACCGTGGCCACGCATTGCTGGGCACCAGCGACACCTGTATCGCCACCTACCCGAGCGACATGGCCACAGCCCTGATCGCATTCGACGCCGTCATCGACGTGGCCGGCCCTGCGGGCGAGCGGACGCTGCCGCTGGGTGAACTGCATGTAGAGCCGGGAGACGACCCTCAACGCGAACACACCCTGGCAGCAGATGAGTTGATCCTGCGGATCAGAATTCCTGCCACCCCTGCCGGCCGCGGCTCCGCCTACCTCAAGATCCGTGACCGGGAGTCTTACGCCTTCGCGCTCACTTCGGCCGCCGCCGCTTTGACGCTTGATGCGCAGGGAATCGTCATGGACTGCCGGATCGGGCTGGGAGGGGTCGCGACACGCCCCTGGCGGGCATCGGCGGCAGAACGTTCGCTGATCGGCGAGTACCTCAACGGGCAAACAGCCCGACGCGCGGGCGAAGTGGCCTTCGCCGACGCGCGCCCCCGTGTATACGGCGGGTTCCGAGTCGAGCTGGGCATCCGCACTGTTGCTGACGCACTGCTCACCGCCGGGAAGCGAGCCATCTGATGAAGAACGCAGACATGCGTCGCGTCGACGCTTACGAAAAGGTCACCGGCACCGCAACATACGGCGCCGACCGCGTCCCCCCAGATCTGGCCTACGCGGCGTTCGCCGTGGCCACGATCGGCAAGGGCCGCACCGTGGCCATCGACACCACTGCGGCCGAGGCGGTCCCCGGTGTCCGTCTGGTGCTGACCCGGTTCAGCAGCGACGAACTGCAAGGGCCCGGGTTCCTGATGGCCGGAGGCTATGCCTTCCAGAGCCTGCAGCCGCTACTCAGCGATGCCGTCGCCTACCGCGGACAGCCGATCGCGCTGATCGTCGCCGACACTCCGGTCGCCGCCACCGAGGCGGCGGAACTCGTCCGGGCACAATACGAGACCGAGCCGTTCGCTGTCCGGATCGACGACGAAGGCGTGACGTCGGTCCTGCAGGAAGAGGCCATCGGGCTACCCGACATCAAGGTGGGCGACGCCGAGGCTGCGTATGCGGCGAGCCCGGTACAGATCGACGAGACCTACCTGCACCCCGCTCAGCACCAGGTCCCGCTGGAACTGATCGGCGGAGTCGTTGAATGGCACGGCGACCGGCTCGTCGTGCACGAGAGCACTCAGGCCGCCGGCGCGCTGCGCAACGGGCTGGCCAAGCAGCTGAACATCGACCCGGCCAACATTGAAGTCATCTCCCCCTACATCGGCGGTGGCTTCGGCGCCCGGAACTCCCTGCAACCGCATATCGGGCCGCTGGCGCTTGCCGCACGTCAGCTGATGCGCCCGGTCAAGCTGGTCATTCCGCGCTCGCAGACGTTCCACACCGGGAGCTTCCGGCCGGTCAGCCGCCATCGCGTCCGGCTGGGCGCCGACCCGTCGGGACGGCTCCTGGCGGCCCTGCACGACGTGGAGCAGCAGACCTCCCGGCACGATCTGTACCCCGCCATGTACACGGAGGTGACGTCGAGGCTGTACGGGGTGCCCAACTTCGGAGGACAACAACGCCTGGTGCAGACCGACGTCCAGACGCCTGGATTCATGAGGGCTCCGTACGAAGGCGCGGCCGCGTTCGCGTTCGAGTCGGCCATCGATGCGCTGGCCTACGCCACCGGCCAGGACCCGGTCGCGCTGCGGCTGGCCAACGACACCGCCACGGACCCGGTCACCGGTCTGCCGTTCTCCGCACGTCATCTGGCGGAGTGCCTGAAGAGGGGCGCGGAGCGGTTCGGATGGGAGAAACGTGATCCGCGGCCTGCTTCGATGCGGGCCGACGACGGCTCGTTCGTGGGTCTCGGCGTCGCTGCCGGCTGTTACTCGGCCATGGTGGCACCAGGCACAGCCAAGGTGTCCGCGGCAGCCGACGGACGGGTGACCGTCGGCGTCGACGGCCACGAGATGGGGCAGGGCATCCGCTCAGCCATCGCTCTCCTCGTCGCGCAGGACCTCGACATTCCCGTACATGACGTCGTCGTACAGGTCGGTGACTCCCGCGTCGCCCCGCAGCACCTCACCGCCGGGTCTTGGGGCAGCGCGACCGCGTTGCCGGCCGTGCACAAGGCACTGCGCGAGCTGCGCAAGCAGCTCGGCGCGGCCGACACGGGCACGGTGGATGTGGCGGCAGCCGTTCGAGCCACTGGACACCCGTCGGTGGAGGTGGAGGCGACCAACGTGGGACCGGGGCAGCCCGCCGGGGTGCTTGACGTGGCGCGGTCCGGCCTGATCGCACCTGCCGGGCCGGTCTTCCCGGACTTCACGGCATTCAGCTGGGTCGCTCACTTCGTCGAGGTCCGAGTCGAGGCCACAACACGCCGCATCCGTGTGCCCAGGGTGGTGAGTGTGGCTGACGGCGGCAGGGTCGTCAGCCCGGTCACGGCGGCCAGCCAGCTCCGCGGGGCCGTTGTCTGGGGCATCAGCGGGGCGCTCCGGGAGGCGAACGGAGTCGACCCGCGCTTCGGCGGGTTCCTCAACACCACGCTGGAGGAGTACCCCATTCCGGTCAACGCCGACATTCACCAGATCGACGTCGACTTCATCGACGAGCCCGACCTGCTCTTCAACGACGTCGGTGTGAAGGGCCTCGGCGAGGTCGCGATGGTCGGTGTGTCAGCCGCTGTCGCCAACGCGGTCTTCCACGCCACCGGAAAACGACAGCACCAGCTGCCCATCACACTCGAGCACGTCCTGTAGACCGCCGACATGGCGGGCTCGCTGTGGGTCTACTGTTTGGGTGGTCCGACAGAACTGACCACCCAAGCAGCGTAGGCCTGCTCACGGCGCAGACGAGTCGAAGGGGGAATAGTAAGTGACTGGCGAGCGGTCCTGGCGGTACAGGCGGCCGCGTGAAGTGGCACCGACAGAAACACCCGAGGTGATGGGCCGCGTTGATTCGGTCACCTGAACATCTTCGGAATGCGCAACCGCCCATTCAACACACCGTCATCAACTTGGGCCCGGAGCGGAAAAGCGCCGGTCGGCGTCATCGTCGGCGACTAGGGTCCGTCTTCAAAGATCATCGGATGGTGGATCATGGTGGGGGTGATACGCCGCCATGAACTCACCGATCAGGAGTGGGGTTACTCGCCCCGCTGATACCGCGGGCCGCCACCGGCCGACCGCGTGTGGCGGATCGGCAGATCGTCAACGGGATGGTCTACAAGATCCGGACCGGGATCTCCTGGCGCGACCTGCCGGAACGCTATGGACCGTGGAAGACGGTCTACACCCGCTTCCGGCGCTACGCCCTGACCGGCGTGTTCACCCAGGCCCTCCAGAAGATCCAGGCTTGTTCGGATGCGGCCGGTGACATCGACTGGCTTGTCCAGTTCGACTCCACCATCGTCCGTGCCCATCAGCACGCCGCCGCCACCGGCCGAAAAGGGGGATCCACAGGCCGGACGAACCGGACGATCACGCCCTCGGTCGATCCCGAGGCGGACTGACCACAAAGATCCACCTGGCCTGCGACGGCCGCGGACGTCCCCTCGCGATCCTGCTGACCCCGGGTCAGCGCCACGACGGCATCTGCGCACAGCCTCTCCTCGAGCGCATCCGCGTCCCGCGCACCGGCCTCGGCCGGCCCCGCTGCCGGCCCGACCAGGTCGTGGCCGACAAGGCCTACAGCTCCCGCGGCTTCCGCGCCTACCTCCGCCGACGGGGCATCCCGCACACCATCCCCGAGAAGACCGATCAGCAGCGGCACCGCCACAACCGAGGGCGTCACGGCGGCCGGCCTCCGGCCTTCGACCGGCAGATCTATCGTCGGCGCAACATCGTCGAGCGGTGCTTCAACCGGCTCAAAGGCTTCCGCGGCATCGCCACCAGGTATGACAAGACCGCCACCTCATACGAGGCAGCGGTCAGTCTCGCGTCATTCCTGCTCTGGGCAAGATCCGTTTGAAGACGGACCCTAGGGGTGGAGTTGCCCTCGATCCTGTTCTGCCGAGTGCTATGCGATCACAGCAGATGGTCCCTGGGCGAGAGAGCGCAGGTCGCCTTACGCTTCCCTGCGTAAAGGGAGAGCCACTCCGTCAGGTTCCATGACGCGAAGATCCCTCGACCGCTTCACTTCGGTTGCACCCCGGTCAACGCAGAAGATCGCGTTACGAGCTTTTATGGCGAGTTAAGAACGTGATGCGATGAGCTCCAATCGGACTTCGTCTTTTATATCGCCCAGATAAGACCGGTAGCTCTCGTCACTGTTATAGCAAACAGCTGGTCGAGAGTTGATGCCCCTTGGACGGGATAAGAGGGGAAAGAGCATCAAGGCGCTCTCCTAATACCTCGGCCACTCGGACCCGAGATTCACGCTGCGGACGTCCACGCATCTACTGCCGTCGAGCGAGACCCGCACCCATAATTTGATTCGACGACGCCTTCACGGAAACGGAAGCCGAGGCGATTGACGACGGCGACCCACCCACCGCCCAGGGCGCATCAGTGCCCCCCAGCGAAAGCAATGTGCCCTGGTCGCCTCCCCCCGGCACCAAAAAGGGCGAGACCCGAAGGCGTCGTCCACCCCGCAAGAAACCCCTGGTCAGGGCCACATCAGGCAGCACGGCTGACAATATGATCCACATATATGTGAATCAGTGAACATCTGCGTTCTGCTGGGAGGCGGCACCCCGGCTAAGCTAGTGATATTGGATGGCTTTTGGTGGGCGTGACCTCCGTCCTTGCTCTCTGGACGGGGGAGCAGGAGGCGTGATGACGGCCGAGAAGGCTGGCCCCGCGAGCGATGCCGTGCAACCAGAGCGGCTGCCGTTTGGCTTCCTGACGACCCCAGCCGAAGACGCCTGGGGGGGCGGAGGGCGAGGCGCGGAGACGTTGGCCCTCGTGCTCCGGCAGGCCACGACGTGCCTGGGAGGCCTTGGTGCTCTGGTTCACCAGCGTGACTGTGCCACCGGTCGGTTGCGTCTGGTCGCGACCAGCACGCTTTCCGGGGCAAAAGCAGGGGAGTGGGCTGATCTATCCTGTGAGCAGGACGTGGCGCCGGCGCTTGCTCTGCGGCGTGGTGGTTTCGTCAGCGTTGCCGGGGACAGCTTGGGTACCGGCGCCGTCGGCACGGTGGCGGTACCCGTCCCCGGGCCTGGTGAGCCGGTCGGTGTGTTGTCCGTGCTCACGGCGGGGCCCGCTGAGCCGAACGAGGCGCAGCGGTCACTGTTGAGCGTGTTGGCGGGGTGGGCAGGTGCTCGCTTGGGTGGCAGAACCCGCCCGCCGCCCAGTCAACGACGGATAGTCGGGGCCGAGCGGTCGGTGCGCATGGGCGAGCTGACCGTCGCACTTGCCGAGGCTCTAACGTCTCGTGACGTCTTGGAGGCCGTCGCGACATTCGTCCTGCCTCCCTTCGGCGCCGACGGGCTGGTGTTTCAGTTGCTGGAGGGCGGCCGCCTGCATGTCGTCGGAGCTGCCGGATATCCGCAGGAGTTCCTCGACCTGGTAGAGGGGATCCCGATCGCCGCCCATGCCCCGTTCCACGATGCTGTGCGCAGCCGTACGCCTCGGTTCGTCGGATCGCTGGCGGAGCTTTCGAGGCGCTATCCGACGCTGAGGCGGCTGAATGAGGCGTCACCCAAGGAGGCATGGGCGTTTCTGCCCATGCTGGCCTCCGGACGCGTCATAGGCTTGTGTGTGGTGTCCTTTGGCGAGCCGCGTTCCTTCACCGACGATGAGCGCGCCTTGCTGACGGCTCTGAGCGGTCTGGTCGGTCAGTCGCTGGAACGGGCACGCCTCTACGATGTGGAACACGCCCGAGCCCAGGAGCTGCAGCGTGGTCTGCTCCCCAGGGAGCTCCCCCGTCTGCCTGCTGCCAGTGGTGTGGCCCGATACCTGCCCGCGGGCCGGAGTGAAGAGGTGGGCGGCGACTGGTACGACCTTATTCCGCTGTCTGCAGATCGAGTCGCGATGGTGATCGGCGACGTCATGGGGCACGGCATCACCGAGGCGGCAACGATGGGGCGTCTTCGTACGGCAGTGCGTACCCTTGCCGACCTTGAGATGCCACCCGACGAGTTGTTCAGTCGTCTCAACGACATGGTCTGCGACTTGGGCGAGGACTTCTTCGCCACGTGCCTGTACGCCGTTTTCGACCCTGTCACGCGCATATGCTCGTATTCTTTGGCCGGTCACCCATCGCCGGTCGTCGTCCACCCCGACGGCACCGTCCACAGTCCTGACGTGACTCCCGAGCCACCGCTGGGCGCCGCCAAATTGCCCTTCGAGACTCATCAGCTGCATTTGCCCGACAAAAGCCTGCTCGTCCTGTACACCGACGGACTCGTTGAATCTGCTACCCGGGACGCCGACCAAGGGCTGGTCGAACTGCGTCAGATTCTCTCTGACGCCGCAGCCGACACCGTCTGCATTCGGAATACAGACGAGGACGATGACGTCCGCAGCCTGGAGGAATTGTGCGACACGGTCATGTCGGGCCTGCTGCCCGATCAGGAGCAGACGACAGACGACGCTGGCCTGCTCATCGTCCGTACCAGATGCGCCGCTGCCCAGGACGTCGCCTTGTGCAGTCTCCCGGACGACCCTAGGGCAGCCGGACAGGCCCGGTTGTACGTTCGCGAGCAGCTCACCGCATGGGGGCTCGATGATCTGATTCTCACTACCGAGTTGCTGGTGAGCGAGTTGGTCGGCAACATTGTCCGGCATGCCAAGGGCCCCATCCACCTTCGTCTGCTGCGCAGCCGATCCCTGACGTGTGAGGTCTACGACGGCAGCCTGACCACTCCCCGTATCCGCCACGCCAGTTACACCGACGAAGGCGGCCGAGGGCTGCAGCTTGTTGCTTCTCTTTCTCGGCGCTGGGGCGCCCGATACCTCCGCGATGGCAAATGCATCTGGACGGAGCAGGATCTGCCACCCGCGCAGACCTTGGGGGAGCGTGTGCGCACGCACGGAAATGTTTCCGGGGCACCGCATCCCGTGCCGGGAGAGTGACCTGAGACTCGCCTTGTTCAACACGGATCTGGCGCGCCGTGCCGAAAACCGGCCGAGGTCGCTGGGCTCGTTGCCGCTCAGGCCTTTTTGTGATGTTCTCGTACGGCTTGAGGGTGAGGCCTCGGGTCTGTTTTAACAATCCGGTCAGGCATTCGACCTTGTGTCTGAGTTTGTATTTCGCGCGGTCGAACTTCGGTGGTCGGCCGTCGGTTGAGCCTCGACGGACCAAGGGATGGTTGTCGCGGATCGCTCTGCGCAGGATGTTCGCGAACTGGTTGGTGCCCAGTACCGCCGAGCGGGTTCCGTCCATCGCCTGCCAGTGCGCCATCCAGGCCAGTTCGGCGGCGATCAGGTCGGGCAGATCGGTCAGGTCGATGCGGAGGTCGCCGTTCTCGGTGATCCGGTCCCAGTCGTCGATGCCATCGCCGTTCACCGGCCCCTTCCAAGGCTTGGGCAGCTCCCGCCAGAGCCGCCAGAACGGATCCTCGTCGCCGGCTGCGTGCCGATGACGCTGTTCACCGGCCATCGTCGACCTGCCAGGCGGAGATGTACGACTTCCAGTTCGCCGAGGCGCGCAGGGCCTCGTCCTCGCGGACCCAGCCATAGAGGTCGAGTGTGGTCTGCACGTGTGCGTGACCGAGTCGGCGGGAGACCACCCATTCCGGCGTCCCGGCCAGCAGCAGCGCGGTCGCGTGACTGTGTCGGGACCAGTGCGGCGTCCAGGACGCCGGTCCGATGCCCTTCTTGCGCAGGCGGAAACCTTGTCCCGCGCCGTGCCCTCGCGAAGGGCGGCCAGCAGCGGCGGCCGCTCCAGGTTCACCAGCAACGGCGAGTCGGCATCGATCCAGATCCCCAACTTGGCAGACCTGCAACCGAGTTGGGTGAGGCAGTCGGCGAACAGGCGCTCCAGGTCGCAGCCGACATAGACCCGCCGGGGGCGCATCATCTTCACCCTCGCCCCGTTCGTGTTGTCCTCGCGCGGCACGATCTCGACATAGGGAGTGGAGCCGCGGCCCATCAACGGCTGAGCACAACGGCATCCTCCTGATCTGCGACAAGGGGTTCGCGGGCCGGGACTTCGAAATGCTGCTGGGCGAGTACGGCATCACGATGCTGCACCCTCCCGCAAGGATGAGAAGGCCCGCTACGGCGAGCCAATGCTCAAGAAGGTCCGGCAGCTGATCGAGTCGGTCAACGACACTCTCAAGGGCCAGCTCGACCTGGAAGACCACGGCGGCCGTTCCTTCGAAGGGGTCGGCATCCGCGTCGCCCAGGGCGTCCTCGCGATGGCCGCCGCGATCTGGCACAACAACGCAACCGACGCACCGATCTCCGGTCGCCTACGACTCCCAATGACGTTGTCAAGCTGCCTTTGGGACGGGAGGTGTGAGTTGGTAGCACCGTCCGTCACGCAGCAGGGCCCACAACACGTTCACTCGTCGGCGGGCCAGGGCGAGCACCGCCTGGACGTGCCGTTTACCCTCGGAGCGTTTGCGATCGTAGAAGCGGCGGGACTCCTCGCAGCAGCGGATGCTGATCAGCGCGGAGGTGTAGAAGACCCGTTGCAGTCCGCGGTGGTAGCGGGCTGGGCGGTGCAGGTTGCCGCTGATGCGCCCGGAATCGCGGGGTGCTGGGGCCAGACCGGCGAAGCCTGCGAGGCGGTCGGGGGTGCCGCAGCGGCTCATGTCCCCGCTTGTCGCGGCCAGGAACTCGGCGCCGAGCAGGGGACCGATCCCGGGCAGGCTGGCGATCACCTCGGCCTGGTCGTGGCTGCGAAACCGTCCCTCAATGAGCTTGTCGATCTCGTCGATCTTCTCGTTGAGGGCCATCACCTCCTTCGCCAGGCCGTGCACCATCTGGGCGGCCATCGTCTCGCCGGGCAGTGCGGTGTGCTGGCGTTCGGCGGCCTCCACGGCGGCAACGGCGAGGTCGACCGCGCTGCGGACCTTGCTGTTGCGCAGCCAGGTCTCCAACCGCTTGGCGCCGACGCGGCGCAGGGCGGCTGGGGTCTGGTAGCCGGTCAGCAGGACCACCGGTCCGCGGTTGGTCATGTCGAGGGTGCATTCCAAGGCGGGGAAGATGCCCAGGAGTTGCTCTCGCAGCCGGTTGACGGTGCGGGTGCGGTCGGCGACCAGGTCGGCCCGACGGGCCGTGAGGATCTTCAGCTCCGCGATGGCTTCGGCGTCGGGCCGGACCGGTTCCAGGTCGCGGCGCATCCTGGACTGGTCGGCGATGATCGCCGCATCCCGGGCGTCGGTCTTGCCTTGGCCCCGGTAGCCGGCTGTTGCACGATTGACGGCCAGTCCGGGCAGGTAGAACACAGGCTGGCCGTGGTTGGCCAGGAGTCCCAGCAGCAGGACGGCGCCGCCGTGTGTGACGTCCACGGCCCAGGTTGTCTCGTGACCGAGGTCCAGGACGTCGGCGATCAGGGCGAGCAGCTCGGGTTCGTCGTTGGCCACCCGGCGGGACAGCAGGTGTCTGCCTTCTGCATCGATCACCACGCAGTGGTGATGCGTCTTGCCGATGTCCACCCCGGCCCATATGCGGCCCATCGCCCCTCCGGCGCTCGTGCCTGTCGTGTCCGCAGACGACCTCGCCGGCAGGTCCTTACACAGCGATCTGTTCGCAAATCCCAATCAGCGGCCGAGTCGTCGCGGGGCGCGAGGCGGCCAGTCATAGGAAGCCACGGTCGGCAGACCACTGAAAGCCACACCTCGCGCCCCTCGGATGCCCCAACCCTACGAATGGCTGGACCAAACCGATGACCAAGGAAAGGACCACTGACCGGAGACCGGACTTACTCATCTAGGGCTGCCAGCTCGCGCAGCGGGACGGCGCTGATTGACAGTCAGCGTGCGTCCTCGGCCTCGTATCGTCCAACGCTGGGAGGTAAAGATCCTTCCCCTGTTCGCCGGGTTCCAGGGATGTAAATGTTTCCGTGTCCCATCGATTGCAGTGGGAGACGGAGGCCAGGGGCTGGGCGGTTGACGGTAGCGCCGTGAATCACGGAACTGTCAGATGTGCGGGCCGGTCTGTCGCCTGCGCTGCGAGAGTAAGTCAGCGCCTGGAGTAGTTTCGAGGCGTTCGGTCCGGGCATTGATGTCGGCCGCCTCCCCATCCGTTCCTCATCAGCTCTTCATTGATCCGAGGCACGAGGAAGACATGTTCGACTTATCACTCCCCGCGATGTCCTCATCTGTACTCATTCCATCCACCCGGTCGCAGCGGCGGATGCATGTGCACCATCTGTTGCACCCCGAGGACGCCGGGCTCAACCTGGCCTACCTCTTCCGTTTCACCGGGCGTGTCGACGCCGACCGGTTGCGGGACGCCCTGGAGAAAGTAGCCCGAGGGGTCCCCGCCTTCAACGTGACGTTCCACGAGTTGAACGGCGTGAGTTACCTGGGTCGGCACCCCGAGGACCGATACGAGGTCCCGTTGAGCGTCCTGCCGCCAGGCGGTGAGGGCGAACTGCGACGGACCCTGGCTGAACAGGCGGACACCCCGTTGCCTCCGGACCGCTGGCCCTTGTACAAGCTTGCCGTGTATCGGGGCTCGGACGCCGTATATGTGTCCTTTCTGATGTCCCATCTCATCGCCGATGCCCAGACCTTCCACAACTTCGACGATGAGTTGCAGCGCGTCTACGCAGACCCGACCCTTCCCCCGGGTGTGGACGTCGACGCCGACCCGGTCACCACGGCGTCTGCGCCGAGATCCGGCGATGGAGCTTTAGAGCATTTCCGCCTCAAATTGGCAGGACTGACCCATCTGGCCATGCCCGAGTTGGAGGCTTTCGGGGCGCCAGGCCGACCGGTGCTCGGAGCGCGCTCAAGCACGCTGTCGGACTCAGCCTTGGCGTCCGGACTGGAAGAAGTACTGGCCACGCGCAACTACCGCCGCTTTCCCTTCCTCCTGTCGACCTACCTGGTCGTGCTGGCCCGGCTGACGAACCAGACGCAGGTGATCACAGGCGTGCCGATCGGGGATCGGCTCACACCACAACAACGGCGCGCTTTCGGCTACTTCGTCAACACGTTGCCCCTGACCGTGGACTTGGCCGACCACACGACCTTCGACAGCCTCTACCAAGCCGTGAAGCGCGAAGTAACCATGCTGATGGCGCACCGGACGTTCGACTCGTCCACCAACCTGGATGAGGCGTCGAGCGCGCTTCCGGCCATGCACTCCGCGCCCAACAATGCGTTCACGTACTATCCCGAGCCGCTGCTTCTGCACCTGCCGGGCTGCAGGGTGGACCGGCTACCGCTGGAGCGGCGTCACGTGACGTACCCGCTCTGTATCCAGGTCGAGGACCAAGCCGACGGCTTCACCGTCCACGCCGAGTACGCCGACGCGTTACGCCCTGCCCGTCCTGCGGATTGCTTTACCCGGGTCCTGCGCACGGTGATCGAGAAGCCGACGATCCCCCTGCACGAGCTGCACCTACTCGACGACGCAGAGCAAGAGCGCATTGACGCGCTGCTGGGCAAGCGGACCACGTATCGCACCCCACCGTCGCTGGCGACCTGGTTCGAGGGCATCGCTGCGGCGCGTCCTGATCATCACGCGGCCGAGGGAGACGGCGTCCGCTATTCATACGCCGCGCTGAACGGACTGGCCAACATGCTGGCCCGCCGCCTCGAACGTGAGGTGAAGGGCGATTTCGTCGGAGTGGCCATGCGGCGGCGCCCTGAACTGATCGCGATACTGCTGGCCTGCCTCAAAGCCGGCAAGGCGTACGTGCCGTTGGACCCGCAGGGGCCGCGGAGCAGGCTGAGCCACATTCGGGAGCAGTTCGACAGACAATCAGGCGGCCTGCCGATCGTCACTGAAGACGGGTTGCTGCCGGACGTGACCGGCGCGGACCGACTGGATTTCACCGCCCTGCACGACCGCGCCACCGCCGAGTCCGACGCCGACGTGCCACGTCCAGACGACCGCAACCGCACCGCGTATGTGATCTTCACTTCTGGGTCAACAGGGCGCCCCAAGGGCGTTCAGGTCAGCCACCACAACGTGATGCGGCTGTTCCGCGCCGCCGAGCGGCAGTTCGTCTTCGGTGTGGGGGACACCTGGTGTCTCTTCCACTCTTATGCCTTCGACTTCTCCGTCTGGGAGATGTACGGTGCGCTGCTGTACGGCGGACGCCTGGTCATCGTGCCGGAGGAGATCCGGCGATCGCCGGCCGACTTCGCCGAGTTCCTGTGTGCGCACGAAGTGACGGTCCTCAACCAAACTCCGTCCGCCTTCCGTCATTTGGTCTCGGTCCTGAACGCGGACCACGCCACCCGACTGCGCCTGAAGCACGTGATATTCGGCGGCGAGGAACTGCGGTTCGACATCCTGCGACCGTGGTTCGCCCTGATGGGGGAGCGGACCACGATGGTCAACATGTACGGGATCACCGAGACCACCGTGCATGTGACCTACCAACGCGTGACCCCGGAGATGGCACACGAACAGACCGCCAGCCTGATCGGCCGTCCCTTGGACGATCTGCGAGCGCGCATCGTGGACGACGGACTACGGCCTGTGCCCCTGGGAATACCCGGTGAACTGCTGGTCGGGGGTGACGGCGTTGCCCAGGGGTACCTGGGCGCCCCGGAGTTGACGGCCGCTCGGTTCCGACCTGACCTGATACAGGGTGAAGTGCTGTACCGCACCGGTGACCGGGTCCTTGCGGAGGAATCCGGCCGACTGGTGTACCTGGGGCGGATCGACCGACAGGTACAGCTGCGCGGCTACCGAGTTGAGTTGGGCGAGATCGAGTCCGCGCTGCGCCGAGTGCCAGGTGTCCGTGACTGCTTGGTGCGCGTGGACCCCCGAGATCCCGCCAGCCCGCGCCTCGCCGCTTATCTCGTCGAGGAACGGCCCCTGAGGGACGGTACAGTTCGCGAGCAGATCCGAGAGCTTCTCCCGGCGTACATGATCCCATCCTTCCTGGTCCGCGTGCCTTCCCTGCCGATCACCTTGAACGGAAAAGTGGACGAGACGGCGCTGCCGTCACTACCCCAGCCTGTGTCGACCAGCCAGCCGGACGGGGCCGACGGCACCATCGAGTGCGTGGCCCGGATCTGGCGGGAGGCCATCCAGTCCGCCGAATTCGGCCTGGACGACAACTTCTTCGACGTCGGCGGCACCTCGCTGCACGTCGTCCAGGTCCACCGAAGGCTGCAAGAGGCATTCGAGTTGCCCCACTTGAGGCCCGTCGACCTCTTCGAGCACACCACCGTACGACAGCTGGCCGCGCACATCGAGCGGCGCCTGGCTCGTTCCGAGACGGCTCAGCGCTGACCGCACAAGACACACGACATGGATCAAAGGTTATGACCAAGAGGGAGAACGCCCCCGTGGACGGTGCCATAGCGATCGTGGGCATGGCCGGCTGCTTTCCCGGTGCCAGTGACGTGCCCGCGTTGTGGGACAACCTGCTCAAGGGCCGAGAGGCAGTGCGGCGGCTGCCGGAAGAGGAACTGCGCGCCGCCGGAGTACCGGACGACCTGATGAGCAACCCGGCCTACGTCCCGTACGCCGCACCGATCGACGACCCCTACCACTTCGACGCCGGCTTCTTCGGCATGACGCCGCAGGAGGCCCGCATCACCGACCCGCAACAGCGGCTCTTCCTGGAGTGCGCGTGGCGGGCGCTGGAAGACGCCGGAGCCGCGCCAGGTTCCCGGAACGGCGCGCGGGTCGGCGTCTTCGCCGGCATGAGCATGAGCACCTATCTGCTCAGCACCATCCTGCGCAACCAGGAGTTCGCCGCCGCTGATCTGCCGTACGCAGTGCTCATCGGCAACGACAAGGACTTTCTGGCCAGCCGGGTGGCCTACAAGTTGGGGCTGACCGGGCCCAGCCAGAGCGTGCAGACCGCCTGCTCGAGCTCGATGACCGCGCTGCACCTGGCGCGGCGGTCGCTGCTGGACGGAGAATGCGATCTCGCTGTGGTCGGCGGGGCGAGCGTCACCTTCCCGCAGGCTGCCGGGTACCTCTACCAGGAGGGCGGCATCCAGTCCCCGGACGGGCACTGCCGCGCCTTCGATACGGAAGCCGCTGGGACCATCAAGGGCAACGGCTGTGGCGTCGTCGTTTTGCGGAGGCTGGCCGACGCCGAGGCAGCTCGCGACCGGGTGTACGCGGTGCTACGTGGCAGCGCCGTGAACAACGACGGCTCCGCGCGCATGGGCTTCACCAGCCCCAGCGTCGGCGGACAGGCGGAAGTCATCACACAGGCGCTGCGATCTGCGGGGGTGCCGGCGGCCGACGTGGGGTATGTGGAGGCCCACGGCACCGGAACCCGGCTCGGCGACCCGATCGAGATACGCGCGCTGGTCCGGGCACACTCCGCGGACGGCCGCCCGCCGGCCCATTGCGCCTTGGGAAGCGTGAAGGCCAACATCGGTCATCTGGACGCCGCCGCCGGTGTGGTCGGAGTGATCAAGGCGGCTCTCGTCCTGTACCACCAGGTGATTCCGCCACAGATCAACTTCGCCACGGTCAACCCCGAGCTAGAACTGGACAGCACCCGATATCGCATCCATGCCCAGGCGCATCTGCCCGAGGAGCCGATACGCGCGGCCGGCGTCAGTTCCTTCGGGCTCGGCGGCACCAACGGCCACTGCGTCCTGACGCCCCACACCCCTGCCACCGTCGGCCGGACACCGGACATCACAGCATCGGGGGATGCCCAGCAGACATACCCAGTTCTGCTCTCCGCCCGTGATGACACCGCCCTGGCGAAGTCCGTACAGGACCTGCGCCAACACCTGGAGCTGCATCCGGATACGGCGATCAGCGACCTGGCGTACACGCTGTGGGTCGGCCGCGCCCGGTTCCCGCGCCGCTGGGTGGCGACCGTCCGCTCGATCGACGAACTGCGCGACGCGCTCGATGCGTTCCCTGCCCAGCAGAGCACACGGGCCGTCGACTCAACCAGTCGTGGTGGCGCCGTGCCCGACGACACTGAGGCCATGGCTGCTTTCGCGGGTACGGCCGGGATCGCGAAAGTGTCCTTGCCCGGATACCCCTTCCGGCGTGAGCCCTACCTGGTGGAGGCAGACTCCTCGCCCGGTGCGCCCGTACCTGAGCGAACGGGACCGGCCACTTCGCACGGCTGGCCGGCCGCACTCGACACCGTCCTCGAGGCCTGGCGCCGAGCGCTGGGCATAGCAGACGTCGGAGCGGACGACGACTACTACACCCTGGGCGGAGACTCGCTGTCAGCCGTCGAGATCGTGACGGCACTGCGCGAGAAGCTCGGCATCGACCTGGGACTGGACGAGTTCGAGGGACTGCGGACACCGGCACGGATCGCCGACCGCATCCTGCAGGTGGCCCCTGACACAAGGCCGCCGCGTGACGTGGTGAGCAGGATCAAGGACGGAGCCGGGCCAGGTCTGTTCCTGGTCCATCCGGCCGGCGGGACCAACTTCGGCTACTACGAACTGGTCCAGCACCTGCGCGAGGACGGGCCGGTGTACGTGTTCTCGTTCCCCATGGAACGTGCCGAGGAGTTCCGCACCATCCGTGAGCTGGCGGCGCTCTACTTGGGGGCGATCCTTGACGTACAGCCCACTGGACCGTACCGGCTCGGCGGTTACTCCTTCGGCGGTAACACCGCCCTCGAGATCGCCCTCATGCTGCAGCGCCGCGGAGAACGGGTCGAGCAGCTGATCATGTTCGATTCTCACCCGCCGGAGGCGTATCTAGGTCCACGGGTGAGCGAACAGGACTTCCTGGCCGCTTTTCCGATGCTCATGGAACCGGTCTTCGGCGCTCCCGCGCCGGACACCGCCATCCGGCCGCCCGCCGACGTGGACGAGGCGCTGGCGATGGTGCGGCAGCCGACCTGGACGGATGCCACGGTCGAGGAGATCCGACGGTTCTTCGAGATCTGGCACCGCAACCACGACGCCCTCAAGGGCCACTATCCAGAACAGCCCTTCACCGGCGACGTCACCATCTTCCAAGCCAGCGAACCGGAGTCCACAGAGATCTTGACCACGCTCGGCATCACCCCCCTCGGCAAGGAGCAGTGGAAGGAACACATCACCGGCGAACTGCGCCTGATCCCGGTGCCCGGTGATCACTACACGATGTTCAGCCGCCGTGAGAACGTCCGGCGCGTAGGTGAGATCTGGAACGAGGTCTTGGCGCAGGTCGGCGAGGAGAAGAGCGCATGACCGCGAACGCGTCCGATCCCGCGCGCAAAGTCACCATCGTCGGCGCAGGCCCGACCGGGCTGATGCTCGCCGGCGAACTGGCACTGGCAGGGGTGGAGTGCACGGTGGTGGAACGGCGGTCCCAGCGCTCACCGGAGTCCCGGGCCCTGGGCCTGCACGCCCGCACCCTGGAATTGCTCGACATGCGCGGCATGGCCGAGGAGTTCCTCGCCGCGGGCCTGCCACTGCGATCGTTCCCGATGGGAACCCGACGGGCCGACATCGATCTCGGCCGCACCGGCAGCCGATTCCCCTACTTTCTCATCCTCCCGCAGGGAACCACCGAGGAACTACTCGAGAACCGGGCCCGCGCACTCGGTGTCCACATCCTCCGCGACACCGTCGTGGAGGATGTGGAACAGGACACCGACGGTGTCACCCTGACCATCCGGGACGCGACCGGCAGCCGCACCGAACGCAGCGCGTACGTCGTCGGCTGCGACGGCAAGTACAGCGCCGTCCGTGAGGCCTTGGGAGTGCCTTTTCCCGGGGTACCGAACACGGACTCGGTCCTGCTGGCCGACGCCTACCTGGACGGTCCGTCAGAGCCGCGCGCGCTGAGCCGCTTCTCCCGTCACGGCATGCTCATCATCTTCCCCTACGGCGGCGGGCGCTACCGGATCGCAGCCGCCGACCACTCAGCGGCCGGCCTGTCCACCGACCAGCCGGCCACGCTGGACGACGTACGCGCTGTGCTCATCCGCTTCCTCGGAACGGACAGGGGAATCCGGGACCCGTACTGGCTCACCCGGTATCGCAGCGAGCAACGGCAGGCCGAGCGCTACCGAGTGGGGCGGGTCCTGCTGGCCGGCGACGCCGCGCACGCTCACTCGCCCATCGGCGGGCAAGGACTGAACACCGGCTTGCAGGACGCCATGAATCTGGGCTGGAAGCTCGCCGCCGAGATCAACGGATGGGCCCCTGTCGGGCTCCTCGACTCCTACCACGGGGAACGCCACCCGATCGGGCAACAGGTCGTCCAGGGCACCCGTGGCCTGCTACGGCTCAGCCTGGCCAGAACTACGAAGGACCGTCTGCTGCGGGCGCTCGTGTTCTCCACAGTGCTGCCACTGCCGCGCGTGCAGCGTCGGCTGGCGAAACGATTGTCCGGGCTCGCCGTGCGCTATCCGGCTCAGGAGACCAACGCGCACCCGTTGACAGGCACGCGCGTCCCCGACGTCCCACTCGTCGGCGACGATGGCGGGGAACGGCGATGCGCCGAGCTCCTCCGTGAGGGGCAGCCGCTGCTGGTGGTCGCATCGGACACTCCAGGCCTGCAGGCCAGGGCCCAGGCCTACTCACCAGCCGTCGTCCGCGTAGCGAGAGAGGGTGGCCCGCACGGCGACTGGACCTGGCCGCGGGTCTCGCTGGTACGGCCCGACGGCTACCTGTGGTGGGCCACGGACGAGCCTGACACACGAGCACGCCTCACCGCCGTACAGAACGCACTCACCACTCACTGCTCAGCAACCGAGGACACGGTCAAAATCCCGGGCCGGAACGGTTAGGAGGGTGACATGAGCAAGGTCGTTTCTGGGCCACTTCGCCTGCCGGCCGACCGGAACGCCGTCATAGCTGGGGTCGGAGCATGGCTGCCGCCGAACGTGGTCACCAACCACGACCTGGCGGCCAGGCTGGACACCGACGACACATGGATTCGCACCCGCACCGGCATCGCCCAACGACACATCGCCGGGCCTGGCATCGCGACTTCGGACCTTGCGGTCGAGGCCGGGCTGCGCGCCCTGAAGTCTGCGGGCGACACTCCAGTGGACGCCGTCGTGGTGGCCACGACCACACCGGACCGGCCGTGTCCGGCTACCGCACCGGAGGTGGCAGCCCGGCTAGGATTCCGGGGAGTTCTGGCCTTCGACGTCTCCGCGGTGTGCACCGGCTTCCTGTACGGGCTGGCCACCGCGGCAGGCCTGATCGCGGCCGGTACCGCGCAGCAGGTGCTGCTCATCGGGGCGGAGACCTTCAGCACCATCGTCAACCCCGAAGACCGCACCACCGCCGTCATCTTCGCGGACGGAGCCGGAGCCGTAGTGCTTCGGGCCGGGACAAGGGACGAGAGCGGGGCCATCGGGCCGATCGTCCTAGGCAGCGACGGCGGTCTCAGCGACCTCATCCAGGTGCCGGCGGGCGGGTCCCGCCAACGCTCCAGCCCTCGGTCGCCGATGGCAGGCGAGGAGTACTTCGTCATGCGCGGCCGAGAGACGTACCGGCAAGCGGTTGAACGCATGACCTCTTCCGGGGAGCAGGCTGTCGAAGCCGCGGGTTGGCGCATGGACGATGTCGACAGACTCGTCGCGCATCAGGCCAACGCCCGCATCCTGGACACCGTCGCCGGGCGGCTCGGTATCGAGGCCGAGCGACGGGTCTCCAACATCGAACACGTCGGCAATACCGCCGCCGCGTCCATCCCGCTGCTGCTCGCTGAAGCGGCGGCGAGCGGTTGCATCGTCCCCGGCCACCGGATTCTGATGACCGCCTTCGGCGGTGGCCTGACCTGGGGCGCAGCCACTGCCGTATGGCCGGACCTGGATGTCCTTCCGGCGACCTGACAGCCAACGAACCTCATATTTAGGAGACTTCAATGTCGTTGGATGCTTTGAAAACCATCCTCGTAGACAGCTTTCAGATACCGGCCGACCAGATCACCGCGGAGGCCGTCCCGGCAGATATCGGTCTGGACTCCCTGGCATTCGTCGAACTCTCCCTCATCCTGGAGAAGGATCTCGACATCAAGATCAGTGACGATGAACTGACCGATGCGCCGACCCTGCGCGACATCGCGGCACTAATGAACGAGCGGAGCACCATGGCCTGATGTCCGGGTCCGAGACAGTTGGCACCAGTCTCGGGCTTGGCACACCGGCCGGGATCGGCCCGACGCAATTCCTGCGGACACCAACGTGTCGCCACACCCGTCAGCGCGGGCGCGCCCGGACATGGCGGCGCCGCGGGCCGCCCGTGGGGGTTGTCCGCGGCGTCGGGTCTGCTCAGTTCGCCTACGGCTTGAGGAACCCGGCCTCGGTCAGGACCTGCCGAAGGCGACTTCCCCACCTAGGACGCGAGTTCATGCCGAGCGCCGGACACCCTACCTGGGCGAAAGATCCATATTTGCTTCACTTTATCCGTATGAGGTCGTGTGAAGATTGCCATTGCCCGTATCGTTGAAAATTCAAAGGAGTTGTTTATGGGTTCGCTTCGGAGTAAGCCCCGCAAGATCGCCATGATGGTTGCTGCACTGTGTGGCATCCTCGGTTCCGTAGTTTTCTCGCAGGCGTCGGCCTATGCGGGCTATGTACCCCCCAGTTGCCCGCCCGGCTACCACGCCGACGGGGCGAGCTGCACTCACGACTGACCAAAGGTGGGAGCCCTCCGGGGTTGGTTGGATGCCTGAACCATCAACTGCCCTGGGGGTTGTCGCTGTTGGAAGGCCGAGGAAGACGTTTCCCGGGGCCCTCCTATCCGTGTCGTGTTCGAGCCCAGAGTGACTGCCCACAGTCATGGCTTAGCGGCAATGCTGTGCTTTACGCGTTCGCGGGTTGGGGTCGTTGGATACGGACTGCTTGGGCGTCGGTGTGGGTGGGTTGGGGCCAGGTGTGGTTTTGGGCCGGTAGTTGGACATCTTGCGTTTGGCGACGCGAGGCTGGCTGCGGGACAGGAGACGTTCGAGTAGGTCGCGCTGGAGCACGACGAGGGTCCTGACCAGCGGATCAGGGGGAAAGCTGCGCGGCGTGACGGTCACGCTGCGCCGGGCGGAGCGCAGGGTTTCGGTGAAGGAGACCCGGTCGGCACCCAGGCCCCGGATGGCGGCGGTTCTGGCCATCAGCTCGCGCAGCGCGTGGTGGACCAGCAGATGTGCCCAGATCTGTTGCAGGACGCCGTCGGAGGTTTTGCTGCTGAGGGCGACGCGGGCGCCGCGTCGATGGGTCTTGAGCTTGGCGAAGATGGCTTCTGCCTCCCAGCGCTCGCGGTAGAGCGCGGCCTGCTGGCGGGCGGGATAGCAACGGGCGTCGAGCAGGCTGGTCACCAGCCGGTAGTCCTCACCCTCGCGGCCAGTGGTAGGCCACCACGCACAGGGTGACCGGATCGGCGCCGCTGGCGGTGAGGGCCCGCTACAGCGGTACGCCGAGGAACTCCGGGTCGGCCAGGACGAGTTGACCCGGTCCGCAGGAGTGGGGCAGGCGGCCGGCCAGGGTGATTTCGCCGGTGCGGCAGCCGGCCAGCTCTGCATCCAGGACGAGGTGGGTGCCCACCTCGATGAGGCAGGCCGTCCGCACCTGGGGAAAGCAGGACTTGTCGTGGCCGTGGCTGTTTCCGGGGCGTCCGAAGGCGGCCTCGTTGGCCGCGCTGTCGGCCCCGTCCCAGCAGGTGCCGTTCATCGCCAGCAGCCGCAGCCCGGAGTAGCCTCGGTGCCCATCGGCTTGGCGGTCGTGGCGAACCCCATCGGCGACGCCGCCGTCCGCACGCGCCTGGGCCAGCGCGGCCGCACCATGCGGCAGTTCTCTACCGCGGCTAACGCTGGCGCAGCCCCGGAAAATCGGGGCCGAAATCCGTGCGCAGTGTGCGCACGATGTCACCAACCATGCGATAATTGGTGACGAGATACATCAACTCGATGATTTGCTTTTCGTCATAGTTCTCGCGCAGGTTCTTCCACGTTTCGTCGTCCATGTCGCCGAGCTTGTAGAACTGGTCGACGCCTGCGAGCAGCGCAGCGTCCTGTGGAGACCAGCCTTCGTCGCTCGGGCCGACGATGATCTGAGCCACCTCGTCTTCGGTGAAGTAGACCCCGCCCTCCTTTCCGCCTTTTGTGTGTCTGGCGGGGTAGATGTGGGTCACCCAGTTCAGCGGAGACTGCCCAAGCCAGGCCGTGCGTGCGATGACGAGCTCGCGCATGCGACTCGGCAGCGCGCCGCCGTAGGCGATAAACCCCATCAGAGGTAGCCAGGAAGCGAGCAGTTCCGGGTGCCGGGCAAAGGTCAGCGGCATGTTTTCGGCCTGCCCCAATGGTCCGCTTTCTTTCCGGACGGTATCGAGAACAGTCCCCAGACTTTCCTTCATCTCGGGAGACCAGCTATCAAAAGGAAGCGGTAGTATACGCGGTTCTTTCGGATTTACTGGTGAATGAGCTGAATTCCTTGACATAGTGGATTTCTCCATTTCGTAAGGCGCTACCGGCCGAGCCCCCCGGCGAGGGGGCTCGGTGGGTGAGATGTCGGGAGGGACTGGTTGGGCCGTTGCTCAGGTGGTGGGTTGGGGGGTGCTGTAGAAGGCAAGGACGGTGGCTGCGATGAATTCGCCGCGGTCCCAGTCCTTCCAGCGGGTGCCGGCTTCCTGGCCGAGTTGTGCCACGGCCTCCTCGAACGGGACGCCGGTGGTCTTCAGCTCCGCGGCGCGGTCTCGGATGTAGGTGAGGTAGGCGCGGTCTTCGTGCAGGACGGTGGCGTCGGTGACCTCGCCGTGTCCTGGGATGACGATGCGGGGTTCGAGGGCGAGCAACTGGTCGAGGATGTCGATCCAGTTGTTGCCGTCCGCGTCGGTGTCGTGGGGGCCGTGCATCATGTAGGGCACGATCGGGAACATGCGGGTGACGGCCAGGTCGCCGCTGAACAGGACGCTGTTGTCGACGAGCACGGTCTGGTCGCCGTGGGTGTGCGCCGCGCCCCATTCGCGCAGCACTGCGGTGCGCCCTCCGAGATCGAGGTTGAGTGCACCGTCGTAGGCGATGTCGGGGTCCACGAATTCGACGTCCGCAAGTTCGGCGGCGATGCTCTCGGCGAAGTTCATGAACATGACCAGGTCGTCGGCGCCCTTGCGCTGCAGTTCCCGGTGCTGTGTGCGGTTGTAGACGATGGTGGCCGAGCCGCGGAACGCCTGGGCGCCGAAGCCGTGTTCGGGGTGGTAGTGGGTGATGGTCAGGTACAGGTGGCGGTCGCCGGCCAGTCGCTTGGCCTGGTCGAGGACGTAGGCGCCGTTGCGGGGGCCCATGCCGGTGTCGATCACGAGGGCGGCGCGGTCGCCGAGGACGATGCCGATGTTGGGGACGGCCGGGTTGCGCTGGTCGGAGATGACGAAGACACCCTCGGCGACTTCAACGGGCTCTCCCTGCACCAGGGGCGCGGGCACGGCGCTGACGTCAGGAGTAGTCATGGAAGGACTCCAATTCGAGGAACTGAGTTCGGATTATGATCTTGCTGGGAGCCCGGACGGGGCCTGACGGGTTCGGAAGGCTCATCCGGTGTTGGAGGGGCGGGGCTGCAGGCCTGTGAGTTGTGCGGAGTGGTCCCATAGCTGCCGTGCCAGCTCCAGGTCACGGGCCTGCCCTGGGGCGATGTCCCCGTGCTTGAGGCGGTCGAAGTAGGCGCCGTTGACGGCCTGTGGGTCGTCGACGGTGGCCAGGTGCAGCAGGGGCTCGGCGCCCTGCTCGGGGGTGGACAGCACCGCCCTGCCCAGTGACGAGTTCATGGCGAACCGGAGGACAGGGCTGTCCCGGCCCACGTCTGTGGCGACCGCTCCGGGATGGAAGCATGAAGCGGTGACACCCGTTCCCTGAACGCGTCGCGCGAATTCCCCCGTGAACAGGACCGTAGCGAGTTTGGATGCCGCGTAGGCCTGCCGGGAGCGGTACCGGCGGCGGAAGCCGTCGAGATCGGCCAGGTTCAAGCGGCCCTTGCGGTAATACATGCTGGCGGTGTTGATCACTCTTGCGCCGCCCGGGGTGGCGGTGAGCCTGGGCAGCAGCAGGTTCGTCAGCAGGAACGGTGCCAGGTGGTTGACCTGGAACGTCATCTCCCGGCCATCGGGGCTGACCGTGCGGGTGGTGAACATGCCGCCGGCGTTGTTGGCCAGGATGTCGATGCGCTCATAGACGCTCAGCAACTCGGCAGCGAGCCGACGCACGTTGTCCAGGCTGCTGTAGTCCGCCAGATGGGGCCGGCCTCCGATCCGATCGGCGACGGCCTCGGTCTTCTGCGCGGACCGCCCCACCACCGCCACGGTCGCCCCCAGCTCACTGAACCGGCGGGCCGCCTCGGCGCCGATCCCGGAGCTGGCGCCAGTGATCACGACCGTCTTGCCACGCAGATGCTGTACTTTCTCGCTCACCATCACTCATGGTCCTTACATCCAACTGTGGGACTGAGTCCCAGCATAGGGCTGAAGGCCCAATAAGGGAAACGGAAGCCACTCGGCGTCTTTGGGCTTCCCTGGTTCCGGTGGCGCGGCGTGGCTCGGGCTCGCTGCTCCTCGAAGCGGCCGGCAGTGGGCAGGGCGGGGCGGGCCTGGGAGTTGCCAGGCGGGTCGCGCCGAATCGGAGCCCTCCAGTCAGGTTCTTTAGATCTCCGTATCAGACTTGCGATCTATGACCATTTTTAGGACTGAGTTCCGCAGGAGCGCATAGAATCGAGATGTGAACAGAGCAGCACGGACCAGTACGAGAGAGATCGCACGAGCGGCCGTGCGGGCGCAGCTGGCGCAGGTGGCCTTCGACCTGTTCCGAGATGAGGGCTTTGACAAGGTCACCATCGAGGACCTGGCCAAGGCTGCCGGAGTGGGACGGAGCACCTTCCTGCGGTACTTCGCCAGCAAGGAGGAGGCCGTCCTGAGTGCCTTCGACGGCCAAGGCGACCTGATCGCTGGCGCCCTGTGCGCTCGTCCTGCCGATGAGGACGACTGGACCGCGCTGCGCCACGCGCTGGACATCCTCATCGAGGCCTATCACGAAGGCCCGGACAAGGCGCTCGCGCTCAGCCGCCTCGTCAGACAGACTCCGTCCCTGCGCGCCTGGCGCCTGGAGCATCAGCAGAGCTGGGGCCAGACTCTGACTCAAGCCCTGACCGAACGCGCCGGCACTCCACAGGCCACAAGCTTGGCCGCCTCAGTCCGAGCTGCCGCTGCTCTGGGCTGCTTCAACGCGGCCGTTGACCATTGGGCCGCCTCCGACGGCGACCTGGACCTCGGAGACCTCCTCGACGAAGCGTTCGCAGCCCTCACCGCAGTCTGATCCGTGTACGAATCGAACCTCCTGGCTTTCCTCGTCCACGCCAGCCGCGACACGCGGTCAGAGAATGGGAGATCAACACCTATGGCCATGGACGAGGTGGACT
Organism: Streptomyces arenae; assembly: GCF_022343545.1. Classification (NCBI taxonomy): domain Bacteria; kingdom Bacillati; phylum Actinomycetota; class Actinomycetes; order Kitasatosporales; family Streptomycetaceae; genus Streptomyces; species Streptomyces arenae. The sequence continues at coordinate 53,951 of NZ_JAKQYH010000088.1, forward strand.
TGCTGGTCCCGCCAGACTTTGATCGCGCCCCTGAGGCAGGTCACCGCCTTGCGAGGCTCTATCACGCGATGGCGGAGCCTTTGAAGCCTTCCAGGATGCGGTCGAATCCCGGGCCCAAGGCATCGCAGGGAAGGGCGATCGGCGCTCCGGCCTCCATCGCCTCGAAGGTCTCCGCAGGGACGGCCACGCACCCGACCATTGCCGACGGCGGATGTCAGGGCACCGGCCTGCTTACCCAGCACCGCTGACGACGCCGATGGGCTTCTTGTACTCCTGCGTCACTTCCGGATGGCCGGCACCGAGGCCGAGCAGGAACCGGCCAGGGTGCCTGGCCACGATCCGGTGATACGACGCCGCGATCGATTGGGTGCTGAGCTGCATCCATGGACGGAAGATACCGAGCTTGCCGATTTCGGTAGCCATATCGCAACCTCCTGCCGCATTGTCTCCAATGTCGATAGGGGGCGGTCGGCTTCGACTTCCTACGGCTGTGGGCGCGTTCGGCTTTCGGGCGACTTCGGAGCACGGCACCGACCGGTTGGACGCTAGAAAGTGAGGACGATTCGTCCGCGGAGGCCGCCTGCCTCCAGGAGCCGGTGCGCTTCGGGAGCCTGCTCGGCGGGCAGGGCTTGCGCGACCCGCGGGGTGAGCCGACCTTCCTCGACCAGCTGCCGCAGGCGGTCGAGCTTGGCGTGTTCACGTGCGTACCGCGGCACGAACGTCGTCTGCGTCACGATGCCGCGATCGCGGGACACTTCGACGCCGCGAACCGTCGACACCACGCGCCCGTTGTCGCGGACGGCTTGGGAGGCAGGCTGGGCGATGCCCGCGGTATCGAGGAGTGCATCGACACCTTCGGGTACCTCCTTGCGTACGAGCTGGGGGTAGTCAGTTCCGCGGGGCCGGACGATGTCGGCGCCAAGGTCCTTGACCAACTGTACGTCTTTTGGCGCGGCGTCGGCGATTACACGGTAGCCGTCGGCCTTGGCCAGCTGGACGGCGTAGGCGCCGACAGCGCCAGCCGCTCCGGCGACGGCGATGGTGGCGCCGGCGGGCAGCTCGAGCAGGTCCAGGGCCATACGGGCGGTCAGGCCGTTCATCGGCAGGGTGGCGGCCTGGATGTCGGGGACGCCAGTCGGGATGCGGACCACCGAATCGGCCGGAACGACTAGGTGTTCGGCGTAGGCGCCGTGGGTGCCGGAGATAACCGCGACGGCCATGACACGGTCTCCGATGCGGAGGCCGACGTCGACTTTCTCGCCGATCTGGTCGACGACGCCCGCTGCATCCATGCCCGGGACATACGGCGGCTCGGCATCGGACACGAAGGCCATGCCCCGGCGCACCATGGTGTCGACGGGGTTGACGGCCGCCGCGTGCACGCGGATGCGGATCTCGTCGGGCCCTGCCTCGGGCGCGGGAAGTTCCAGGACCCGCAGCACTTCGGGCCCGCCGAATTCAGTCAGTCCTACAGCCTTCATAGAGAATGTAGCTCCCGGAGAAATCTGGCGTACAGACGCTGCAATTCGCCATGTTCCTTCCGTGTGCGCGCCTGTGAAAGGGGAGGTTCTCATCCCTGGGCATGAGTGACCAGGGTAAGAATCCTTCCCCCTCAGTTGTATTGCCAGAGATGCAAGGCTAGGAGGCAGCGCGAAATCGGCTTGGAAGGATACGAGGGTCCCATGACCGCTACCTGCGCACACCTAGCGGACGGTGAACCGCCGACGGCTCGCACACCGGATGGCTGTGAGGAGTGCTTGGCGAACGGCGGGTACTGGCTGCATCTGCGGCTCTGCCTGACCTGCGGACACGTTGGGTGCTGCGACAGCTCACCCGGCAAACACGCCACCGTTCACTTCAGCAGGACCGGTCATCCCGTGATCCAGTCCTTCCAGCCCGGTGAGGACTGGCGCTGGTGCTACATCGACGAGCAGCCGGTGTGACGGCTGCTCAGGAGGGACTAATGAACGTTCCCAACCCCGCGATCCTCACCGTCGACGACGATCCGGCGGTGTCCCGGGCGGTCGCTCGCGACCTCAGGCGCCGTTACGGGGACCGCTACAGAGTGGTGCGCGCGAGCAGTGGGGCGGAGGCCCTGGAGGCGCTGCGCGAGCTGAAACTGCGCGGTGTGCCACTCGCGTTGATGCTTGCCGACTACCGGATGCCGAAGATGAACGGTGTTGAGTTCCTCGAGGCCGCGATGGATCTCTTCCCGCTCGCCCGGCGGGTGCTGCTCACCGCATATGCCGACAACGGTGCGGCGATCGACGCCATCAACGTGGTCGACCTCGACCACTACCTGCTCAAGCCGTGGAACCCACCGGAAGAGCATCTGTACCCGGTCGTCGACACCCTCCTGGAAACGTGGCGCGCGACGCCGGACCCGGCCGCATCCGACATCCGGGTGGTCGGGCACCGCTGGTCGGCGCCGTCCTTCGCGGTGCGGGACTTCCTTACCCGGAACCTGGTGCCGTATCGCTGGCTACTGGCCGATGAAGCGGAGGGCGGCCGGCTGCTGGCCGCAGCCGGGCTCACCGCCACCCAGGTGCCGCTGGTGGTCACCGCCGACGGGACGACTTTGGTCAGGCCGACGGAGGCAGACCTCGCCGCCCATGTCGGGCTGAGCACCGCACCCGCCGCCGAGCTCTACGACCTGGTGGTGGTAGGGGGCGGCCCGGCGGGCCTGGGTGCGGCTGTCTACGGGGCGTCCGAGGGACTGCGCACCGTCCTGGTGGAGCGAAGGGCGACTGGCGGGCAGGCGGGGCAGAGCAGCCGTATCGAGAACTACCTCGGATTCCCCGACGGCGTGTCCGGCGCCCAGCTGACCGACCGGGCCCGGCGCCAGGCGGTGAGGTTCGGCGCGGAGATTCTCAGCACCCGCGAGGTGGTGGCGCTGGAGCCGGCCGGCTCCGCGCGGATGCTGCGCTTCGACGATGGATCCGCCACCACGGCGCAGAGCGTGATCCTGGCCACCGGAGTGTCCTACCGGCGTCTCGAGGCGCCCGGCCTGGAGGCGCTGACCGGCTGCGGCGTCTTCTACGGCTCCGCCCGCAGTGAGGCCCCCAGCTGCACGGACGACGACGTCTACGTGGTGGGAGGCGCCAACTCCGCCGGGCAGGCTGCGGTGTACTTCTCCCGCTACGCGCGGCAGGTGCACATCCTGATCCGCGGCGACGACCTCAGCCGCTCGATGTCGAGCTACTTGATCAGCCAGATCAACGCCGTCGACAACATCACGGTGCACTCGAGCACCCAGGTCGTGGCCGCGGAGGGCGACGGCCACCTGGAGCGGCTTACTCTGCGGGACAACCGCTCCGGTGCCACGCGGACCGTGGACGCCTCCTACCTGTTCGTCTTCATCGGCGCGCAGCCGGGCACGGACTGGCTGGACGGGGTGGTCACCCGAGACGCGAAGGGCTTTCTTCTCACCGGCACGGACCTCGTGACCGACGGGCGTCTGCCAGTGGGCTGGCCACTGACGCGGGCCCCGTACCACCTGGAGACCAGCGTGCCTGGCGTGTTCGCCGCCGGGGACGCACGGGCCTCCTCGGTCAAGCGGGTGGCGTCCGCCGTCGGCGACGGCGCGATGGCCGTATCCCTGGTGCACCAGTACCTGGAGACGCAGTGAGCGGGCGGCAGGGCGACGAAAGCCGGGAGGATCGGGAGCGGCTGTCTCCGACAGAGCTGCGCAGTCTCTTCCTGTTCGAGTCGCTGAACGATGCCCAGCTGGAGCTGCTGGCTGAGTGCGGCCGGGTGGAGCAACGGGCCGCAGGCAGTGTGGTGTTCGCCGAGGGTGAGCCTGCGACCTGCTTCTTCGTGCTGCTGGAGGGGTCGGTGGCGCTCAGCCGCCGGGTGCGCGGAGACGACGTTGAAGTACTGCGCGCCGACCATCGCGGCGTGTATGGCGGGGCGAACCAGGCCTACCTTGGGGACCGTGTCGAGCAGCGGTACATCAACACCATGCGGGCGCTGACTGGTAGCTGCTTCTTCGTGCTGCCTGCCGACGAGTTCGGCACCGCGGTGCGCACCTGGTTCCCGATGGCGGTGCACCTGCTGGAAGGCCTGTTCCACGGCCTTCGGCTGAGCAACACCGTCACGGGCGAGCGGGAGCGGTTGGTCGCCCTCGGCGCGCTGTCGGCGGGACTGACCCACGAGCTCAACAATCCGGCGGCGGCCGCCCTGCGGGCTACCTCTGCACTGGGGGAGCGGATCGTGGGCATGCGGAAGGAGTTCGCGGCCATCGCCGACGGCAGCCTGGACGGACCTCGGTTGAAGGGCCTCGTGGAGCTGCAGGAAGCAGCGGTGCAACGGGCAACGACAGCGCGGCAGTTGTCCGCTCTGGACGCCTCGGATGCCGAGGACGAGCTCAGCGACTGGCTGGACGAGCACAGGATCGAAGGCAGTTGGGACCTTGCCTCCACTCTGGTGGCTGGGGGTGTCGACACGGCCTGGCTCGACTCGGTGGCCCGGGCGGTCGGTGAGGAGCAACTCGCCCCGGCGGTGCGCTGGATCATCCACAGCATCGACACCGAGCTGCTGAGGGTGGAGATCGACGACTCGGTGTCCCGGATCTCCGGCCTGGTCGACGCGGCCAAGCAGTACTCCCAGTTGGACCGAGCACCCCAGCAGACCGTCGACATCCACACCCTGCTAGAGGCGACCCTCACGATGCTGCGGGCCAAGATCGCGCCCGGCGTCACCGTGGTGCGCCAGTACGACCCGGACCTGCCGCCGATCCTGGCGTACGGCGCGGAGCTCAACCAGGTGTGGACCAACCTCATCGTCAACGCCCTCTATGCCATGGGCGGCGAGGGCACCCTGACGCTGCGCACCCGGCGGGACGGCGACCGGCTGCTGGCCGAGGTGGGCGACACCGGACCAGGCATCCCCCCGGAGGTGCGGCCCCGGATCTTCGAGCCGTTCTACACCACCAAGCCGGTCGGCGAGGGAACCGGGCTCGGACTGGACATCTCGTACCGCATCGTCGTCAACAAACACCACGGCGACATCAGAGTGGACTCCCGCCCAGGAGAGACCTGGTTCCGGGTGGGTCTCCCACTTGCTAGAGACACGCCGACCTGATGATGGGGGACTGCTTAGGCCCGGATCTGGACCCGGGATTTCTATCACCACACAGCAGCCAGCCGGTGCCTGGTTCGCGAATATCTCGGTCCCCTGGCCTGCATGAAATCAGAACCAACCGCAGCCTCGCTGCACACGTATCAAAGGTCGTAAACCCATGATCAACATCACCCTCAACAACGGAGTCGACATCCCCGCCCTGGGCCTCGGAGTCTTCCAGAGCAGCCCTGAGGAGACCGCCGATGCCGTCGCCACAGCACTAGCCACCGGCTACCGCCACATCGACACCGCTGCCGTTTACCAGAACGAGCGTCAGGTCGGCGAGGGCCTGCGCCGCTCGGGGCTCGACCGCGCGGAGGTCTTCCTTGAAACCAAGGTCTGGGTCAGCGACTACGGCTCCGACGCGACCCTGCGTGCCTTCGACAAGGCCACGCGCAAGCTCGGCGTGGAGCAACTGGACCTGCTGATCCTGCACCAGCCCGCCCCAAGTCGCTTCGACGCTACCGTGGCCGCCTACACCGCCCTGGAGAAGCTCCTCGCCGACGGACAGGTGCGCGCGATCGGCGTCAGCAACTTCATGCCGCACCACCTGGCCGACCTGATGCAGCGCACGAGCGTGGTGCCAGCGGTCAACCAGATCGAGCTGCATCCGTACTTCACCCAGCCGGCCGTGCAGAAGGCCGACACCGACCACGGCATCCTGACCCAGGCATGGTCACCGATCGGCGGGATCACCTTCTACCCGGGCTGGGGCGAGCAGCGCCGCAACGTGATGAACGACCCCGCCGTCACCGCCATCGCGCAGGCACACGGCAAGAGCCCGGCCCAGACGCTGCTCCGCTGGCATCTGCAGCAGGGGCGCTCGGCCATCCCGAAGTCGATCAACCCCCGGCGGATCGCCGAGAACTTCGACGTTTTCGACTTCTCCCTCACCGACGACGAACTCGCCACGATCGATGCCCTCGACACCGGTGTCCGGCACGGACCCGACCCGGACGCAGCCCGCACCAATGTGTTCGACATGGTCATCCCCGACGCCTAGAAGACAGTCCCCCGGGAGGTGGCACCGCTCGTCGCGGCTCCTCCACCGAGACCAGGACCTGCCTCCGGCCGGGTGCCTGCATCTCCGGCCCCCTTCATGCGCGGCTCGCGGAGCATCACCGTGCGCGCTCGCTGCCGAGGGGGCCGTCCTAGACGAAGAAAGGCAAGAGCATGCGCACTGCACTGATCACAGGGTCTGGCCGACGAGAAGGGCTGGGGTTCGAGACCGCCCGGCAGCTGGGTGCCGAGGGGTTCCATGTCATCGTGTCCGCTCGGCAGCTCGAGCAGGTGGGGCCCCTCGCCGCAGAGCTCGCCGACCAGGGCATCGAGGCGTCCGCCCTGGCACTGGACCTGCTCGACCACGCAAGCGTGACGACGGCCATGCAGCGCGTCAACGCGCAGTTCGGGAAGCTGGACGTCCTGGTGAACAACGCCGCGATGATGGTGGGCTCCCCTGGCGTGGCGGAGAAGGACATGGACGAGCTGCTGCTTGAATTCCAGACCAACGTGGTCGGTACGTGGAGCGTCACCCAGAAGTTCCTGCCCCTCCTGATCGCCAGTGGTCGCGGCAGGATCGTCAACGTGTCCAGCGGAGCTGGGTCGTTCTGGGATCCCGACTACGGACTGGTCAACTACCCCGGATTCGAGATGGAGCGATTCGGCGCGATGCCGATCTCGGCCTACGCCATGACCAAAACAGCACTCAACGGGCTCACGCTCAAGATGGCGAAGGAGCTCAAGAGCGACAACATCCTCGTCAACGCCGTATGTCCCGGAGTCACCGCCACACGCCCCGGCACTGAAGCATTTGCCCGCCCCGTCGCCGACGGCGCCAAAGGCGTCGTATGGGCCGCTACCCTGCCCGACGACGGCCCCACCGGCCTCTTCTTCAGGGACGGCAAGCAACTGCCCTGGTGACAACAACCCGTGTCCAGCGCCAAGGCGGAAGGCATCGCGTGCACTTTACGAGCCAACTGCGACGCAGCCATAGCCGCAGTGATGCGTGCCCCTGTCACGATGGGCAAGCCGCGTGAGCCGTCCGGCGACGTCGCATGGGCCTGTCCGTGTACAAGCCTATGTACATAGGCGGTTCGGGCTCAGATGCACACTCGATCGGGTTGATCTTGAGCGTGTCGTACACGGGTAATCGGGCGCCCGTATCCCATGGTGAACCCTGTCTACCTCGCCAACAGGGAGCGAGAAACACCCCTCCACTGTTCAAACAACCAGCAAGATGCACAACCTGACAAGGAGATGACGATGACCAGTACGCACGAGCGTGAGTTGACCACCGGGGTAAAGGTCCCCCTTGTTGGCTTCGGAACTTATCTCATTCCGAACGAAGAGACCGCGTCCGCCGTCGAGAACGCCCTCGCCGCAGGGTACCGACACGTCGATACCGCCGAGGTGTACGAGAACGAGCGTGGCGTCGGTGAAGGGCTGCGGCGCGGTATGCAGCAGGCAGGCCTCGAACGCGGCGACGTGTTCGTGACGACCAAGCTGTGGCCGCTGGCGGGGGAACGCCCCAAAACGACCGAAGAGACACTGCAGTCCATTGACGAGAGCCTCGGCCGGCTCGGTCTGGAGCAGGTCGACCTATATCTCATCCACGCCACGTTCGGGCGTGAGCAGCGCCTGGCACAGTGGCAGGGGCTGGTTGAGGCATACAAGAGCGGCAAGACGCGCGCGATCGGCGTTTCGAACTTCAATTCCGATCACATCGACGAGTTGATCGAGGCGGGACTTCCCATTCCGCACGCCAACCAGATCGAACTGCACCCCTGGTCGCAGAAGCCCGATCTGGTCTCCTACTTGAACCAGAAAGGCATCACCCCCATCGCCTACAGCAGTCTGGCTCCGTTGTCGACTTGGCGCATCGCCCCTGGTCAAGCAAGCGGAAAGACGGAGGAAATGCGCACTGAGGGAGAGCAGCCTGATGCCCCCTTCAGGAAGCTGGCGGAAAAATACGGTGTGACCGAGGCGCAGTTCCTCCTTGGCTGGGGCGTGCAGAATGGCTATCCGGTGCTTCCCAAGAGCACCAACCCGGTCCGTATGCGCGAGAATTTGGACGTTTTCTCGTTCCGCATCGACGAGACCGACATGGACTACATCCGCGGCATGGACCGCGGAGCAGGTCTCGCATGGGGTGAAGTAGATCCCACCACGCACGATTGAGCCACGCGCGGCTTCCTCCCGCGCTGCCAAGACGGCATCGGATCAGGGTGTCCAGCACCTCCGCGCCTCTTACCCGAATGTGATCGTTTGATTCCTGCTGGTCAGGCGTGGTTTCACTAGGGTGGGGGAGGCGTGCGGCGTCATTTGCTAGCGCGTGCACGAGACAATCGCATGATCGAGTAAGCGAGTTGAGAAGGACTCGGGCGCGTACAACTGCGACGACAGGGCCCCGGGGTACTTCTCGGTTTGGTTCGTACCTCCGAGATACCAAGGGGCCCTGTCTTCATGCCGCGATCGCTGGAAGATCACCCGACCTGGAACCCTGTTCGACCTGTCCGTTCCATGATCGGTTCAGAAAATGCCCCTGACCAGCAAGAATGAGGATTGTCGAGGCCCTTGTTCCTGCCATCGACGGAGGCACTTCCCAGGTGAAGCACTCCATCGGGTCCTACCCCCGCTTCCGGGTCCAGGACGACGGCCGCTAGGCGGTTTCGTTTGGATCAGCGGGCGGACCAGAGGAAGATGCCTGCCACGTGGAGTCCGGCCAGGTAGATGGTCGCGGTCTTCTCGTAGCGGGTGGCGATCCCGCGCCACTGTTTCAGGCGGTTGATGCACCGCTCGACGGTGTTGCGCTGCTTGTAGGTCTCGCGGTCGAAGGCCGGTGGCCTGCCTCCCCGGCTGCCCCGTCGCAGTCGGTGGCCTCGCTGATCCGCCGGGATGGGGATCACAGCTCGGATGCCGCGCTTGCGCAGGTGTTCTCGGATTGCGCGGGATGAATAGGCTTTGTCCGCAAGGATCACGTCCGGCCTGGTGCGGGGTCGTCCTCGCGGCCGGGGAATGCGCAGGCGGGCCATGACGTCCGTGAAGGCGGGCGCATCCCCGGCCTGCCCGGCGGTGAGATGAAAGGCCAGCGGCCGACAGCGGTCGTCCGCAGCAAGGTGAATCTTCGTGGTCAGCCCGCCGCGGGACCGGCCGATGGCGTGGTCGTCGGGTTCGCCTGCTGGGGCCCCTTTTTGCGGGCCCCAGCCGCATGCTGGTGAGCGCGCACGATCGTGGAGTCCACCGAGACTGCCCAGTTGAGGTCCTCATCGGCGTCGGCCTGGGCCATCAGCGCGGTGAACACCCGCTCCCAGGTGCCGTCGACGGCCCACATCCGCAGCCGGTTGTAGACGCCACGCCAGTTGCCGTACTTCTCCGGGAGATGCACCCACTGAGTGCCGGTCTGGAACTTGAAGGCGATCGCGTCGATCACCTCCCGGTGATCACGCCAGCGCCCACCCCGCTTGGGCGTCCGGTCCGGGAGCAACGGCTCGACCCGCGCCCACTGCGCATCACTCAACGACACACCCGGACCAACGACCAACTGATCCAAACGAAACTGCCTAGGTGTGCTGTCCGGACAGGTTGGTGACGCGGCTGGCTGGCGGGCGGGATAGCAACGAGCGTCGAGCAGGCTGGTCACCAGCCGGTAGTCATCACCTTCGCGGGCGGTGCCGCCTGATCAGACACCCTCGCCGCCTCCGGCGAGAAAGCCCTGCAGGCCATCCGCTCCGCACGGTTCGAATTCCGTTCGTACCTGGTCGTTGGCCGGCAAGAACGCCCCGAGAGCCGACGGCCAGGTCGCCAATCGACCTCGACGGCGCCCTCGTGGTCGCCCACTTCGACAAGGAGGAAGCGGCCCTGACCTGGAAGAAGACCTACGGTCATCACCCCCTGATGGCCTTCCTCGACTACGGACCAGGCGGAACCGGTGAGCCCGTCGCCGCCCTCCTTACAAGCCATCTCATTTGGCCCGCCGGTAGAGCACGGAGAAGTGGACGTGGTGGCTCAAGTAGTAGGGGCGCATGAACTTGTATCGCGCGTGCTTCCGTCTTTCGGCACATCATGTCCTCGATGACCATGAGGCATTGCGATGATGATGTCGTGGCTGGCGTGAGGCGGCAGCCACAGGGCGCGTCAGTACCAGTAGAACCAGATGGATGGAGTGGACGATGCGAGACACTGAGATACCTCCGGCGGACGACTGGGACCCTCCGCAGACGACAGACGAGGATTACCTCAACTTGCTCTGCGGGCCCATCGATAGCCCACCGGTCAGCTCATCTGGTCAGTCGGCGCTAGCAGATAAGGGTGCAGGCGATACTGGCGAAGGCTAGAAAGTGGCTGGCTTGGCGTTCGTAGCGGCGATGCAGACGCCGGCAACCCGCTAGCCAGGCCATGGTGCGCTCGATGGTCCAGCGATGACGTCCCAGCCCTTTGGAAGACGCGATGCCCCTGCGGGCGATGCGGTGCCGGATGCCACGCTGACGTAACCATCGACGCAGGTGGTCGTAGTCGTAGCCCTTGTCGCCATGCAGCTTGGCAGGCCGCCGTCGGCGCGGACCGCGGCGGGAGCGGATGGGCGGGATACCGCGCACGAGCGGTTCGAGGGCCTGGCTGTCATGCAGGTTGGCTCCGGATATCCCGACGGACAGCGGCAGGCCGGTGCGCTCGGTGATCAAGTGGATCTTCGAGCCCTACTTGCCCCGATCCACCGGATTCGGACCTGTCAGGTCCCGTTACCTTCTTCGTGGCCCTGCAACGGGGCTCCCGGCCTCCGGTCCCGGCATGATTCTGGTCCCCTGTCAGTGATGATCGAAAGGGTGCTGTCACCGGGCACGGAGGCATCGGCAGACCGCTGATCAGGGGCATGGGCGCCGACCCCGTACCGGGTGAGGCAGCTCTCCGTAACGTGGATGCCGGCACGCTGATGCCGCAGGCAGGCCGGGACGGTTCGGAGCTGGGGAGCAAGGATCGCGTGACCGAGGACGAGACCGTCGACGTGTATCTGGGCCTGGACGTCGGCAAGGGCGAGTACCACGCCACCGCCCTGACTCCGGCCGGGAAGAAGGCCTTCGACAAGCCCCTGCCCAACACCGAGCCGAAGCTGCGCGAGCTGTTCGCCAAGCTCCAAGCCAAGCACGACACCGTGCTCGTCGTGGTCGACCAGCCTGCCTCCATAGGCGCCCTGCCTCTGGCGGTCGCCCGGGACATGGGCTGCCAGGTCGCCTACCTGCCGGGCCTGACGATGCGCCGCCTCGCCGACCTGTATCCAGGCGAAGCGAAGACCGACGCGAGGGACGCTTACGTCATCGCCGACGCGGCCCGCACCATGCCGCACACGCTCCTCGCCATCGACCCGGCTGACCAGACCACGGCCGAGCTGCAGATGATCGTCGGCTTCGACGACGACCTCACCACCGAGACCACCCGCATCAAGAACCGGCTGCGCGGCCTGCTCATCCAGATCCACCCCTCCCTCGAGCAGGTCCTGGGCCCCCGCCTGGACCACCCGGCTGTCCTCGCCCTGCTGCAGCGTTTCGGCTCACCCGCGCAGATCCGCAAGGCCGGACGCCGCCGCCTGGTCACGCTGCTGCGACCGAAGGCACCGCGGATGGCCGAGCGCCTGGTGGACGACATCTTCACTGCGCTCGACGAGCAGACAGCTTGACGAAGACCATAGGGGCACCCTTTTCGGGGCCCGCGTGTTCACCGAGTCGATCGCGCAGCGGGACCAGTCCAGTTCACCGCGGGAGCCGAGGTCGTCGAGGACCAGGCGGTGGAGCTTCGCCCACACCCGAGCCTTCGACCACTCGGTGAAACGTCGGTGAGCCGTGGGTCTCGACGGTCCGAACGAGGCGGACGGCACTTGCTGCCATGTACAGCCCGACGTGGCCACGAAGACGATCGCCGCCAGTACCTCCCTGTCACCGTGCCGGCGCCGGCCGCCGCCCTGAGGTCGACTCGGCGCCTCCGGCACCACTCGCTGGAACAACTCCCACAGTTCATCTGGCACCAGCCGCTCAACGATCCCCACACCTGGAGCCTATCGAACACCTCAAATGAGATGACCTCTTACGAGTTGGTGCGTGATAGCGGGTGAGGTGTCGCACCTGGCTGGTGGCATGATCCGACTGTGGCGATCATGGTCAATCGGGCGGTGCTGGCGCATCGGCTGTTCACGGGGGTCTCTCGGCGTCATATAGCCCGCCTGGTTGAGGAGTTGGCGACTCCGTGGCAGGCCAACCTCGAGGGCCGCCGTCATGCTGCACGCGGTGGAGTCCGGAAGCGGGCCGCGGGCGCCGGCGCCCGCCATCAGCTGGTGTTCGTCGACCGGTTGGTGGCCACACTGATCCATCTGCGGCACGACCTGCCGCACTCGGTGCTGGGCCTGCTGTTCGGCGTCGACCGCTCCACCATCACCCGCGCGATCGGAGAGATACGTCGGCTCCTGGCTGAGCGGGGATGCGCGGTCCCCGACCGCCCTGGCCTGCGTCTGCGGACGCTGCCGGATGTGTTCGCCTACGCTCAGGCCGAGGGCATCGAGTTGCGCCTGGACGCCACCGAGATCCAGGTCCGCCGGCCACCGGCCGGACGTGGTGGCCGACGCGCGTTCGTCTCCGGCAAGAAGAAGCAGAACACGATGAAGGCCACCGTAATCGCGGACTGGCGTGGCCGCACGTTATGGACCGATGCCCTGCGACCTGGACGTATGCACGACGCCACGGCCGCCCGCACCGCGCTGGAACCTGCGGATGAAAGCCGCCGAGCGCATCCTGCTCGCCTTGCAGGACACCCCCGGCGCGCCGATCCGGGCAACCGACGTCGTGCCCCTGTCGAGGTTGCACCTGCCAGTCAAGCCGATCTTGAAGCTACTTACCGAAGTAGGCATGCTCGACGACGATCGCATCCCGCGGATCGTTACCTGGTTCCAGGAGCAGACCGCTTCGCTTCCGGAACCGATGGTCGGTGAATTGACCGCCTGGTTCGAGCTGGTTCTCCGCGGTGCGACATCTGCGCCACGGGTCAAGGCCCGCCCGCACCAGTGGATCCACAAGAAGGTGTACGAGTCGCTGCCCGCCCTGCGGACGTGGGCCGCCGACGGCAAGGAATCGCTTCGGTCTGTCACGCGTGCCGATGTCCTCGCTGTACTCCCCGGCGGGGGAACACCGCGCGTGGCAATGCTGCAGGGCCTGCGGCACATCCTGCGCCTCCTGAAGCGCCGAGGGCTCATCTTCACCGATCCCACCACCCAGATTTCCGGCGGCAGCACCTTCCCAACCGTGCCGCTACCGGTACAGGTGGCTGACCTCCGCGAGCCCCTGAAGGACGAGGCCACTCCAAGAGCGGCCCTGGCATCGTTGATCATCTTTCACGGGCTCACCTCCAAAGAGCTGCAAACGATGGTGACTACTGACCTCTGTGACGGCCGCCTGTGCCTGAAGGACCGCACCGTACTGCTTGCCACCGAAGTACGGACCCGCCTGGAGAAGTACCGGGCATACCGAACCACCCGGTGGCCACGCACCGCCAATCCGCACGTGTTCATCTCCCAGACCACCGCCTGCGGCACCGGCCGAGTCAGCCACGTGTGGATCAACGACACTCTCGGCATCCCCGCCCGTCGGCTTCGCGAGGACCGTCTCCTACACGAAGCCGCATCCACCGGCGGAGACCCCCGCCGCATCTGTGACCTGTTCGGCCTCTCCGTCGGGGCGGCGCTCCGCTATACCTCCACCGTCGGCCAACCCGGCATCGTCGAGTACCGCCTACGCAACTCCGGGCCACGCCCGGCCCCCTACGCGCCAACGGCATCGGCTGACACCGCCGGCTCAGCGGGCCCGGGTAAACCCGGGCCCGCACAGGTCCGGTGAGCATCGATCCTGCTGGGCGCGAGCAGCGGGCCAGCGATCAGTACCGGAGCCGGGGGGTACCTTCATCGCCTGCGATGTGCTCGGGCAAGAGGTCGGCGGCGTCCGTACGAACAGGCCCGCGGCTGACGTCCTGGTCACGGGCCAGGGAGGCGATGGACTGGAGGCCGAGGCACGCGGTGGGCACGTTGTCGATCTTGTCGGCCGGCTTGGGCGGGCGGCGCCCATGTGCCCCTTGGCCTCGGGGTCGGTCCGACGGCCTGCACCTCTGCGCGATGTACTGCCCGGCCGATGGGCCTGCAGTGCTCGCTATGGTGTTGGGGCGTCGCTCCCTCCGGTTCCTCGGTTTTCGAGGGTCAGACGGACAGCCAGTGGCGGGCTCGGTTCGAGGTGATCTGAAGGACCTCTGGATCGCTTTGAGGTTCGGCCCAGATCTGCAGGTGGAAGGCGTCGATCGGCTCGGCGGAGTACAGGTCGAACGCCTGGTCCATGTGTCGGGCGTGGTAGCGCAGGCGGTACCAGCCCGCCCCAGCAGGCATGGGTGGCAGAACGATGAACTTGCCGCCGCCTTCCCAGGCACTGACAAGGACCGTTTCAGTGTCGACTTGAAGGCTCACTTCGACCGCGTCCTCGTAATCCCCAAGAAGCGGATCCGGCTCCCGGGCATGGACCGATACCGTCAGGTCGGTGACACCACTGTTGAGGCCGGTGACCAGGAAGGCCCCACCACGTACGGTTCGCAGGATGCCTGCGTGGGATTCTCCGGGCGCCTTCGGTTCAGGGTGAACGGTGCGGTGAAGGTTGCGGTCGAGCACGTAGAACTGCGCATAGTTCACGGGGAATTCGGCCGCATGGATATAGGTGTTCTCGGGATCTCCCGACACGACAGTCTCGATTTTTCCGGTCACGCGACTTCCTCCGTATGTGTAGTGCACGCCTGGCTCCGCGCCAGGAACCGGTGGCTGCGGAGCCAGGCGTGCACGACTTGCTCTCAGGTGACGTTCAGCAGGAACAAGGAGTCGTTCTGGCTGGTGGCGCTGGAGTCGACTCCGCTGCCGGTGTAGTCGAGCAGTTCGTGGTGGGACCAGTCACTGATCGGGCCACCGCCGCTGGTCAGATGGGTCCAGCCCGAGGCGCCCCAGCCGAACCTGTAGATGCGGTTGTGGTCGGCATAGTAGTCCGTGTAGCCGCTGCCGTAGGAGAGTTGTTTCTTCATCGTATTGTTGAAGAAAACGTTGTTGGGGCCGGATGAGCCGGACCACTTGACGGCCTTTTGGCCGGCGGCCCACCAGATCGGAAACCAAGTCGAGTCGTCAGGGGCGTTGCCGCCCTCGTCGCCGCAATTGCTGTAGCAGCTTCCCGATCTGTGCTCGTAGGGAACTGTCGATGTGTTGAGTTCGAACAGGTTGTTGCGTTCCCAGCCGCCGTGGAGGTTTAGGTCCGAGTCGAAGTCGTTGCCGATGGCGACGTTCCCCGATGCGGACCACTGGAAGGTGAAGTGACGGAGGTTACGGGTGGTGTTGCCGGCGTAGACCGAGTCCCAGACCCGGGAACCTCGGAAGTAGCCGTTACCGCCCTTGCCCTTGTTCCAGGCGCCACCGAGGTAGTTGTCCGTGATGGTGAGGTTCTTCGCTTCCTCGGTCACGATCGGGTGCGATCCGGTCATGGACATGTTGACGTTTTTGACCCAGTCATTGACGGCCCACTTGAAGACGATGCCGTTCATCTCCGCCGCCGGGTCCATGTGGCCGTAGTTGTGGACGGCCGTTGTCGAGCTCTGCCCGGGCAGCACCTGGGTGATGTACAGGTTCTCGAAGCCGACGCCCTCGACGGGGTCAACGAGCGGCGAAGCCTTGGAATCGACCGGGGCGGTAGGGCAGGTGTCTGTGCCGTTGGCGTCTTCGTCACAGGGTATGGGCTCGGATCCATCGGATTCAGAGGTCACCGGGACGTCGTATTCGAGGATCTTGTGGAGTGTTGACGATCGAGATGTGGACGTGCGGTTTCCAGGAGCCGTAGGTGTCCAGGTCGCCGTCGGCGCGTAGGGCTCGAAGACGGCTTCGGCTCCCAGGAGGCTCCCAGTCACTCTGAGTCGCGCTTTGCCCCAGGCGGCGAGGATCCTAGGTGATGCAGCTGGTGATGGATGGCTTGGGCAGCATCCAACTGGCCCCGACGCGCTCTCAGCGGACGTTGCCCATCCGAGATCGCTTACCGCCCGATTGAGTCGGCCGGTGCAGCGCACCCAGACGAACTCTGGTGCTCCCTGCGGCCACTGTGGCCCTACTACCCATGAGTTCAGTCTTGAATGCCCTTCGGAAACCACGAACCGACGGCCTTTGAGCACTGCCCGACAGAGTCGAACAGTGGGAACGCGACCGCCACGGGCACTCCTCCGACCGCATCACCGTCGAACACGCCCTCGCCGATCACAAACGCTGGAAGCAACTGACTCGCTGGACCCACCGCCGTGACCGTCTGTCCGACACCTACCGCGCCATCGCCAGCCTCGTCTCCGACCGCACCAGCATCACCTGAACACAGTCCACGACCAGGCCAAACACGCCTCACCCGCTACCACGCACCAACTCGTTACACCGTGTCCTACATGGTCAGTTTGCCGAGGCGTTTGTAGCAGCAGAGGGCGGCGGCGAGTCCGGGAAAGGCCAGGTAGTTGCGGGGATGCCGCTCGTAGCGGGGTGACAGGCGGCGGTAGCCGGTCAGCCAGGACAGGGTGCGCTCGATGACCCACCGTCGGCGGCCCAGTCGTTCGCTTGAGTCGATTCCCTTGCGGGCGATGCGGACGCCGATGTGCTGGCTGTGCAGCCATTGACGCAGGTCAGGAACATCGTAGGCTTTGTCGGCATGCAGTCGCTGGGGCTTGGAATGGTCGCTGTGGGATTCGTGTCCTATGTGGAAATGGGCGACCATCGGCTTCAGCCCGAGGCTGTCGTGTGTGTTCGCTGCGGAGAGGCCGACGCGTAGGGGCAGTCCGTTCGCGTCGGACAGGCGTGCATCTTGGAACCCGGCTTGCCCCGGTCAACGGGCGACGGACCTGCAAGTTCGCCCCCTTTTTTTGGCGCGGACGTGGGCGGAGTCCAGTACCGCCCGGGACAGGTCGACCAGGCCGTGGCCGGCGAGCATCTCAAGCACCCTCTGGTGCAGCCGTCCCCAGACGCCCGCCCGCGACCAGATCAAAAACCGACGGTGCACCGTCGACTTCGAAGCTCCGAAACACGGCGGTAGAGCCCGCTCCATCCCCACCGCCCACGCCCCCTGACCCGGCTAACGACCAACTGACCATGTACGACACGGTGTTAGGCCGGGAAACGCGGGCTCGAACACGGCAGCCGACCACATCACCACCGCCCAACTCGCCCTGGCTCAACTGCCGAAGCGCTACCGGCGGGGGCGGTAGACCCTGATCCGCACGGACTCCGCCGGCGGCACCCACGACTTCGTTTCCTGGCTCGCCCAGCGGGGCGCTGGCTGTCCTACTCGGCCGGTATCGCCCTCGACCTGCTGGCCTTGATGCCCATGCTCGCCCTCACCGGCAAGGCCGACTCTGGGAACCCCGCCGCCTGCGATTCCGTCTCTTCTCCGCGGTCGCTCAGCTCGTCGCCCCGGACCTGCGCGGCTCTGTCACGAGCTGAGTGTGCGCCGCTCAGGCGAGGGTTTCCGGTCGTACCAGTGGGGGCCTCAGCCCGTGCTGAGCTGCCGAAAGGCGTCGTGGGCCGGGGTGCCGGGTTCCGTGGTCCACATGATGAGTTGCAGGTCGGGGTCGTCGGCGCATAGGAGAGTGGTCCAGTCCACCTCGAGCTCGCCGAAGTCGGGGTGGTAGAGCGTGGTGTGGCCGCCTGTGCGTGTCTGCACTTCATGCTCAGTCCACCACTGCCGGAAGTGGGGGTTGCGCTTGGAGAGTTCACGGACGAGCGCTGCCAGTGGCTGGTCATCGGGGTACCGGGCGGCTTCCATCCTC
Source organism: Streptomyces arenae (assembly GCF_022343545.1). NCBI lineage: Bacteria > Bacillati > Actinomycetota > Actinomycetes > Kitasatosporales > Streptomycetaceae > Streptomyces > Streptomyces arenae. The sequence goes on from NZ_JAKQYH010000088.1 coordinate 71,915, forward strand.
AGTTGGGCGACGCTGATTTGACCGGATTCTTCCCACCGGGCGTGACTGCGTCGGATCGGTGTGTCGGTGAACATCTGCCAGATGAAGTTGCGTTCGGGTTCGGGGATCTTGCCGAAGTCGCAGAAGAGCGAGGCGGCGGTGTGGTTCCAGGCAAGGATGTCGGTGCGTCGTCCGACGATGAATGCGGGCGTGGTGTTGAGGTCATCGAGTATGCGACGCAACTGGGGCTGCAATTGCTGTGGACCTTCGGCCGCTTGCCGGGGCGCGGCTCCCTTGCCTGCGAGTTCGAACAGGTAGATGCGCTGATCGTCGTTGAGGCGCAGCACTTTGGCCAGCTCAGCGAGGACCGGCTCGGAAGCCTGGACGCGCCCCTGTTCCAGACGGGTGTAGTAGTCGGTGCTGATCGCGGCGAGTCGTGCGACCTCCTCCCGGCGCAGGCCGGGGACGCGGCGCGTCCGCCTGGCTGTGGCCTGGCCCGCTTCTTCGGGATCGATCTCGGCGCGGCGCCTTCTGAGGAACTCGCCCAGGCGGCTCAGCTGTGGCTCTCGAACCATGCCTGCCATGATCCCAGGGATGGGGCGCGTGAGGGTGAAGGGGGGCATCATTTTCCTAGGTTCCCGGCCCCAGAACGAATCTTTCCTATGGCAGGTCAGGTGGCGGAGGCGTTCCCGCCGTTGTTGGCAGCCCAAGAGGCCAGCAGGCGCAGACCGTCGCCGCTGGGGGTGCCGGGTTCGGCGGTCCATACGGTGAGGTGCTGGTCGGAGGCGGTGCCGACGGTGAGAGTGTCCCAGTGAAGAGTGAGGTCGCCGGCGATGGGGTGGTGGAGTGCTTTGGCGCCGATGGTCACGGAGGACGCCCGGTGGTTGCCCCACCAAGTACGGAAGTCGTCATCTTGCACAGACAGCTCGCCGACCAGTGCGGCCAGGCGGGCGTCCTGAGGGTACTTGGCAGCCTCCATGCGCAGCATGGCCACGCAAAGGCGAGCCGTACAGTCCCAGTCGGCGTACAGGGTGCGCATGGCGGGGTCGGTGAACAGAATGCGCACGTAGTTGCGATGTTTCTCGGGGATTCGGGAAAAGTCGGTGACCAAGGCGGCACCGAGGGCGTTCCAAGCGAGGACATCGAGCCGCCGGCCCATCACGACGGCAGGCGTGAAGGTGAGGTCATCGAGCAGCCGTTGCAGTACCGGCTGAACCTTTTGCACTCTGTGGCGGCGGGGTCGGGCGCTGTCCTTGCTGGCCAGCTCGAAGAGCTGCCCCCGCTGGTCGTCGTTGAGGTGCAGGACGTGTGTGAGGACCTGCAGGATCGGACCGGAGGGCTGGATGTGGCCCTGTTCGAGGCGGGTGTAGTACCCGGTGCTGATGGAGGCGAGTTTGGCTACTTCATCCCGGCGCAGCCCCGGGACACGGCGTGGGCTGGTGCTGGGCAGGCCGACGGTGCAAGGGCTGAGCTCGCCGCGGCGGGCCTTGAGGAACTCGCCCAGCTCCTTGAGGTGGGCGTTATTGGTCATTGGTTCAGTCTGCACTTAAGTCCGGCCGACCTGCCGGGGAGAGTTTTATACCAGGAACGCGGTTCCCAGGATGTTTTTCACCCCCCTTGCTAGGTTTGTCAGGGAGGGGTGTGAGAGGGGAGGCCGAGTCCCGAGTCGACAACCGAGGTGACGGCGGACTCATGTCACGAGGATACGTATGGCAGGAGCCGTGCCATACGCAGCACCCAGATGAGGGTTGGCGGGTCTGCTGACGCCTTCGTCGGACCATTCGAGGGCCGCAGGCAGGCACGATCACCAGTCGGCCCCCCATGCCGGTGGCGATGATGGGGCACGGGCTACGGGCAGGTGTGCGCCTCACCGCCTGCAACGAAATGTGCTGCCGCCGCGGACAGACCATCCTCTGGTGTTCCGGGACGATTGTCAGTCCGCTGTGAAGCGAGCGGAAGGCGACCTTCCGCGCCTCGGACGCGAGGAATCTGCTTCCGCGGAGCACGTTTGCTGTGAGCAGGGATCAGACAGCAGCGAAGTACGCAGCCTCCGGGTCGGAGGGGAGTCGGCGTCCGGTGCCGTGCCTGCTCCACACGGATGAGCAGTTGTTGCTGATGGCGCGCGGCAAAGAAAGCGTGGAGTTCTTCCTATCGCTGAGCGGACGGGCACGTGGCGACCCTGTGCCCGTGCCAACGAAACGCGCTGTCTGGCAGCTGGTCTGACGAATGATCAGGTTGCGATGCTGGAGGCCATGAGGTTCTGGTCCGCGCTGATGGAGGCGAGCAACGCAACCTCCTCACGGCGCAGGCCGGCCACCCGTCGTGGTTGTTCGCTGGTGGTGGGGAGGCCTACGTCGGCTGGGCTGAGGCGGGCACGCCGTGCTTTGAGGAACTCGCCCAGCTTATTTAGGTGCAGGTCACGACTCATGCTTCCCAGAATCGCACGATGTCCAGATCGATGAGGGAGAGACCTTGTCCCTGGACATCCTGCTCTGGAGAAGTAGGAGAGATCCTTCGCCGGGATTCGGCGTGGCGGGCGCAGTTGCAGGGGAGAAGCGGCGCGGGGGCCGGGGATGAGGGTTGAGTGCGGTGACCTGGGGATGTCGATGTCGGTGATCTCGCGGCCACCTTCGTGGCAGAACGTGTGCAGTCGAGCACCCGTGGTCTATACGCCGGCTGACTGTCAGTCCGTCGGCGGTTCAGCGGCATGTGGCGGGCACGATCCAGGGGATCTTCGTTTTGCCCGGGAGGATGCCAGACGGCCTGCCCATGCGCATGCGGCATGGGCAGGCCGGGTTGGGGGAGGGGATTAGCTGTTCAGCGCCTGCTGCAGGACATGGCTGTCCGCGGCCTGCACCAGGCCGGCGATCTTGCCGTCCCGGATGGTCCACAGGTGGATGAATCGCACATCCGCCTTGTTCCCGGTCTTGGTCTCGGCGTGGTAGTGCCCGAGCACGAAGACGTGGCCATGGTCGTCCGTGTAGTAGTGCTCGGGGACGGATCCGAATGACTCGTAGTTCGGCCTCATCGGGCCGAAGAAGTCACGGGCCACGTTGTCCCAGCCGTGGTAGATCCCACCGTGGGGGAAGCCGGGCGTGATGTCCCAGACGAAGTCTGGTGTGAGGATCTCCGCGGTGACCTCCGGGGCCATGCCGGATTCATAGAGGCGACGGACGAGGGTGATGTTCGCGGAGTCGGACATGGGAGCTCCTTCGGCGGGGGCAGCGGGCAGGGAGATGCCGGAAATCAGGCGGCGACGGCGGTGATGCCGGCCTTGAAGATCGAGGCGACGCGGGCGACACGGGCGCCGAGGGCTTCAGCGGTGGTTATGTCGGCCTTGTGGACACCCTCGGGGCCGGTGTCGGTCGGGGTCTGGGCGCCGGCTCCGAGGAAGTAGCCGAGACGGTTGACGTCGTTCTCGCTGCCTGTGGTGCTGCCCCAGCCGGGCAGCAGGCCGAGGTTGACCCAGTGCATGCCGTGCTGGGCGGCCAGAGTGGAGAAGTAGCCGAGGGTGGAGGACTTGTCGCCGCTCTTACCGCCGGAGTTGGTGAATCCGGCGGCGATCTTGTCGGTCCAGCCCTGGACGGACCACCGCTGGCTGGTGGCCTCGGCGAAGGCGTGGAAGGCTGCCGAGGCGGTGCCCATGTAGGTCGGGGAACCGAAGATGATCGCGTCCGCGTTGTCCAGCTGAGCCCACTGCTCCTCGGTGATCGTGTCCACGGGGATCGGGACGACCTGGGCTCCGGCCTCGTCCGCGCCGCGTGCCACGGCCTCGGCCAGGACGGCGGTGTGGCCGTAGCCCGAGTGGAATGCGATAGCGACGACGGGACGGTCAGAAGAAGACATGGTGGTGTAGCTTTCCGGGTAGTGAATCAAGGTACGCAGCCAGCATGGCATCGGACACGAGCGGTGTGAGGGGGAAGAATGCGTACCCCGGCTGAGCATGCCCTGGGAAGGCGCTCTCCCCTGTAGGACAACATCCCACCCCCAACGTGATCTACTGCAATGCCCTTAGCTTTTGTGAGTGCGAGTTCCCGGAAGCACGGCAAGCGGTCGTGCTTCGGTGAGTGCGTTGGGCCGGGCGTCAGTTGCTTTCCTCTTGCGGAGCGTTTCCCGCGGTGCACGAGGGCCCACACGAGCAGGGCGATGCAGCGAAAGCCGGTGCCCTGCCAGGGAAACGGCGGCTGGCGTGTGCTGTGGCCGTTGGATGGACCGACGACCGATCGCGGCCGGGGTGTGGTTTTGTCCTCTGTGGCTGGCTTCTTTCCGGCTGAGGCTGAACGGGGGCATTGGCCTCGGCCCCTTGAAGGCTTCACAGGGAGCTGCAGGGTCGGCCGAGGAGTAGCCGCTGATGGTGCATCAGAAGTCTGCTGCCGGCTCTACGCGATGACCTGTCAACTGTTCGTTGGCGACGGCACGTCCGGTAGCGGGCGCGGTACGCGCCCGCGTATCTATCCCCGCGGGTTCTGCGCCCGCCAATAACCTTTCCCATTGGAGAGAGGAAAAGAAGGGAAGTCTCCTCTCCTCCGGTGGGGTACCTGCAGGGGATAGATTCCTCCCCCCTTATCTCGATGCGGATCCGATGCCCTCGGAGCTATCGTCTCTAGCGTCACCTGCCCAGACATAGGAATCGACGGAGAGTATTTTTACTGACGATTCAGTAGGCGAGGACGCTCGGAACGGGTTGGTCGGGAGCCCTCCCCGGCCCGGCACGCGGGTGCTGCTCGTCACAGACTGCCTCCAGGAAGGCGACTTCGTCCCCAACGGGTCGGCTTGGACTCATCCCGCGTGCGACTCCCCCCCCGGGTCATGGCTCTGGCGGTCGTCTGCAGACGTGGACAAAGAGCCCCTCTTCCCGGTGTAAGAGGGGCGGAGTCGCTCACTGGGACTTCCAGTGGGATGACGCGACCGCCGGAAGGCACGCTTGTTCTGCCAGGATCGCTGAAAGCATCAGCAGGGGCGGGGTGCTTCACCGTTGGTCGAACCGGGAAGTCTGCCTGCGCCCAGGCGCGACCGGTGAAGGCCCTGGAAGAGCCTGGCTGATGAGGACATGGCCGTGGATCAAGTTGAAAGGTTCGACGCGGCGCGATCTTCTGCGGGTCCCAGATAGCTTCCGGGGGTGAGACGTCGGTCCACAGCGGGCCCGAGCCTGCCTTTGGCCATCGACCCCCCTGGCTTCGGCCGGAGCGGTCTGTACGAGCCGCGACAAGATCAGGAAAACTCTTCTTCAGGAGGCGTCGATGGCCCAGGACTTGGGCGAAAAGCCGGTGGACCCGCAGACGCCGGCTGGAAGTCGGCACAGGGTGCGCGTTTCTATCGCCGCGCTGTTGCTCGGCATGCTCATCTCGGCACTCGACCAGACCATTGTCTCCACCGCGCTGCCGACGATTGTCAGCGACCTCGGCGGGATGAGCCATCTGTCCTGGGTCGTGACCGCCTATTTGCTTGCCTCGACTGCGGCGACCCCGCTGTGGGGCAAGCTGGGCGACCAGTACGGGCGCAAGAAGCTTTTCCAGGCCGCGATCGTGATCTTCCTGATCGGATCGGCGCTGTGCGGCCTGGCACAGAACATGTCCGAGCTGATCACCTTCCGTGCGCTGCAGGGCCTCGGCGGGGGCGGCCTGATGGTCCTGTCGATGGCGATCGTGGGCGATATCGTGCCGCCTCGGGACCGGGGCCGCTACCAGGGCCTGTTCGGTGCCGTGTTCGGCGCCACCAGCGTCCTCGGGCCGCTGCTCGGCGGCCTGTTCGTGGACCATCTCAGCTGGCGCTGGGTGTTCTACATCAACCTGCCCGTCGGCGCCGTCGCCCTCCTCGTGATTGCCGCCGCGCTGCGCACCCCGGTCCAGGCCGTGAAACACCGGATCGACTATGTCGGCACGTTCCTCATCGCGTCCGTCGCGACCTGCCTGATCCTGGTGACCTCGCTCGGCGGCAGGACCTGGGGATGGGCATCGGCCCCGCTGATCGGAACCGCCGCCCTGGGCACCGTGCTGCTCGTATGGTTCCTGCTCGCCGAGCGCCGAGCCGCCGAACCGGTGCTTCCGCTGAAGCTGTTCCGTATCCGTACGTTCACGCTCTCCTCAGCGATCAGCTTCGTGATCGGCTTCGCGATGTTCGGCGCGATGACCTACCTGCCTACGTTCCTGCAGATCGTGCGGGGTGTGTCACCCACCATGTCGGGTGTGCACATGCTGCCGATGGTCCTCGGGCTGCTGCTGACGTCCACGGCCTCCGGCCAGATCGTCTCGCGCACTGGACGCTGGAAGATCTTCCCTGTGCTCGGCACCGCCGTCACCACCGCGGGGCTGTTGCTTCTGCACCGGCTCAAAGAATCCTCTGGCGACATCGAGATGAGCCTGTACTTCTTCGCCTTCGGCCTCGGGCTCGGCCTGGTCATGCAGGTGCTCGTGCTGATCGTGCAGAACGCGGTGTCGTACGAGGACCTGGGCGTCGCCACCTCGGGAGTCACATTCTTCCGGTCGATCGGCTCCGCGTTCGGCGTCGCCGTCTTCGGCACGATCTTCACCAACCGGCTTGACGACAAGCTGAACGGCGTTTTCGCGGGCACGGCACACTCAGAGGCGGCCGCCGCGCTTGAGGCCGACCCGCGAGCCATGGCCGGACTGCCGCCCGAGCTGCGCCCGTCCGCGCTGCATGCGTACGCCACCTCGATCACCGACGTGTTCCTCTACGCGGCCCCGATCGTCCTGCTCGCCTTCGCACTGACCTGGTTTCTTAAGGAGGACCGACTGCGCGGCTCGGTCACCGCGCCCGACATGGCGCAGACCATCAGCGTCCATCCCGTGCACCGCTCCTCGCGCGAGGAGGTGCACCGGGCCCTGTCCGTGCTCGGGTCACGAGAGGGGCGGCGCGGCCTCTACGAGAAGATCACCGCTACAGCTGGATACGACCTGCTGCCCGCCTCCAGCTGGCTGCTGCTGCGGGCGCTGCGACCGGAAAGATCCCTGTCACCGACGCGGCTCGCTGAGTACAGCCAGCTGCCGTTGGCGGTGATCGAGACCGCTGTGCTGCAGATCGAAGAGCGGCATCTGGCCAGACGCGAGGGTATCGACCTGGTACTCACCGCAGAGGGGCGCGAGGCGGCGGCGAAGCTGGCAGCGGCCCGCGAGGACACTTTCACCGAACTGCTCGGCGACTGGTGGGGGCCCGACCGTCCGACCGACCTGGTCGAACTGGTCGAGGCGCTGACATCGCAACTGCTGGCCTCCAATGGGGAGCGGCTGCAGGCCGTGGTACCCCAGGATCGCAGGCACCAGGAATGATCCCGGAGCGCTCAGGGGCGGCAGGATGCTGGATGTGTGGCTCGGACACGTCGGTGACGCGACTGGCCGGCGCTCGGCGGTGGTGTGGCTGACCTGGAAGCGCTGCTTTCTGGACCCCTGCAGGCCGGGCGGGCGGGGAAAACCACGGGGGCGTGGTGACGGTGACGGAGCGGGTACGAAGGCAAAGCCGACGCGGTCGGGGGGGGGAGCGGGATGGTCCCCATAGATCCCGCGCCTGTCTCGCCCAACGGTCGATAGGAAACGCGAACAATCTCATCCCTGGAAGCAGGCGTACAGGGTAAGGATCTCTGCCTCTCAGCCAGGCTGCACTCCGTGCCAGGCTGAGTACGTGCGTCGGCGATCCGTCGGTGTCGCCCTGATATGCGAGCAGTCGTCGTGCTCTCCCGCTGTTGTCCTCCGATGAAGACCCTCCTGCCTCGGTTCGCCTGTGAACCGTACGGGACTGGAAGCAGGCGAGGCTGCAGCACTCCGCCGACAGCTACGTCGCCAACAGGTCTTGAACTTCTCGTCGGTACGACTCAGCACCTTGCAACAGCGGTAGGAGATGCACCCAGGATGCCCGAGCAGGACAAACAGGTCACCTGGGCGGAGTTGTTCTTCGACCTGGTGTTCGTCGTCGCGGTCACCCAGGTGGCCAGCCTCCTGCATGCGGACCACGACTGGCGTGGGGTCGGGCAGGCCGTGGTGGTGTTCATCCCCATCTTCTGGACCTGGGGCGGCACCACGATGCACGGCAACACGCATGACCTGGACCGGACCTTTGAGCGTCTGGGCGTGTTCACGGTCGGGCTGTGCGGCCTGTTCATGGCGCTGGCCCTACCGCAGGCGTACGGTTCGCGCGGGCTACTGTTCGGCGCCAGCTACTGGGCGGCCCGCCTGGCGCTGTGCGTCCTGGCGCAGCGCCACTACCGCGCGGTCGTGTTCAACCCCTACACCGCCAGCGCTTTCATCACGGGACCCCTGCTCCTGGTCGGCGGGTTGATCCACGGCAACACTAGGGTCGCGTTGTGGGCTGCAGCGGCAGGGGTGGATCTGATCGTGCCCTACCTGACCCGTGACGGGCTGACCCGTATCTCCTTCGAGCCGCACCACCTGTCCGAGCGCTACAGACTGTTCCTGCTCATCGCTCTCGGAGAGTCCGTCGCGGCGATCGGAGTCACGGCCTCGCACCATCCGATGACGGCGGCCCGGCTCATCATGGTGGCCGTGGCCTTCGTGGTGGCCTGCGCCCTGTGGTGGGTCTACTTCGCGTTCACCGCCGACGGGATCCGGCACGCGCTGCGGAACGCTGAGGTCACTATTGACGTGATCCGCACCGTGCTGGCGTACGGGCATCTGGCGTTCGTCGCCGGCATCATCGTGATCTCGACGGCCATCGGTGAGATCATCCCGCAGCCACTGGCTCACCTGCACACCGCCACCGCAGCCCTCCTGTTCGGCGGCACAGCGCTCTACCTGGCCACGTTCGGATACACCCGTTGGAAGACCGCCCACAGTCTGGCCACCTCACGGCTTGCCGCCGCCGCGCTCTCTCTGGCGTTGCTGCCACTGGCCACCCATATTCCGGCACTTGCCTCGCTGACTCTGCTCGCCATGGTGCTGATCTCCCTGAACGTGGTGGAGGCGCTGGTCGTCTCGCGCGTGAGGCTGAGGGCACAGGCCGAGAGCAACGCCCGTCCCTCGGCCGATCCGAGCCCAAGCTGACTGGTCATCGACCGGCCTTCTGACAGGCCGTGTTCCACGCCCACTGCATCTGCTACCTGCGCTCACCGCGTCGACATCCCAAGGAACGAGTATGGTGACCGACCTCCACCTCACGTCCGGTAACTCGGCTGACGCGCTCATCATCGGCGGAGGCCCCGGCGGGCTCTCCGCGGCCCTGTACCTGGCCCGCTACAACCGCAACGTGCTGGTCTTCGACACCGGGCATGGCCGCTCCACGCATCACCAGACCAACCACAACTACCTGGGCTTTCCTGACGGCATCGCCACTGTGGGGCTCCGCGAGCTAGGGCGGGAACAGCTTGCCCGGTACGACAACATCCGCTTCGTACACCACCGCGTCACAGCCGTCAGCGGTGACGCCGACCGAGGATTCGTGGCGACCGCTCAGGGCGGCCACTCATGGCACGGTCGAGCGGTCGTACTTGCGACGGGGGTGCTGGACCACTTTCCTCACTTCCCCGGCTGGGAACAGTACGTCGGCCGCAGCATGTTCTGGTGCATCACCTGCGACGGGTACGAGAACCGCGGGCGGGACATTCTCGTGGTCGGGCACACCGACGCCGCTGCGGGCGAGGCGATGCAGTTGCACAGTCTGACCGACAGGATCAAGTTGCTGACCAACAGCGAGACCAACCAGATCAGCCCTCGATTCCAGCAGCGACTGGAGAACGCCAACATCCCCGTCATCCACGATCACATCCGAGCGGTGGAAGGGTCCGAGGGGTACCTGACTGCAGTGATCACGCGTAACGACCAGCGTCTGGAGCTCGACTCGCTGTTCAGTATTCAGGGTGCCACCCCACCCCGGAGACCGGCCTGGCATCGCAGCTCGGAGTGAAACTCGCCGGCAGCGGCTGGATCGACGTTGACACTGAACAGAAGACCTCGGTACCGGGCGTCTATGCCGCCGGAGATGTCACTGCACTCGCACCAAGTGACCGCCGCCGTACACGAGGGTGCCCAGGCGGCCTCGGCGGCGAATTACTTCCTGTACCCGCCGGAGCTCAAGGCTGACTGAAGGGCGTAGTGATCTGCCACATACAGCCGCTGGACAACGTTCCGGACGGAACCTCTTCCAGATCCTCGGCGCCGTCGCCGACTTCGAGCACGCCCTTGGCTCTGTTCACCGAGAACCGACAGCAGCTGTTGACGAGTTCGAGTTTGGACAGCACGTGACCCGCTCAGGAATCGAACAGTTCATGATTCCGGGCAGCACAGGCCCTTCTGGATTGGCGTGGTCAGCGGATGTCAGGAGTGATGTCAGTCGACGACATGCTGGGGAGACCGTCTGCGCCTGACGGGTGCTCGGTGGCGGCCGAGGTGGCGAGGAGTCGCAGGGCGTCGTCGTCGGGGGTGCCGAGGGTGGCGCTGTAGGCAGTCAGGGTCAGCCCCGGCAGGGCCGGTAGTTCCATGGCGTCGAAGTCGAGGGTGAGGTCGCCGACGGCGGGGTGGTGGAACGCTTTGCGGTCGGTGTGGTGCAGGCGCACGTTGTGCTTGGCCCAGGCGGTGCCAAACTCCTCGCTGCGGGTGACGAGTTCGCCGATCAGCCCGGTCAGCTCGGTGTCGTGGGGGGCGCGGCCGGCTTCGGTGTGCAACAGGCGACGGTGGTGTTGACACCCGCCTCCCAGTCGGGGAAGAAGTCGCGGCCTTCGGGGGTGAGGAACTGGGCGCGGGCGATGTTGGTGGTCTTCGCGGTGGGGTCGGGGAACAGGGGGCGTAGAGAGCGCGGCCGAGGGGGTTGGTGGCGAGGATGTCGAGTCGGCCGTTGCGGATGAAGGCCGGTGAGTCGGTCATGGAGGCCAGGACCTGCAGGACGCTGTCGGGGACGGCTGCGGCCGGGCGTTTGGTGCGGTGGGTGGGGCGTTTGGCGGTGGCGCGGGCCAGGTCGAACAGGTGGGCGCGTTCGGCGTCGTCGGGCTGGAGGGCGTTCGCGACGGCGTCGAGGACTTCTTCGGAGGCTCCGGCGAGGTGGCCGCGTTCGAGGCGGACGTAGTAGTCGATGCTGACGCCGGCGAGGAGGGCGACTTCTTCACGGCGCAGGCCGGGCACGCGTCGGTTGCCGCCGTAGGCGGGCGGCCCGGCCTGCTGCGGGGTGATCTTGGCGCGGCGGGAGGCCAGGAATGCGCGGATGTCGCTCTCGGTGCCTTCCACGCTAAGCCGGACGGCGCAGACGTGGGGGGTCCTGTCAGTACCTGCAACAGCAGACCCTTCTCCGTCTCCTTGAGCTGGGGGTTTCCTCGATATCAGAGGCCGTCGGCGGCGTCGGGGGCCGGTCCACTCGTTCGATCAAGGAGGTCCTCCTCATGCCGAAGCAGTCCGCGCCCCAGGCGCTTGCGGGAATCGCCCCGAAGCTGGTCGAGGTCACCGACGAGGTTCTCTTCGGTGACGTCTGGGAGCGCCCCGGGCTGTCGCCGCGCGACCGGAGCCTGGTGACCGTGAGCGTCCTGGCGGCGCTGTACCGCAGCGAGCAGTTGGGCTACCACCTCGGTGTCGCCCTGGACAACGGGCTAAGCGTGGCGGAGCTGTCGGAGGCGATCACGCATCTGGCGTTCTACGCCGGCTGGCCCAACGCGATGACCGCGGTCACGCAGCTGAAGAAGATCGCCGACGAGCGTTCCGCCTGACCTGGGCGCGAGCGGCGCGACGACGCCCCGCACGACCGGTGGGGCATGTCGAATCAACGGAAGGAACGAAATGGTTGCCGACGGATTTGAACAGATGTTCCCCCTCGGGGAGAAGAACGACGCCTACGCGCAGTACTTCATCGGCCAGAGCTACCTGGCTCCGCTCGCCTCGGGGACCGTTCCCGTCAGCAACGTCTCCTTCGAGCCGGGCTGCCGCAACAACTGGCACATCCACCATGGCACGTCGGGCGGCGGTGACCAGATCCTGCTGTGCACGGCGGGCAGCGGCTGGTACCAGGCCGAGGGCGAGGACCCGGTCAGCCTGGAGCCGGGAACGGTGGTCCGCGTCCCTGCGGGCACCAAGCACTGGCACGGCGCGAAGGCCGACTCGTGGTTCTCCCACGTCGCCTTCATCACGCCGGGCCAGAACCTCAGCAACGAATGGCTGGAGCCCGTCACCGACGAGGTGTACGGCAAGCTGCCGAAGAACGGAGCGAACGCATGACCGTCCTGGAAGAGACCTACACGCTGGCAGACGGCGTCGAGATTCCCAGGCTGGGGCTCGGCACCTGGTTCATCGACGACGACAAGGCGGCCGACGCGGTCCGCGCAGCCGTCCGGATCGGCTACCGCAACATCGACACCGCCCAGGCATACGGCAACGAGCGCGGCGTCGGCGAGGGCGTGCGCAGTTCGGGTGTGCCCCGCGAGGAGCTGTTCGTCTCGACCAAGCTCGCCGCGGAGATCAAGGACTACGACCGGGCGCTCGCGGCAGTCGACGGCTCTCTGGAGAAGCTGGGCCTGGACCGCGTCGACCTGATGCTGATCCACAGCCCGCAGCCGTGGGACGACTTCCGCGGCGGCGACTACGCCGAGGGCAACCGCGAGGCGTGGCGTGCCCTGGAGGATGCCCACCGGGCAGGCAAGATCCGGTCCATCGGCGTGTCCAACTTCCAGCAGCACGACTTGGAGAACATCCTGTCGGGCGCGAGCGTCGTCCCGCATGTGAACCAGTTGCTCGTGCACGCCGGCAACACCCCCTCCGACCTGCTGGCCTACTGCGAGAGCAAGCAGATCCTCGTCGAGGCGTACTCGCCGATCGCCCACGGCGCGATCCTGAAGAACGCCGAAGTCCAGGCGATGGCACAGAAGTACGGTGTGTCCGTCCCCCAGTTGTGTATCCGCTACACCCTGCAACTGGGCGCGGTGTCGCTGCCCAAGACGGCGAAACCCGAGCACATGCGCTCCAACGCAGAGGTCGACTTCGAGATCTCCGGCGACGACATGGACGTCCTGCGCGACCTGCGCGACGTGGACTACGGCGAGCACAGCGCCTTCCCCGTCTACAGCGGCAAGTGACGCCAGGCCAACGCCCCCTCGCGCCGGCACGGGCCGGCCACGGCGCACCGGACCGGATCGCGCGCCGCGCCGTCAAAACCCTGCTGGGCCCGTGACCACGGCCCCGATACGAGGACCTACCGCCATGCGCCGCACCGGGCTCAGCTGCCCCGGCAGCGAAGCCGCCGTGCCGCCCCGGACCGGCGCCGCGGGTGCGGCGCTGGCGGCCGCGGTCCTCGGCTTCTTCGTCATCACCTTCGACGCCGTCGTCGTCAACGTCGCCCTGCCCTCGACCCGGCACCGGCCTGCAGTGGGTCGTCGACGGCTACACCCTGATGTTCGCCGCGCTGCTGCTGTCCGCCGGATCCCTGGCCGACCGCATCGGCGCCCGCCGCGCACTGGCCCCGGGCTTGGCGGTGTTCGCCGCCGCGTCGGCCGCCTGCGGCCTCGCCCCGTGCCTGGGCACGCTGGTCGCCGCCCGCTTCGTCCAAGGAACGGCGGCCGCAGTGATGATGCCGGCCTCCATGGCGCTGATCGGCCACGCCTACCCCGATGCGCGCCGCCGGGCGCGGGCGGTGGCGATCTGGGCCATGGGCGGCGCGGTGGCGTCATCCTCCGGCCCCGGGCTCGGCGGACTGCTCCCCGAGCTGTCCTGGCGGTGGATCTTCTTCATCAACCTGCCCGCCGCGGCGGCGGCCCTGCTCCTGCTCGCCCGGGCCCCCCGCTCGCCCCACCAACGCGTCCCCCTCGACTGGGCCAGGCAGATCACCGCAGTGATCGCGATGGGCGCCCTGACCTACGGGGTGATCGAGGCCGGCAGCGCCGACTTCACCGCGCCGCGGGTGATCGCGGCGTTCGTGGTGGCCGCCGCCGCGAGGCGGGAAGGCCCAGGATCGGGCCGATCCGTGCCGGGCCGAGTTTGCGGGCGGTCCGCAGCCTGCAGACGCGGGTCTCGACAGCGGCGGACGTCCGGTGCGGGGTCGTTCGGGGCTGGCTGGAACGGTCGCTGAGACCCGCGTCTCCCTCGGCTCGCCAGCGGCGGACCCATTTGTGGGCCGTGGGCCGGGATATCCCCATCTCCGTAGCGACGTGCGCAACGGGTCGACCTGCGAGGACACGCTCGACCAGGATCCGCCTGCCGTGAACGGTCAACCGAGCATTACGGTGGGACACGAAGATCTCCGTGCGGTGTGTTCCTAGACAGCTCCACCACATCGGAGGTCTTCGCCACGTGCAAGACCCGCCAGTGTCAACAACGCTCGTGATCAATACACCTAGGTCGTGCAGCTGATCACTCCACCATCGACCCTCCGGACAGACGGACTTCCTCACTGTCCAGATCGGCCTGCAGACGGCGCAGGACCGTGTCGTCAATCTGGAGTTCGTCACGGAGGCGGATGACGGTGGCGCGTCTGTGGGCGATGAGGGCTAGGTGCAGTGCGGTGTAGTCCTGGTGCATGAGCACCGCCGGGTCGTCCTCGGCGCCCGACCTGCGAGCCCTCGCGGAGGCGAGGCGACCCGAGTACTCCTGGCGCAGCCACTCCACGGTCTTCGGCCCGGTCCCCAACTCGGCGGCGAGCTCGGGCATCGCCTTCAGCGCGTCCTCGATGGCGGTGGTCGCGGCGAGGTTGTGCTCCTCGTCGACCGAGGTGTCGGGCGGCAGCTTCGCCCAGCGCACCGCCGCCGGCAGCAGCAGCCCCTGGGTCACCAGCGTCACAAGGATGACACCAGAGGTGACAAAGATGATGAAGCTGCGGTCGGGGAAAGGCTCGCCCGAGTCGAGTGTCTGCGGGACGGAGAGGGCCACGGCGAGGGATACCGCACCCCTGAAGCCTGCCAATCCGCTGATCACACGCGCCCGGTGACTGACCCGGAGCAGGCGCTGCTCGGGGCGGCGGTCAAGCAGGCGAATCAGGTACGCGGAAGCGAACAGGAACGCGAAGCGGACGGCGACGAGTACGGAGAAGACGGCACCCACGGCGATCAGCGCGTCCTTGAGGTCGGCGCGACCGAGATCGCGAACCGCATACTGCAGCTCCACGCCTACCAGGACGAACAGTGCACCGTTGATGATGAACGTGGTCAGTGACCAGAACGCCAGCGCCTGGGTGCGGTGTTCTGCGCGGATGATGCGAGGGGCGACCTGGGACATGATCAGGCCGCAGGTGACCACTGCGATAACTCCGGACGCCTCGACAAGCTCGGCCAGAAGATACGCAGTAAAGGGCGCCAGGATCATGACCAGGTTACCCAGCAGCGGATCATCCAGGCGGCGCCTCACAATCGTGTTGGCCCAGGCGACCGCTGCTCCGGCGACGGCTCCGCCCCCGTAGGCGAGCATGAACAGCCCGCCGACATGCGGAAGGCTCAGGTGTTCCTCGCCGACCGTGATACCGACGGCAAGACCGTAGATGACGAGGGCCGTCCCGTCGTTCACCAGACTCTCCGCACGCAACAATGTGACGTGGCGGCGCGGAAGGGCGCGGGCCAGGACTCCGACGGCTGTCGCGTCCGTGGGGGCGACAGCTGCGCCGAGCACCCAGGCAGGGCCCCACTGAAGGCCGAGGGCATGCCCGGCCGCGGCAACTGCCCAAGCCGTGAAGATGACGAGGACCGTGCTCATCAGCGCGATGCCACGCAGGTTGCTGCGCATCTCTCGCAGGGAGGTGGTGATGCTTTCCCAGTGCAACAGCACTGGCAGGAAAAGCAACAGCACGACCTCTGGCGGAAACTGAGCCTGCCGGATTTCCGGGATGAATCCCAGGGCCGCCCCCGTCACGAGTAGGGGAATCGGCGGCGCGATACGGAAGCGCTGTCCGATGGCGTTGCCCACCAGCACGGCCACGCCCAAGACCACGACGAATTCAAGACCGTGCACGGCAATCTCTCCTGGAGGGGGTTACGGAGTCGTTCCCGCGCAAGATCGTCGACCTCAGCCGGAAGAACGGCATCCAGGTGGAGGCGTACAACCCGCTCACCAAGGGCTGCAATCCGCAAGGTCAGGGTCAGTCCCAGTTGCATCCGCAACGAGTGCTCTGGGCCTTCCGAGTGGTTGCACGGCCAGAGGTCGAGGAGTCTGGGCGCTGCCAGTGTTCAACTGCGCCGAATGCTCCTTGGTGACGGTGTCCACCGGATAGGAGGCGCTGTCGGTTGCGGCTCCGCGCACCACGCCGTCGATGGTCGCCATGAGGTCAGCGCGGCCCGAGCAGGATGCGTTTCGGCGGTTGCAAGGGGGCATGGCGACAGTGCTCCTGGAAGGGCGTTGCGGTTCCGCCACCAGCCTTGCATCTGATTCGGGCACTGTGAGGGGTAAGAAATCTTCCCCCCGCATGCCCTGGGAGAGGGTACGCGATACGCAATCTTCAAGTAACCGAGGAGTTGCCGTCGAAGCTGGCGGTCCATGCGGCCAGTAGACGCAGACCGTCATGGCTGGGCGAGCCGGGCTCGGCGGTCCATACGGTGAGGTGCTGGTCGGAAGTGCTGTTGAGGGTGAGGGTGTCCCACTTGAGGGCGAGGTCGCCGGCGACGGGATGGCGGAGGGCCTTGGCGCCGATGGTGGCTGAGGTGACCTTGTGGCTGCCCCACCACGTACGGAAGTCGTCGTCTCGCACGGATAGCTCGCCGACCAGCGTGGCCAGGTGCGGGTCTCCAGGATGCTTGGCGGCCTGTGCCCGGAGCATGGCCACGCACAGGCGCGCGACGCTGTCCCAATCGGCACACAGGGTGCGCATGGCGGGGTCGGTGAACAGGACGCGCACGAAGTTACGGTGCTTGTGGGGAATCTGGGAGAAGTCGGTGACCAGGGCGGCGCCGAGGGTGTTCCAGGCAAGGATGTCCATGCGGCGGCCCATCACGATGGCTGGTGTGAAGGCGAGGTCGTCGAGCAGCTGTTGCAGTACGGGAAGGGTCTTCTGCACTCTGTGGCGGCGCGGCAGATCAGTGCCCTTCCCAGCCAGCTCGAAGACGCGGTCTCGCTCCTCGTCGCTGAGGTGCAGGACCCGTGCCAGGATCTGCAAGACCGGGCCCGTGGGCGGGATACGGCCCTGTTCGATACGGGTGTAATACTCGGTCCTGACCGAGGCGAGCTGGGCGACTTCCTCCCGACGCAACCCCGGAACACGTCGCGTGCCGGTGCCGGGAAGGCCAACGGTGCGGGGACTGAGTTCGCCGCGGCGGTTCTTGAGGAGCTCGCCCAGCTCCTTGAGGTGGGCGTTGCTGGTCATTAGGCCAGTGTGCACCCGGGGCGAGTCCAGCTGAAGGAGAAAATATTTACCTAGGACAACGAGTCCCAGGATATTTTCATCGCCTCCAAGGAACGTCGGGTGCGTGTTGTGGTCGTTTGAGACCGGGCCGCATGCCCACGGTCCCCGTCTGGAGCACGGGCTGGCCAAGCGGCAGCTCTGACGCGCGGACCGGAGGAGCGATGATCGACCCCGCTGCCCGACAGCCGTCCTGCCGACTGATCAGGCGAGGATGCTGGAAGAAGTGAGGTCCTGGTCCGCGGCCCAGGAAGCGAGAAGCCGCAAGCCGTCATAGGAGGGAGAGCCGGGAGCGGCTGTCCAAGCGATGATGTGCTGGTCGGGATCGCCTGCGCAGCCGAGGGCGCTCCATCCGAGGGTCAGCTCTCCGACGACCGGATGGCGCAACCTCTTCGTCCCCAAGGTCCTGGCGGCGACATGGTGCTCGGTCCACCACCGCCTGAACTGCGAATCCAACGTCGACAGCTCGTCGACCAGGGCAATCAGCTGCGGATCCCCCGGGTAGCGGGCGCTCTCCATGCGGAGCTGGGCGATACCCAGGAGGGCGACCTCTTCCCAGTCCACGTACAGGTCTCGCAGCGCAGGGTCAGTGAACAGCATCCGGATGTAAACCCGGCGAGCCTCCGGGATACGCCCGAAGTCGGCGAACAGTGCGGCGCCCAGCTGGTTCCAGGCGAGCACGTCGGTACGACGGCCGACGACGACCGCAGGGCTCGTGCCGAGGTCGTCGAGGAGGAACTGCAGCTGTGGATCGACCCGCTGCCGGGTCGTGTGAGGGGGCAGCTCGTTCTTGGCGGCGAGTTCGAAGAGGTAGGTGCGCTGGTCCGCATCGAGTCGGAGCACCCGGGCGAGGTCGGTCAGCACAGGAGTGGATGCCTGCAGCCGCCCCTGCTCGATCCGCGCATAGTACTCGGTGCTGATAGACGCCAGCAGCGCCACCTCCTCGCGGCGCAGCCCGGCGACTCTGCGCGGCGGCTCGGTTACAACAGGGAGTCCTACGTCGGCTGGGCCGAGGGCCGCACGGCGTGCTTTGAGGAACTCACCCAGCTCGTTCAGGTGCAGGTCACGACTCATGGTTCCCAGAATCGCACGATGTCCAGGCACATGAGAAAAGACTCCGTGCCTGGACATCTGATTGTGCAAACAATGGCCGGCATTCGTCAGGGCGCCGATTGGTCTACGGCGCACGACGAGAAGGCCCTGCCCTTGCCAGCGCATCGAAGAGATGGCGCGACCGCACACCTGCCGGTCGAGCGTCGGCCGAGCTGCTCTGTACCGTGCAGGGGGCGGCTGACAGGAGGACGGACCTCAGCTGTTCAACGCCTGCTGCAGCACGTGGCTGTCCGCGGCCTGCACCAGTCCGGCGATCTTGCCATCTCGGATGGTCCACAGGTGGATGAACCGTACGTCCGCCTTGTTCCCGGCCTTGGTCTCGGGGTGGTACTGCCCGAGCACGAAGACGTGACCGTCGCCGTCCGTGAAGTACTGCTCGGGGACGGAGCCCAAGGCCTCGAAGTTCGGTCGCATCGGGCCGAAGAAGTCACGGGCCACGCTGTCCCAGCCCTGGTAGACCCCGCCGCCAGGGAAACCGGGCGTGATGTCCCAGACGATGTCGGACGCCACGGTCTCCGCGATGACTTCAGGGGCCATACGGGATTCGTGGAACCGACGAACCAGGGTGATGTTCGCCGAGTTGGGCATGGCGAGCTCCTTCGACTGCGGGCGGTTGTTGGCGGGATACTGAGAATCAGGCGCTGATGCCGGCGAGGCCGGCCTTGTAAATGGCGGCGACGCGGGCGACGCGGCCGCCGAGGGTTTCGGCGGTGGTGATGTCGGCCTTGTGGACGCCCTCGGGGCCAGTGTCGGTGGGGGTCTGGGCGCCGGCGCCCAGGAAGTAGCCGAGACGGTTGATGTCGTGCTCGCTGCCCGTGGTGCTGCCCCAGCCGGGCAGCAGGCCGAGGTTGACCCAGTGCATGCCGTGCTGGGCGGCCAGAGTGGAGAAGTAACCGAGGGTGGAGGACTTGTCACCGCTCTTGCCGCCGGAGTTGGTGAACCCGGCAGCGACCTGGTCCGTCCAGATCTGGACGGACCACCGCTGGCTGGTGGCCTCGGCGAAGGCATGGAAGGCCCGTCGAGGCGGTGCCCATGTAGGTGGGGGAGCCGAAGATGATCGTGTCCGCTTCGTCCAGCTGGGCCCACTGCTCGTCGGTGATCGTGTCGACGGGGATCGGTATGCCGTTCGATGCATTGAAAGTCATCCTCGTCAACAAGTTTCAGATTCCGGGGGATCAGATCACCGAGGACGCCAGGCCAACCGATATCGGCCTGGGTTCCCTGGCATTCGTCGAGCTCTCCCTCATCCTGGAGAAAGACCTTGACATAAAGGTCAGCGACGATGAACTGACAGACGCATCGACTCTGCGTGACATCGCGGCATTGATGAAAGAGCGCAGCGCTATGACCTGACGTCCAGGTCCGAGATGACTGTCACACATTTCGGCGAGTGATCTGCCCGGCCGGGACTGGCACTACGCCCTCCCGGCCGGGCCCCAAGGTGATAGCGGCGCCGTTCTGGCTGAGCAAATGAGTTCCTCACCAGGAGCAGCCCTCAAGGTGACGTCGAGGCCAGTCGACCACGAGGCGGCACCCGCCACACTTCCCGTGCGGGTCAGACGTCCTGCAGGCTGCGCGCCAGGGACGGATCCGCCATACGTCAGGTGCGCGACGCCGCGTTCGGCCGTCGGCGTGTTCCCGTCGGCAGGCGCTGACGAGAACGGCGCACACACAGCTCGTATCAACGCGACTTGTCGTGGGTGTTGCCGCCCGAGTCGCCGACTGGCGCAGGGTCAGGATGCGGCACCGCTGGCGGCGGCCGTCGTCCTCAGCGGTCCTCGCCGGCCCAGAGCCCAGACGGCGAGGGCGACCACGGCCAGGGATGCGCCGGCAGTGCACACGGCGTTCCAGCCGCCGTGTGCCCACAGCAGGCCGGCCGCCGCCGATCCGATGGCGCCGCCGACGAAGTTGCCGGTTACGAAGGCTGTGTTCAGGCGGCTGCGGGCCTCATGAGAGACGGCGAAGAGGCGCGCCTGGTTGAGAAGATTAAGCGTTTGGACCGCCACGTCCAGCACGACGATGGCCACGATGACGAGCAGCACCGAGGCACGGGCAGCGGCGGCGATACCGAAGGCGATCAGCGACAGTGCGCAGGCGGCGCCGGTGGCGGGCAGCGACCAGCCGCGGTCGTGCAGGAGCCCCGCGCGCTGCGCGGCCAGAGCCCCCGCCAGCCCGGCCAGGCCGAACAGACCAATCACCGACACCGGGTAGGAGAAGGGTTCACCGCTGAGGAGGAAGGTCAAGGCCGTCCAGAACATGGTGAACATGGCGAAGCCGCTTGCTCCGAGCGCCAGGGTCCACCGCACGGCAGGCTCTTGGCGCACGGTCCGGCCGACCGAGGCGATCAGCGCGGGGTAGGACATGCGGGTCTTGGGCGGCACCGGTGGAATCGCCCGGTACAGCAAGGCGGCGACCAGGACGGCGGCGATGGCGGCGGTGGCGAAGATGGTGCGCCAGCCGGCGTACGCGGCGACCAGGCCGCTGACGGTGCGCGAGACGAGGATGCCGGTGAGCAGTCCGGAGACTACGGTGCCGACCACGGCGCCGCGGTGGGCGTCGTCGGCGAGGTCCCCGGCGAGTGGGGTGAGCAGTTGGCCGGCCACGGTCGTCATCCCCAGCAGCGTGATGGCGGCGGCCAGGGCGAGAAAGGACGGGGCGGCGGCGCAGGCAGCGAGTGCGGCGGCCGAGCAGAGCATCATCACCGGGATCAGGCGCCGGCGGTTGAGGATGTCGCCGAGCGGGACGATCAGCACGATGCCGAGCGCGTAGCCGATCTGGGTGGCGGTGACCAGCCAGCCTGCGGCGGCCGGGGAGGTGTGCAGGTCGTGGGCGATGAAGTCGAGCAGGGGTTGGGCCCAGTACAGGTTGCCCACAGCCAGTCCGCCGGCGAAGGCGAACAGCAGGGTCAAGATTCGGGTCATGGCCTGCTGCCGGGCGGTGGACGGCGGGCTGGATATGAGAGAGGAGGGCACTGGCACGTCCTTCGCGGTCGGAGGGTGGTCAGGCATCGAGCGGTTCGGCGTAGGTGCGAAAGACCGGGCGAGAATCCACATCAGCGGAACGTTGATCACGACGCCCCGCGCGGGTTGCGTGAGGGTGATGCAGTCTGGCCCACTGTGCCCGCGCGGGAGCGCGCGAGGGAGAGCCTGGCGGTGGGGGTAAGAGCAGTACCCCCCTCGCTCCTTGCTGCACCGGCGGAGATCGGATGTCGTTGAAGGTGACGTCACCGGTACTGCCCGTTGCTTGCCGGCAGTCACCCAAGCCCGTACGCCGCTCGGACAGGCCCGTACGCCGACCCGGACACCGGCCCATTGGACCGGGACCCATCTACCCAAGGGAGAGGAGCAACAGATGAAGACCAGGACCATCGGAGCACTTGAGGTGTCCGCCGTCGGATTGGGCGCCATGGGATTCAGCCACGGCTACGGACCGGGCCCCGGCGAGCCGGAGGCCATCGACCTGATGCGCCAGGCGTTCGATCTTGGCTGCACCTTCTTCGACACCGCCGAGGTCTACGGAGCCGGCGCGAACGAAGAACTCGTCGGCCGCGCCCTGGCGCCCATCCGCGACCAGGTCGTGCTCGCCACCAAGTTCCATCCGAGCACCATCGACCACGAAGCCGGGCTGGGCAAACAGATCCGCGCCCGCCTCGACGCCTCCCTGTCCCGGCTCGGAACCGATCATGTCGAGCTGTACTACCAGCACCGCGTGCCCGACTGGCTGCCCGTCGAGGACGTCGCCGCCGTCATGGGAGAACTGATCGACGAGGGCAAGATCCTCGGATGGGGCCAGTCGCAGGCCACCGCGGCACAGATTCGCCGTGCGCACGCCGTGACGCCCCTGACAGCCATCCAGAACGAGTACTCCATCATGGAACGCACGTTCGAGAGCGATGTCATCCCCGCATGCGAAGCACTCGGCATCGGCTTCGTGCCTTTCAGCCCGCTCGCCAGCGGATTCCTCTCTGGCACCGTCTCCGCCGACGACCGCTTCACCGGCGACGACGTGCGCCGGGTCATCACCCGCTTCGAGCCGGACAACATGCGGGCCAACCAGCCCCTCCTCGACGTGCTCACCGCCTTCGCCCAAGAGAAGGGGGCGACCCCAGCCCAGATCTCCCTGGCATGGATGCTGCACAAGAAGGACTTCATCGTCCCCATTCCCGGCTCCCGCAGGCTCGAGCGCATCACGGAAAACCTCGGTGCGGCGGACGTGGAACTCTCCGGCGAGGAGTTCGACCGGATCGAGGCCGAACTCGCCCAGATCGACCTCCACGGCAACCGGACCGACGAGGACATCGCCAAGCTCCGGAACCTCGACTGACGCAACCACTCCGGCAACCGGCCCGGCCGCCGGCCCCGCTGGCCGGCATACGGTCCTCCGTGGTGGCGACCCACGGCCGCGAGGAGCTGTATCGCGCTCCTGACACGCACCCGAGGGGTCCGGTGGAACACCGCCCAAGCCAAGCACACCGCACCCATCGACGCCGCTACCGCGCCAAGGGGGTAACAGCAGGGACTCTCTCGTCTGCGGATCCGCTTCTACGCTGGAGGCGTGGACAACAGCAGCGAAATCCGCACGTTCCTCAGGAGTCGCCGGGACAGGGTCACGCCCGAGCAGGCCGGACTGCCCGTCTACGGGAACCGCCGGGTCAGTGGACTGCGCCGGGGCGAGCTTGCCATGCTGGCCGGCGTCAGCGTCGAGTACTACACCCGCATGGAACGCGGCAACCTCAGCGGCGTGTCCGACAGCGTCTTGGACGCCGTCGCCGGTGCCCTGCGGCTCAACGAGACCGAACGGGATCACCTCTACGCCCTGGCGCGGGCAGCCAACACCAGCCCGGCCCGTGCCCGACGGCGCAGCGTGAGGTCGACGGTGCGGCCCAGCATCGAGCGGATCGTGAACGGCATGCCGGACCTGCCGGCATTCGTGCGTAACAACCGCTTCGACGTACTGGCGGCCAACCCGCTCGCCCGGGCGCTGCACTGCGAGTGGTTCGACGGCGGCGTGGCGGAGCCCGTCAACACCGTCCGGTTCGTCTTCCTCGACCCGCGGGCCGCCAGCTTCTACGGCGACTGGGAGCGCGTGGCCCGCCAGGGTGTCGGATCACTGCGCGTGGAGGTTGCCAAGAACCCCTACGACCGCGAGCTGTCCAACCTCATCGGCGAGCTCTCCACCCGCAGCGACGTGTTCCGCAAGATGTGGGGGGCACACGACGTGCACGTCTACAACGAGGGGACGAAGCGGTTCCGGCACCCGGTCGTGGGTGACCTCGAGCTGGTCCATGAAGCCCTTGCTCTGCCCGCGCCCGGGGACACCGGACTGTCCATCACCGTCTACAGCGCCGAGCCCGGCACGCCATCCGAAGACGCACTCCGGCTCCTGGCCTCCTGGGCCGCAACCTCGCAAGACGCGTCTGTCGCCCCCGCAGACGCCGACGACCGCTGAAAGACCTCCCCGCCCGACCGTGCGCTGCCCCCGCCCTGGCCTGCGGGGAGCGTCGACAAGTGCTGCGCTCCTCGCCTCACCCGGCCGGTGAAACGGGGCGGCCAGCGCAGTCGGCGGATAGGCCCTGCAGCTGGCGAAGGCCGCAGGGCCGCGCGTGATCGCCGATGCCGCGCCGCAGGACGAACGGCTCGTCCGCGACCGCGGCGCTGGCAGCGGCTCGCCCGCAGGGCTGATGTCGCCGACCAGGCCAGCCAGGGCAGGGTTTTCGGCCTCACTTGGGCCCCTGGACCACACCGCTGAGGGCTACCGAATGGCCTCGCAATCCCCGGATACCGCGCCTGCGGGAGCCGGGGCATGCCGCTCACCGCACGTGGCCGGTCACCTTTGGCTATCGGGCCGGGGGAGGTCTGCGGCGTTCATGCCGGTGGCAAGCCGCGGCGTGTACTGCTCTTCGATCGCAGTGATCTCCTCGTCGGTCAGGGGCATGTCGAGGGCTGCGACGGCGTCCGCCAGATGATGTGCGCGCGCGGCTTGGATACACCGATGATCTGACCACCGGATTCGCCAAGACCCAGGCAGAGCGATCGTGGCCATGGACACGCCGCGCGCCTGGGCCACCGACTGCGCTGCCTGGATGATCTGCCGGTTCGATTCCTCTCAAGGCGGCCAGTTCAGGATGCGGAGCCGGCGCGCGGGGTGATCTCGATGGTCGCGGCCTGCGGGCCTGCGGACACCATGGGCGGCAGGTAGCTGCTGTCGGCGTACTTGGTCCGGTAGGCGGTGTCGATCCGGCCGCCCATCGTTGTGTCGGCAGGCTGGAACTCGACGTCATAGGTGATGCCGACCGCAGTGATCTGCCCGGCGCGCTGAGCCATCGCGGCCTGGTACCAGCGGGAGCAAGTCCCGTTCCATGCCCGCACGAACAGGCGCCCGTCCACCACCACCGACCAGATCCAGGTCGGCGTCCCGGTGGTGCTCCCATCGGGTCGGAACGGGGCGACATGCAGGTCGTCGCTGGCGGCGATGCGGTCGATGTCTTCGGTGGGCCAGCCGCTCATGGTCATGCCTTCCTTGTTCTGGGCGGTGGATCAGCGGACGGGGAACTCGAGGATGATGCGGCCACGTACGCCGCCGGCGTCCAGGAGCCGATGCGCTTCGGAGGCATCCGTGGCGGTCGGTACCGACCCGCCGCCTCCGGTGCGGACGCCCCCTCGGAACGAAAGGCGGCCGCGTCGTTCCCGGCGACGCGCTGACCGGCGGGCGGCCGTCGTGTCGCCTTGCCCGCCGGGCTACCAGGCGTACGCCTCGGGGGCCTCGCCACCGGGGCCCGGCCAGATCTCGTCGAGCGTCCAGAGAGTCTCGGGCGACAGGGACAGGTGCGGGGCGCGCAGTGATTCGGTCAGCTGCTCGGGGGTGCGGGGTCCGACGATGGTGGTGGCGACCGCCGGGTTGTGCAGCAGCCACGCGAGGGCGACGTCCGCGGGCCGCTCGCCGAGGTCCGCGCACAAGGCTTCGTAGCGTTCGAGCTGCGGCCGGTGCTGCTCGACGGTGGCCGGGAAGTCGGGGGACGAACGCCGACCGCTGTCGGCCTTGCGCAGGGCGCCGCCGAGCAGGCCGCCGCCCAGCGGGCTCCAAGGGATCAGGCCCAGACCGTAGTGGCGCAGGGCGGGGATCAGTTCGAGTTCGATGGCGCGGGCGCCCAGGTTGTACAGGCTCTGCTCGGACACGAGACCCAGGAAGTGTCGCTTGCCCGCTTCCTGCTGGGCGGTGGCGATGTGCCAGCCGGCGAAGTTGCTGCTGCCGGCATAGGTGACCTTGCCCTCGCGGACAAGTTGTTCCATGGCCTGCCAGATCTCGTCCCACGGCGTGGAGCGGTCGATGTGGTGCATCTGGTACAGATCGATGTGGTCGGTCTGCAGCCGTCGGAGGCTGGCCTCGGCGGCCCTGCGGATCTTGTAGGCCGAGAGGTATTTGTCGTTGGGGCCGGTACCCATGGGCTGGTAGAGCTTGGTGGCCAGCACGATCTTGTCGCGTCGGCCGTCTCCTTGGGCCAGCCAGCGGCCGATGATCTCCTCGGAGAGACCGTAGCCCTGTTCCATGTCGGGTGACTGCGGTCCGCCATAGACGTCGGCGGTGTCGATGAAGTTGATGCCTTCCTCGACGGCTCGGTCGAGGATGGCGAAGCCGGTGAGCTCGTCGGTGACCCAGCCGAAGTTCATGGTCCCCAGGCCGAGCTTGCTGACCTTCAGGCCGGTCCGGCCGAGGTGGTTGTACATCATCGTCACGGGTGATGCGTCCAATCCGGTAGGGCAGTGGACAGGGCGCAGCGCACGCAGCCTCAACGGGCCGGGGCGTGCCATGCCGGGACCCTGGAGGAACGGTCCTCGGCCGTGCGGGGCGCCGAGCATGTGCGGCAGGCCGGCGGGCGCGGCCGGGTCACTTCGGCAAAGGTCTGCCCGAAGCGAGCGCCGACCGGCCATGGCCGACTCGCGCCCCGTGCTGTGCAACGGCCGGCTCAGGGCTTGAGGAGTGCCTTGATGGCGCGCCGTTCGTCCATGGCCTGGTAGGCGTCGGCGACCTGTCCGAGCGGCAGGGTGAGGTCAAATACCTTGCCGGGGTTGATGCGGCCGGTGAGCACGCGGTCGATCAGGTCGGGTAGGAACTCGCGCACCGGGGCGGGGCCGCCGCGCAGGCCGACGTGGGAGTAGAACAGTTCGGTGCCGTCGATCGCCACGCCGTGGGGGACGCCGACGAAGCCGACGTTGCCGCCGGGCCGCGTCGAGCGCAGCGCCTGCTGCATCGCCTCCGGTGTGCCCACGCACTCCAGGACGCGGTCGGCGCCGATCCCGCCGGTCATCTCCTTGATGCGGGCGATGCCCTCCTCGCCGCGCTCGGCGACGATATCGGTGGCCCCGAACTCGCGGGCCAGCTCCTGCCGGGCCTCGTGCCGGGACATGGCAATGATCCGCGTCGCACCGAGTTCCTTGGCGGCGATGACCGCACATAGGCCGACCGCGCCGTCACCGACCACCGCGACCGTGTCGCCAGGCTGCACCGCGGCGGCGACGGCCGCGTACCAGCCGGTGCCCATCACGTCAGAGCAGGCGAGCAGACTGGGAATGTGCTCCTCGGCCGGCTGGTCGGGCGTGGCGACCAGGGTGCCGTCCGCGAGCGGAATGCGGATCCTCTCGGACTGGCAGCCTTCGGCGCCGACGAACTCACGGTGCAGGCAGTTGGTCTGGTAGCCGTTGCGGCAGTTGGCGCACGTGTTGTCGGAGGCGAAGAACGAGCCGATGACGAACTGACCCGGCTTCAGGGTCTTCACATCCGCGCCGACTTCTTCGACGATGCCGACGTACTCGTGGCCGAACGGGGTCGGCTGCTCGACCGGGTTGATGCCGCGGTAGTCCCACAGGTCCGAGCCGCACACACAGGTCGCGGCGGTACGGATGACCGCGTCGGTCGCCTCGATGATCTTCGGATCGTCGCGCTCCTCGAAGCGCACGTCCCCGGGGGCGTGGAGAACGGCTCCGCGCATGATGATGCTCCTTGCAGATTCCGTGATCGGTTCAGCGGCGGGTGCTGGCGCGCGGGCCGGCGTATTCGTCGTCGCCGACGTGCTCGAGCCAGTCGACCTCATCGGTCTCCCACAGCGCGATATGCGTCATGAAGTGGTCCGGAGCGGCACCATGCCAGTGCTCCTCCCCCGGCGGCGTCCAGATCACGTCGCCCGGGTGGGCTTGGAGGATCTCGCCGCCACGGGACTGGACCAGGGCGATGCCCTCGACGATGTAGAGGGTCTGGCCCAGCCCATGGCTGTGCCAGGCGGTCCGGGCGCCGGGTGCGAAACGCACCGCGTTCGCGCGGGCGCGGGAGGGTTCCTCACCGCGGTAGATCACATCGGCCCAGGCGTCGCCGGTGAACCACTGGGCGGGCAGCTTCATCGTCGGCTGCTTGTTCAGCAATTCCATCAGGTGGTGCTCCTTTGTCGCCGTTCGCCGTCAGGCGGTGGCCTGCTCGTCGCCGATCTGCTTGAGCAGGTTGATCGCGGTCATGGCGTTGGGCCAGCCGGCGTAGAAGGCGAGGTGCGTGATCGCCTCGGACAGCTCCTCCACGCTCAGCCCGTTCTCCAGCGCCACACGGAGGTGGTAGCCGAGCTGCTCACCGCGGTAGAGCGCGGCCAGCACGCTCACGGTCACCAGGCTGCGATCCCGCGGAGACAGTCCGGGCCGCTCCCAGACGTCGCCGAAGAGGACCTCATTGGTGACCTCGACGAGCTTGGGCGCGATGCCAGCCAGCTCCTGGGGCGCGGACTGCTTCGCCATCGGGCGACTCCTTCACTCGCAAACGTTGTGGAAACGGGCATTCCCACTCTGGGGTCGGGGGCCCGTCCCGGCAGTCCGGAGCCTCTCGTCCGAGGTGTCCGCCGGGAGCCGCCATAGCGACCACTGCCGAGGAAACCGCAGGTCACGCGCGGGTGGAAGGTACGGCCGTTACAGGTACTGACAGGACCCCCCTCGCCCGGGCCCGCCCGCCTAGCCTGGAAGACGTGAGTACCGAGAGCGACATCCGTGACTTCCTGGCCTCCCGACGCGCCAAGATCACCCCGCAGCGGGCCGGGCTGCCCGCCTACGGCGGCAACCGGCGCGTACCCGGCCTGCGCCGCGAGGAAGTCGCCCTGCTCGCCGGCGTCAGCGTCGACTACTACGTCCGTCTGGAACGCGGCCACCTCGCCGGGGCCTCCGAGGAGGTCCTCGACGCCGTCGCGAACGCCCTGCAGCTCGACGAGGCCGAACGCGCTCACCTCTACGACCTGGCCCGCGCCGTCGCCCGACGTCCCGCCCGCCGTACCAAACGCGTTCGCGGCCCGCTCCCGGACAGTGTCCTGCGCGTCCTTCACTCCATGACCGACTCCCCGGCCTTCATCCGCAACGGCCGCCTCGACATCCTCGCGATCAACCGCCTCGGCCACGCCCTGTACGCCCCGCTGTACAGTGATGACGCTCCGCGCCCGGTCAACGTCGCCCGCTTCCAGTTCCTGAACCCGTACGGCCGTGACTTTTTCCCCGACTGGGAGCAGTCGGTACACACGACCGTGGCCCTGCTGCGCACCGAGGCCGGACGGGCTCCCGGCGACAGCGAGCTGACCGGGTTGATCGGTGAGCTCGTCACCCGCAGCGAGGAGTTCCGCACCGCCTGGGCCAAGCACAACGTGCGCCTGCACCACACCGGCCGCAAATCTTTCCGGCACCCGGCCGTAGGCGAGATCACCCTGGACTTCGACGCGATGGAATTGCCCGCGCAGCCCGGCCTGACCCTGACCGCATACAGCGCCGGCCCGCACACTCCGGCCCACGACGCGCTGCAAGTGCTGGCCGCCTGGGCCGCCTCCGAGGACGCTTCCGCAGCCGCCGACATCAGCAGCCACTGAACAGCATCTCCGGGCCGGGCCCCGATTCCATACCGCAGGAGGCACCACCATGCACACGCGAATCCTCGGCTAGGGCCTTGAAGTCTCGGCCATCGGCTTGGGCTGCATGGGCATGTCCCAGAGCTACTTCCATCTCGTCGAGGCCGTTTAGGATCACCATCATTGCGCCGCCTTTGAGGAGGTCGGCTACGGCAGTGTTTCCGAAGTCGGATCCGTCCAAGAATTCGTAACTGTGCCGCAACCGGTCCGCGGCCCACTTGTCTAAGTCGTCATTCGACGGATTCCATCGGTCGGCGGGCAGCAGGATGGGAACCGGTTCACGATCGGGGACTGTCGCCCTGGGTGGCCAACACGGTCAAGCTCGGGCCCTTCGCGAACGTGGCGTCGGCCAGGCTGTTCGAAAGCCTCTCGGGGACGACCGATGTGACGGAGGCCGGGAGCTGGACGACTCCGGCTCTGTGGAACCGTCTGTGAGCGAGATGCGTGACCGGTAGCGGTGGACGTGGCTCCCGGCCTGGAAACACGGAACGATGAGCTGCCCGTTGCCAGCAACTGGGTAAAGGTGATAATCGGTAGGCGCTGCACGGACGCTAAGTACTGTTGCTTGCCGATCCGGACGGCCCGACACCAAGTCTTTGGCCTGCCCATCCGGGATTCGACCGGGCAAGTTGGCCGCGCAGGGCGTAGTACTCGATCAACTAGTGGGGAACGTGGCACAAGCAGGATCGCACTCAGCGGCCGGCCAGATGATCGGGTACCTCTACCAGTGCGAGCTGGCCCTCTTGGAGCTGGCCGAACGCAGTTGGGACGACCCTGCGGCCGAAGTGCGCATGGAGGTGCTCGACGACATCGAGTTCCTCCACGGGAGCGGGACGCCTGAGGAACTGCTGCAGTCCAAGCACCGTGGCGAGGCCGGGCAGCTCAGCGAGACCGGCAAGGACTTCTGGCGCTCGGTCGCTTCATGGATCGACGCTTTGAAGACGCTCGGCAATCCGGGCGCCGAGTCGATGCCGCTGCTGCGGCTGGTGACCACGCAGGTGGCCGCCGAAGGCACCTTCTTCTACCTGCTGCGTCGAGGGCCCCAGCGGGACGTACCTGCCGCGCTTGCCCGTATGGAAGAGGTCGCGGATGCAGAAGCTCCGCAGACCACGGCCGACGAACGCAAGATGTTCCTGGAACTGTCCCTGCCGCAGCGCTACCAGTTCGTCGACGCCCTCGTGGTCAGCGACGGCTCCCCGGTGATGTCAGACCTCGACCCTACTCTGGCCAAAGCGATGGGAATCCGGGCCAATCAGCAGGACGCGGTCCTCGACCAGATCAAGGGGTGGTGGTACCGCGTGGCCGTACAGCTGTTGGAGCGCAAGGACCCCGCGCGGCGGCGCACGTCGGTCTCGGCACAGGAACTCCTGTGCCGTCTCGACGAAGTGAGCGACCAGTTCGCCGGGGAAAACCTGCCCATCACCGAAGAGCTGCGCCGCCTGACCCAGGCGGAGATCGCCGCCTACGACCGCGACCTGGTGGTCGCACAGATGCGTTGGGTCGGCCTCAGGGACCGGGCTATCGCCACCTACCTGCGCGACTACCACCATGCGCGGGCTCAGCGCTCCGAATGGCTGCGCACCTTCAAGATCACCGAAGAGGGCCTGTCGGACTACGAACAGCGGCTGTGGGACGAGTGGGACCACATCTTCGCCGATCTCACCGATGACCTCGATGACGACAGCGATGAGACCGACAAGCGCGCCGTCGGCAAGGACGTGCTGCGCAAGACGATGGACAAGGTGGCCGACGAGCCGGCACGTCTGGGCAGCAACACTGTCGGCTGGGTTGGCCGGGGCACCATGCACAGCCTCGCCGACCGCGCCGACACCGACGACGGCCCCGGCTGGCATCCCGACTTCCCGGCCCTTTGCCAAAATCACACTGACGAGCAGGAGCAGTGACGGTGCCTTCCCCCAGGCGTCTCCCGGAGGCTCAGGCTCTGCTCAACCCCGCTTTCGGCGCCTACCTGCTGGCCTGCAGCGTCAACGCGGCCACCAAAACCGGTGCCCGCAACCCTCTGTCCTGGCCGGCCGCTTTCCTCGTCCTGCCGTTCGTCCTGCCTGCCGACACCCGCGCCGACCTGCCGGTCAAAGCCAGCCGCGCCATGGCCGCCTGGCTTACCGAACATCCCCGCCATCAGGCCGCCTTCGCCGAGCGAGCCGCAGCGCTGACCGACTACACCCGAGCCAGTCTGCGTACCGGCCTGCGCCACCGGGCCCTGGAGATAACCGGTGATGGTCTGCGGTGTCCCCGAGCGCCCCGCTCTGCCACCGCTGAGCACGGCAGCGAAGTCGCCGACTGCGCACGGCGCGCGGCCCTGATCGGGCGGTGGCTGGCCACGACCGAGCTCGTGACCGCGTACACCCTCCTCGGCGTCCGCCCATAACCCACCCCCCTCGTGCCTTCCTCGCCCCGCAAAGGAGCAGCAGACCCGCCATGCAGCTACTCGCCCTGGCCCTTTACCACCGAGACGGCCGGCCTGATCCCCGGGTCATCCGTTTCCGCCCCGGGGCGCTGAACATCCTCACCGGCGAATCGGAGACCGGAAAGTCCGAAGTCCTCGACATCGTCGAGTACTGCCTGGGCCGCAAGAAGCCCAACTTCCCCGACGAACCCATTGACCAGACCGTCGGCTGGTACGCCGTCCTGGTCACCTTCGGCACCACCCGGATGGTCCTGGCCCGGCCCCGCCCGGTCGGGGACTCCACCACCAAAGCCATGATCCGTATCGGCGACGAAAGCCTCGACCTGCCCCGCGGCGACGAACTGCGGCCGGACGCCGACGTCACCGCGCTGCGCAGTCAGCTCTCCGCCCGCCTGGGCATCGAGGACTTCCGCTTCCAGCCACCCACGGGCGCCGCCCGCTACCCCTTCGACGTCTCCATCGCGCAGGCGGCTCTGCTGTGCTTCCAGAAGCAGAACGAGATCGCCAATCAGAGCGCACTCTTCCACCGCCAGAGCGAAAACGGCATCGCACAGGCGATCAAGGACACCCTCCCCTACTTCCTCGGCGCCGCGGGCCCCGAACAGGCCCTACGCCGCCACCAACTCGGCGAGGCGCTGCGCGAACAGCGCGCCGCCCAACGCAAACTCGATGATGCCGTCCGCCGCAGGGACGGCATCGACACCCGCCAGGCAGCCCTGCTGCGCCTGGCGGAACGCGAAGGACTCCTACAGGACCTCCCACCGGCCCTGGACCCGCAGCAGACCCGATCCCTGCTCGACCAGGCCCTGGCTGTCACACCCATCACCGTCGACGGACCGACCGACCTGCAAGACCGCCGACAGGCACTCGCCCAGGAGCGCCGGGAACTCCGCGAGCGCTGGCAGCAGCTCAACGACGCCCTGGCCATGGTGGACCGCTGGCACCAGCAAGGCCACGCCTTCACCGGAGAACTCCACCTGCAGCTCGACCGGCTCAAAACCCTCGACCTGCTCGGGCCCGAAGACGACGACCGGCACGCCGACGTCTGCCCCCTGTGCGCCCGCCCGCTAGACGCCCCCGACCCCTCCGCCGCCGACATCACCACCCTGACCCGGCACCTGGCCGACGAACTCACCCACGCCGAAACCCTCCAGCCCGTACGCGAAGAACACCGCCGCAGCCTGGAAGACCAACGGGAGACCGTCGCCGAGCGCATGCGTCTCAACGGCGCACAGCTCAAGGAGCTCAACGCCAGCGACGATCGGATGAGGAACCTGCAAGACCAGCAGGTCCGCGTCGCCTACGTCCAAGGACGCATAGCTCAGGAACGCGCCGCCGCCGGCGACCTCTCCGAGGACGACGTACGCAGGCTCCGCAACGACCTGACACTGGCCCAGGAACGTGCCGAGGCTCTCCAGGACATGGTCGACGAAGACGACGTCACCGCCGAGACAGAGCGCCGACTCACCGATGTCGCCGCACTCATGACGCCCTGGGCTCAGCGACTGAGCCTCGGCCAAGCCGCAGCAGCCGAAGAGGTCCGCATCAGCCTCTCCCAGCTCAACGTCATCGTCCGACGCCCCGAAGGACGCCTGCCCCTGACCCGCATCGGCAGCGCGAAGAACTGGATCGGCTACCACCTCGTCGCCCACCTGGCCCTGCACACCTACTTTCTGCGCCAACACAGGCCAGTGCCCAGGTTTCTGATGCTGGACCAGCCCACCCAGGCGTTCTTCCCCGAGAAGATCCGTGACGCCACCACAGTGGAGGACGCCGACTGGGCAGCCGTCACCGCCTACTTCAAGCTGCTGCACGACGTGGCCGAACAAGCCGACGGAGGCATTCAGATCATCGTCTGTGACCACGCCAACCTGCCCGACGACTGGTTCCAGGACGCCGTCGTCGAAAACTGGCGCCCTCAGGACGGCCGGCGCCGGGCGCTGATTCCTGTCCACTGGCTTGAGTGATCTTGACGTTCATCGACCACAGACCCATGCAATGAGCGCTGCCGGCAGTTGGACGGGTAGCCCAATGCCCCTCACCGTGGGGTGCGAGGGGCAGGAGGTCCGGCCGAACAAGGCACCGGCCCTCCAGAGGGCCGCACTGTTCCTCGGACCGATCGACGGGCGACTCAGCAGCCGAAGTCGATGAGGTTGAACGTGGCGTAGTGGTCGGAGGTGTAGTAGTCCTCCTCGTACTCCTCACCCGTGACGATGCGGCGCGCACCGCGCGTGGAGGAGCCCGGGGTCTTCACGGTGTACTCGTGATAGTAGCCAGACGGATGACTGGGCAGGACACCCTCCGAGTTGCGGAAGACGGTCCCGTCCTGCGAGTACGGGAACGGCCCGTCCGACGCGATCAGGTCCAGCGTGTCGTACGCCTGCGACGGCAAGTCGCTGTAGCAGATGCTGCCGACCGAGCTGACAGCGGCGTCCGCCGTGGCGGCGGTGACGGTGCCGCCCACGAGGAGGGCGGACAGCAGGGCGCCGGCGGCGCCGAGGCGGGTGATTCGTGGGGGGAATCTCATGGCTCAATGATGACGCGCGTAGACGATGTCATGACAATGACAAGAAGGTTGAATTTCCCGCCACGTCTCGTAGTTTTCACGGCGTTAACCCATGCACGGACATTGTGCTCGCAGTGCGGTGGCTGCACGGGCGGCAATGGATAGGACGAGGGGTGGGCGGTGAGGACAGGGCCGCGCCCGGAACGTCGCGTGATGGGCGAGGCCATCGCTGGGGACCGGATGTCTGACCAAGCTGCAGCGTATGAACGCCTTCTTCTCGCGGACGTGAATACCGACACCGGCACGCCAGCGCTCATGCACGCCCTGGAGTCTTTCAGCACCCTTGTTGAGAGCGGCGCCTGCGGCGGTACAGAGCAGGGCGGTCGTGGCGGTGCGGAACACGGTGGTTCTCGAGACGTCGGGGGTCGGCATCGGATACCGGTAGTCACGCCGCACGTGCGGTGGCGGCGTTTCTGCGATGCGTCAGAGACTAGGTTCGATGCCGGCGACCGCCCCAGCAGGCTGGCTCCCGTCGTTGCCCGGGGGAGGGAACAGCACCACCCTCCAACAGGGCCGCGGTACCCCCTACTTGGCAGCCGTGATCCACCCGGGTGGGCAGCCGCACGTGATCGCCTCAGCCGTCGTCACGGGTGGCGTTCCGGTATCTGGGGCGCGGCTTTCCGCTGCCTCATGCGCCTGTGCCGGTGGGCTCGTGGTGGCCGTCGGGAAACTGCCAGCCGTTGGTGATGATGTCGAAGACCTCCTCGACGGCTGCTCCGCGGTCCTTCTGCCGTTGCGCCACGCCAGGGATCTCCAGGACGAAGCGGGCCAGGGCGGCGCAGGCGACGTTGTCGTGATCCGCTCCGTACTCGTCGGCAATGGCCGCGGCGAGAGTGTCGGCGTGCCGGGTCCACATGCGCTCGGCATAGGCGCGCAGCGCCGGGGTGGTGTTGACCAGCTGAGTGAACTTCGCTGTTTGCGGGTGTGCGGCGATCGGCAGCCAGGTGGTGAGTACGTGCTCCCGCAGGGCGTCGAGAACGCTCCGGCCTGCGGGCCGTCCTCGTACGGCCGCGACCAGGCGGCCTTCGTCGTCCAGCGAGC
This sequence comes from Streptomyces arenae, assembly GCF_022343545.1. Taxonomy (NCBI): domain Bacteria; kingdom Bacillati; phylum Actinomycetota; class Actinomycetes; order Kitasatosporales; family Streptomycetaceae; genus Streptomyces; species Streptomyces arenae. The sequence goes on from NZ_JAKQYH010000088.1 coordinate 107,213, forward strand.
CCGCACACCGCGTGGGCCCGAGCTCGCCGTGATCCACCTAGCCCAAACTCGGAATACTGCCTCTTCACCAGTCGTCGCGCGTGACGGCCGAGGGAGTGATCGGCGGTGTCACTGGCACCCTGGCGGCTCCCGCATCCTTGCTGCTGGCCAGGTACGACGGCGTGGGCTGTCTGCGGCTGATCGCCCGATCCACCTCTCTGCCCGCCACAGTGCGGCGAGATCTCGCCGGCCGCCCCTCCCATGTCAGCCCCGTTGATCTGAATATGTCCCATGCGCAGCAGCTTCAGGGGGAAGTCGACCCGTTGTTGATGGTCCAGGTGTCACCGTTGCAGACCGGGGGGCCATATGTGTATTTCTTGCCCGACTGGGTCGTGCCGACTATTTGATAATTTTGGTGACACTCTCCGTCACGGCCTCCTAGGCGATTGATGCTGGAGCCGGTGTCCCCTCCTGGCTTTGCGCCCGCGACCTGCACCAGGTGGCTCGCCGGGTCGTACTTTGCCGTAAGACGATTGATTTCGAAGTGAATTCCCTCGGTGGTCTGGTTCTTGATCTTAAATTGAGGTGCCGGCTCGCAGGAGGTGAGGCTCGCCAACGCGAATGGCAGGCCGATACAGGCGAGTATTTTCCTCCCTCGCCCTTGGATGTGCTGGTTCACCTGCTGCCTTCCTCTGTTTTGGCGGGTACTGCCGTCTGCCGGAGCTGTGCCCGTTCACCCTTCCGCCTCTGGGCCTTGTATGCCGAGTGGGTGACGAGATGGCCGGCTGACCGGTGTGTCGTATGCGCATACCGTATGACGACGTGGTATCGCAGCGATCAAGAACTGTCACGGGCCACCGGCTCTACGAGGTCAACCTGATTACTCACTGGTGCTCGGGGCGGTGGCGGTGGAGCCATCGATGGTCCAGGTCTTGCCCCTGCACACGGGCGGGCCGTAGACGTATCTCTTACCTGAGGTGGCTCCGATGGCGATGAGCCTGACGTCTTTGCTGCAGTTGTTGTTGTACAGGCCGGGGATATTGTTGATGTCGGGGCCGGTGTCTTTGCCTGGTCCTACCCCTTTCAGGGGACGTACGTCAGGTTTGGAGCCGACGGGCGAGGACACGCTTGTGTAAAGCCTGAGTGCTTCGGATGTCTTGTTGTCGACGGTGAACACCGCTCCTGGCTGGCATGCTGCGGTGCCGAGGAGGACGACGGCGAGGCCGCTGAGAGTCAGCAGTGGTCGGCGGCGATCATGTGCGTGCGTGGCCGTCCTGGTGTCCGGCGCTGTCATGCCAACTCCTTGCTTGAGTGTGTGCGTCTGATCTGCCCGGGTATGCACTGGTTGAGGCTGATCGTCCGGCCCAGCGCCAAGGTGCCAGACCCGAGTTCCGCGTCGGGTACGCGATGGAGCACCCGGCTGGCCGGGGGTCGTGAAGGCACAACACGCGGCACACCGGCAAGCCGGAATACCAGCCCTAGGGCTGGCGGTCCGTTCTCAGAGTGCGGGTACGGTGGTGAGGAAGAGGGGTGATCCGGGGTCGGTCATGGTGTTGTCGACGCCGTGGCTGGTGCCGGTGATGTCCGGTGAGTAGTTGTTGGTTTCGTTGTGGGCTCAGTCACTGATGGGTGTGCCGCCGACGTCGAGATGGTGGAAGGCGGTGCCGTCCCAGCCGAACTCGAAGATGCGGTGCGGTTCGCTGTAGAAAGTGACGATGGGTCCGGCGACGTCGTTGTCGAGGCGTTTGGGCATGGTGTTGTTGAAGAAGACGTTGCGGTAGCCGGAAGAACCGGACCACCTGAGGGCCTTCTGGCCGGCGGCCCACCAGATCGGGTACCAGTCGGAGTCGTCGGTGCCTCCGCCGCCTTCCTCTCCGCAGTTGACGGTGCAGTTCGCGGAGCGGTGGGCGTAGGGCACGTGGACGGTGTTGAGTTCGAAGAGGTTGTTGCGTTCGTAGCCGCCGTGCAGGTTGAGGTCGGAGTCGAGGTCGTTGCCGATGGCGACGTTTCCGCTGGCGGACCACTGGAAGGTGAAGTGGCGCAGGTTGCGGGAGATGTTTCCGGCGTAGATGGAGTCCCAGACGCGGGAGCCGCGGAAGTAGCCCCGGCCGCCCTTGCCCTTGTTCCAGGCGCCGTCGAGGTAGTTGCCGGTGATGGTGAGGTTCTTGGCCTCTTCGGTGACGATGGGGTGGGAGCCGGTCATCTCGGTGTGGATGCCGTGCACCCAGCCGTTGACGGCCCACTTGAACAGGATGCCGTTCATCGCGCCGGCCGGGTCCATGTTGCCGTAGTTGTGGGTCGCGTCGCTACGGCTCAGGTTCGGCTCGTCCTGGGTGAGGTAGAAGTTCTCGAAGCCCACGCCCAGGACGGGATCGACCAGCGGGGAGGCTTCGGAGTCGAAGGTCGTACCTCCGATCTGGGCGGAGCCGTCGGATATGGAGGTGACGGAGACGTCGTACTCCAGGGGCCTGTCCACGGTCCGACGCTACAGCAGCAGGTTGCCATCACCCTGGCACGGAAGAACGAACCGCTGCTGGCCGCCGAGGTACGCGAGCTGATCTATGCGCACTTTCCCTACGAGCCGGCGGTCGACTCTCAAGCCGTCCGGGCCGTGCTGGAGAAGGGTCGGAGTTCGTACGAGTGCAGCGGTATCGCTGGCAGCTCGGTTGCGAGGTCGCGCCGCGGCAGTCTTGAAGGCGGCGAACTACCGCACGCTGGCCGCAGGCGGTTGGTCGTGCGGTTCAAGGCAGCAGCGCACATGCCGCGTCACGATGCTTCGCCAACGGCGTTGCGACCGTAGTCACCACACTGATAAGAATCGCAATGTAAGAGCGTTGTTTATCTCGAACGCCGAAGAAGGACGAACCGACGATGGCACAGCAAACCATTATCCAGCTGCTTGATGACCTCGACGGGTCCGAGGCGTCCGAGACGATCGTGTTCGGCCTCGACGGGAAGACATACGAGATCGACTTGAACGACAAGAACGCGACCAAGCTGCGCAAGGCGCTTGAGCCGTATGTCGGCAAGGGCAGGAAGACGAACCAGGGGCGCGGCAGTAAGCGTACGAGTGCGGGGCGTGTTGCCGACAGCGACACGGCGCAGATCCGTGCGTGGGCCAAGGAGAACGGTTACGAGGTGAACGACCGTGGTCGCGTCCCGGCAGACATCAAGGAGGCGTACGCGAAGGCCAAGGCCGCGTAGCGCATACCCGGAAATGAAGAACACCCCGTGATCGACCAACGGACACGGGGTGTTCTTCGTTGGTGGTACGGGGTGGTGATGTCAGTGGATCACCCGGGACTCTGGTCCGCCCAAATGGACGATCTCGCCGTTCGCTTCGGGATTCTTCGGAATGACCTGGATATATACGCGGATCGGCTCCGTTTTCTCTCCCGAGTCGGGGTTCGAGAGACCTATGATGTAGCCACGAACTGACCGACCGTTGAGGGGTGAGCGTGTGTCCTCGACCCATCCGTCGAAACAAGTAGGTCGCCGTCGTACGTGATGACGTGGGCGTAGCCGAGGTGACGGGATGCGGATGGCAGTGAGGGCCGCGGTGGCGCCTGCTGGTCCAGTGCGGACACACGGTAGTGGAGTCGCCGGACGGAAACGGCATCGTGGTTCTGGCGGAGGGGTCAACTGCCGGTGCGTGACTACTGAACTGGAACTCGTGATGTCGGTCGACTCATGCTGGCGGCGGCAGGGTCCAAGACGCCGGCTGTTACGGGCTCGGGTTCAGGACGATGGCTGTAGCCAGCGCTGCGCCGCGGCGAGATTCACCTCGACGTCGTCACTCCAAGAGCAGATCTCCAGCCATGAGAGGTAGCCGCCTTGCGCGAAGACCAGGACCTCGCCCGGGCACTCGCCGGTTTCGGTGAACAGCTGTACGTTGGCAGCCACGACGGTGCCGGGGCCCGTTGGCGCGGGTTCCACTGCATCGGCGCCAAGGTCGAAGTAGGCAGTGCCGCACCCGCACTTGCAGCGGGATTGCACGCTGAGTTGAGGCACCTGCCGTCGGAGGGCGACGTGAATAGGTTCGTCCGGGTTCAGGACGAGGTCAAGCACGTCGGCTACGTCCTCGGGCAGACTTTCATTCATGCGGCCACCGTAGCTGACCAGCAGCTTTGGGCTTCGACCAATTTCGGGTCCGTTGACCCGACGCTCCCCGGCGAGGCAGCCGTCCATGACCTCCGGCCGGTACGGCAGCATCTTCAGTTTGCGCTTCACGCCGTGGGTGATCTGGCCGAGGTCGGCCGCAGCAAGGTTGCCGATGTCACGCTTGACCAGCGACCAGATCCCCTCGGTCGGGTTCAGGTCCGGGGCATAGGTGGGCAGCTGGAACACGGTGAGCCACTCGGCGTTCGTATCGATGAACTCGCGCATGCCGACCGTCAGGTGCAGGCGGCCGTTGTCCCAGACCAGCACGATCGGGCCGCCGAGCTGGATGCGAGCGCGGACGATCAGGTCGCGGAAGTCGCGCCAGCCGAAGCCCTTCGGCTCGTCCTTGCGACCCCGGTACTCGCGGACCGCGTAGATCAGCCGGGACGGCTGACCCAGCTTGTAGCAGGCCATACCCGCCATCGACACGCGCCCGGAGCCCCGGCCCCTCACCCTCATGACCGGGGTCTGTCCGATCCGGCCCCAGATCCTGGCGCGCGGCGGAGCGTGGTGCCAAGGCCGCAGGATGCGACTTAAAATCTCGTGCTGGTAGAGACCTGCAACCCAGCGTCGAGCGCTGGGGGTCGCCAGATTCGATGGCGTCTCCACGCTGCCTTTGACCGGGGTGGCTCGATCTCTACGCAAGTGGTGGTGACCTGAACGCCTCGATGGCGGCCCGGACTGTGCGGAGTGTCAGGCTGACTGCTGTGGTGTCTGCTCGTCGGCTTGGGGAGCGGCTGTCTCGGGGGTGGTGTAGAAGACGGATGATCCCTGCTTGCTGCGCTGGGCCTGGTTCTTGGCCACGAGCCCTTCCAGTGTCGTGCGGACCACGGTGGTCTTCACAGCACGGTCGGGGTGCTGCTGTTGCAGCGCCGTGGTGATCTCGGCAGCTGAACGGGGCTCGGCCTGGCTGGTCAGGTGCTCGCGTACCAGGTCCACCAGCTTGGGGCCGGCCGACCGCGGGGCCGGCGTCGCCACGGCGGCCTTCGTGCCGGCGCGCTTCTTTTTCGCCAGGGCCGGCTTCTCGCCCGTCGTCTGCTTGCCCGCACCGGTTGATACCGCCTTCTTGCGCGGAGTGGGCACTGCCGTGACCGGCTCGGGGGCAGGCGCATCGGACTCCGCGGGCACGCCGAGCGCCCCCTGGATGTTCACCAGGACAGTGTGATCGTGCCGTAGGGCGACCAGTTGATTCTGCAGCGCTTCGATCTCACCGGTGAGGCGTTCCTGCTCCTTGCGATTGCGTTCCAGATCACTGGCGACCTGGGCGCTGTACTGGGAGGTCAACTCGGTGCCCTGGGCGGTGGTTTCAGACATGCCACTCACATTCTTCCTTGTTGCTGCGGCCGATGAACGGTGAGCCCATGGCGTTGGCGATGTCGAAGGTTGATGTTGTTCTGCCCGCTGCTCGGGGAGCAGAGGCAGTTATTGACGCACATCATTCTCGTAGCGATAGTACGGAAGACGGCCGTGTTGTTCTCTGCTTGTGTGGCTGTGATCTGGCGCTCGGGGAGGTGAGCGAGCAGCATGGTGCGGCCTCGGTCCACGAACATCCTCCTGTACGAGGACTCCAACCACATGCACTGGCATGCCTACCACCGAGAGGAAAAGGTGGAGATCCCGGCGACCACGGAGAACGCCACCTGGTCCAACTCTGGCCCGCACCCGAAACACCCCCGGTGCACCCGGACATCAGCGAGGAGGACCAGCACGCGCGCGCCGCATGCGCCGCGGACCAAGCCCTGGCTGTGGACGACTACACCATCACCTAATTATTGATGCCACCACGGTGCAAGAGTGCTGGGCGGTACGGAGGTTGCAGCGCCGGGTGACGGCGTCTGTCGCGGCCGGTATCACCAGCCACGCGTCGGCCAGCGGTGACCTGCGCAGACGATCACGGCGGCCGCAGTGGCGGGCTTGGCACACAGGCCCTTCTTTGCATCGCCGGAAGTCGCGTTCGACTCGGCGAGCGTGTTGGTGTCCAAGGGCGGAGCGCGAAATCGACGAGTTCCCGTGAGCACGAGGCAGGGCCGACTCCCGACACCGGAACTCGTGCCTGCAGCGTCACCGCGGTGAGTCGGGCAGTGCGGTGAGCAACTGCTTGTCCGTCACCACGGCCAGCGACAGGGTGCGATAGCCGACCGACTTGAACAGGATGGTGATCTTGCCGTCACCCTCGCTCATGACCTCGCCCTGGCCCCAGTGGTCATGGTGCACGCGGACGCCCGGCAGGTAGGCGTGTTCGTCCACGGTGGGGCGTGCGCCCGTTTCCGCCGCCCGGACGGCACCGGTGGCGGCGCTCGTGCGCGCACCGGCCCGGGGCCACCGGCGCCGCCGTGCGGTCGCCTTGTACGGATGTTCGGCGTCCCCGGACCGCCCAGGCCTCAGCCTGACCGCAGGCTTGACCACCGCCCCCGTGCAGTTGTCGCATGCCTCGCACGGGACGCGGACGGAGTCGCCGAAGTATCCAAGGAGGAACTGCCGTCGGCAGTCGGTCGTCTCGGCGTACCCGCGCATCATGTCGACCCGGGACTGTTCGAGCTTGAGGTGCGTGGCGTGGACGGCGAGTGCGCTCTGCAGAGCGGCGTCGACGTCGTCATCCGCGGCGCCGAGCGGGCCGGTGAAGCGGCTGCCGTCCCGTCCGGTACGGACGGCGCCGGCTTCCTCCAGCAGGTTCAGTACGGCGGACAGTGCCGTCGCGCCGAGTTCGCAGTCGGCTCGGAGCCCGGTTGCGCTCACGGTGCCCGCGTCGCCGCGCAGGCGCTCGGCGACGCGGCGCAGTGCGTCGGCGTCGGGAGCACCGGAGGCGAAGAAGCGTTGCAGACCCAGGTCCTGCGGGCGGTAGGCGAGGATCGCCCTGGCCGGTGCGCCGTCGCGGCCGGCCCGGCCGATCTCCTGGTAGTAGGCGTCGAGAGAACCGGGGACGGACGCGTGCAGCACGAATCGTACGTTCGCCTTGTCGATGCCCATCCCGAACGCCGAGGTCGCCACGACCACGTCGAGTTCACCGGAGCTGAACCGGTCCTGGGTCTGGCGGCGTTCGGTGGGGGAGAGGCCCGCGTGGTAGCCGGCGGCGGACAGCCCGAGGCCGCTCAACTGCTCCGCATAGCTGTCCGCTGCCTTCCGTGTTCCGGCGTACAGGATTCCCGGCTTCTCCTCGACGGCCGCCCGCTCCACGACGAACCGCTCCTTGGCGGCCGCGTCCTGGAAGGCGGACACGTCCAGGTGGATGTTGGGACGGTCGAAGCCGGCCACTATCTCCACCGGGTCGTTCATGCCGAGACGTTCGGCGATGTCGCGTCGCACCGGGGCTGCCGCGTTCGCGGTCAGGGCGAGTACCGGCGGATTGCCGAGCCGCTCCCGCGCGTGCCGCAGCCGCAGGTAGTCCGGCCGGAAGTCGTGCCCCCAGGACGACATGCAGTGTGCTTCGTCCACCACCAGCAGCCGGGGACGGACGGCGGCGATCCGGTCTGTGACATCCGGTTTGGCGAACTGCTCAGGGGCGAGGAAGACCACGTCGACCGAAGAGGAAGTGATGCGGGCCCATGCCGTCTCGTTGTCGTTCTGACGCTGCGCGGAGTTGATGGCGGCGGTGCGCAGCACGCCGGATGCCAGCAGGCTCTGCATCTGGTCCCGCTGAAGCGCGATCAGCGGCGAGACGACCACGACTGGACCGCCGAGCAGGACGGCGGGCACCTGGTACACGGCGGACTTGCCCGCGCCGGTTGGCATGACGGCGAGTACGTCGCGCCCCTTCATCACGGCCTTCATCGCGGTCAGTTGGGCCGGACGCAACCGCTGCCAGCCGAAGACCCGACGCGCGGTGCCGCGCAGACGCCGGGATGTGAGTGTGAGCATCGTTCTCCTTGAAGCGTGAGCGTCCAACCGCTGGGTGTCTGGCGGCTACCCCGGTTCGCCGGAATATCGCCTCGCGCGATTCGGTCGCTCTTGTCAAGACCTGAGGACTCGTCAGCTCGATGTGTGTCTCGTCGATCTTCGTGCAGGGGTGCGCGACATGCGGCTCTTCAGGGGGAAGGGAGAGAAGATCACTGGCCGCGCGAGGCTCCGGGCCGAGGGTGTCCGCCGGGCCTGACCACTACGCCGACTGCTGTCAGGGCCAGAGCCACGACCACGCGGCCCGCTCGCTTCGCGCCGAGAGGAGACCACCCGAGCTGCCCGGCGAGGCACACAAGGCAAAGGTCGGCGCCGGGCCGCCTCCTGTGGCGGGTGCGACCCGACGCGGTAACCGGACGCAGGCTGAATGACGGGAGGCTGGCTCCGGTCACGTCATGGGTCTCACCGGTGGTGCGGTGAGGTCAGGTAGTGCTGCCGGAGGAGTTCCTTACCGTAGTCGTTGCCGTTGGGCGTGCGGATGATGGAGTGGACATGCTTCTGGGTGGGGGTGCCGCCCTGGGTCGCGCCGTAGGCACCGGCCAGCGGACCCGGAGCCTGGCACTCGACCTCGACCCAGACGACGGGCGTCGTCGAGCAGACCTTCGCCCTGCTCCACCAGTTCAAACGCCTCGCCGTCCGCTGGGAACGCCGAACCGAACTCCACGACGCCTTCGTCTTCCTTGGCCTGCTGCCTCATCTGCTGGAGACGGCTGAAGAAGCACCGACCATGATCATGGAACGAGCTGCTGGCTACACCTCACACCACTTACCCAGAGGGCCGGCCGCCCCCGTCTGGGTGAACTCGTGCACCAGGTTCCACGCTCGATCGATATCCAGGACAAAGGCGCCCGTGAACGCAGCGACGCGGGATCTCCCGGACGAGCTCGGCTCGTTCCAGACCGCTCACAAACGGCTGATTCCCGACCCAAGCCGCGGGACCCTGATCTTCTCCAGCACACGCACGAACCGGGTGCAGTCGGCACGCTGCCCCGGGCGCGGTCGCGGCGAGCCAGGTAGCCGGCCTCCGTTGTTCGAGGTGAAGCCCATGCACCGCCTGGTCCGCTCTCTCAATCCCGGCTGCCTCCTGTTGCGGCGGTCAACCGCCGTCGGAGATGCCGATCGCCAGCATCTGGTCGGCGTCTACCTCGGCGGGAACAGAACACCCCAGCTCTTGCTGGATGGCTCGCGTGGCGTTGGCGAAGGCATCGGCGCGCTCGCCGCTGTTGATGGCGCTCCGGTGTCCGGTGAGTTGTTCCAGCCGGGCGGGGTTTTTGCCGTAGTCGTTGTCGGGGTAGAGCGGGTCGAAGGAGGAGAGGATGTCGCCGTCTTCGGCGTAGGCGATCCAGGACGATCCCGACTCACTCTCCCGCACGGACAGGGCGGCCGTGCCTCGAGAGACCCTGGCGAGGATCTCGTCGGCGGCCAGGTAGGTGCCTTCCGTCTCGACCGCGAAGGACCAGCTGGCGTATGTGCCGGCGCGGAGCAGCGTCACGTCTCCCCCGAGGAGTCCTGCTTCGTGGAGGGCGTCAGGATCCAGGTGGGGCAGGTCGTCGGCGGTGATGCCCTCTCCGAGCATCGTGATGGTCTCGGCTTCCGCCCGGCTCACTGCGACCGGCTGGACGAGGGTGCCGGCTGCTCGGGTGAGGAGTTCGGCAGGGGACATGTCCTTGGCGAAGATCGTGCTGTACCCGAACTGGTACAGGCGCATGTTCGGAAAGGTCTCGGTGCTCATCATGGCCTCGGCGAGGGGGTCGGTCGGCTGCCTGCCGGCTGCCCGGCCTCAAGGGCCGGGCAGCGGTGGTCTGTGGCGGTTAGTTCTTGTTCCCGGCGTCGACCCAGTATGCGTCTCCGCCAATGAGGCGCCACTGTTTGGTCTTGCGTCCGAGTTCGCCGCCGACGCCCTCGTTCTGGTCCTTGGGCATGCTGGCGCGGGCGCACAGCGCGTTCGCTGGGGGCATCTTGCCCTGGTTGAGGCCGGGCCAGGTCAGCGAGAGGTACTGCTTGCCGTCGATGGTCTGGGAGACGACCGAGTACTGCTGGCACACCTTGCCCGAGGTGACCCCTTGCTGGGCGCCGCTCTCCTTGGACTTGGCGAACGGGAACTCGTCGCACTGGACGGGCTTGGGCGTGCTCTCGTTGGCCGTGAACGTGCTGTCGCACACCTTCTCACGGTTCTTTCGGGCGACTGTTTCGTTCGCCTCCCGGTGCAGAGGCTGCCCCTTGCCCTCCCAGCCGGGGTGGCTGTTCATGCTGGCCTGGGTCATGCCGATGAACTGTCGTGCCTCGCTGTACTTGGTGGGGATTTCCAGGGTCGGCGTGAAGGAGGGCACCACGCAGCCGGGGAGGGCACCGACCTCGTTGTCACAGCGCACTTCCCAGCCCGCGCTCTGGTTCACCCCCCAGGTGTAGGAGCCCTTCGCGTTGGCGTAGGTGGCGGTGAGTGTGTATTCGAGCATCAGGCTGTCGTGCAGCGTATTCTTGGTCCAGTTCCGCTGCCAGGTGCCCTCTTTCTCCGAGAGCAGAGAGACGGGTGCCGGGCCTGTCCAGGGGCCCGGGCCCTGCTGGCACGCGGAAACGCATTCGGCCTTGACCGCGACATTGAAGCCGCTGATCAGAGCTCCCGTGACACCCTGCACACGCAGGAAGAAGTCTTCGCTGAAGCTGACGTCGGTGTTCTTGGTGTCGACCTGCTGCTTGACAGTCAGAAAGGCCTCACCGAGAAGTTCCCCGTTTTCTGTGTCGATCAGCTTCATATCGACGACCTGGCCCTCGCAGATGGATGTCCGGGTCACATGCACCACCCCCTGCTGCTGATCGTCGCACCAGGTGATCCCGCCGCCCGCTGCCGCCGCCCTCGCGACGCTCTTGGGCACCTGTGACGGGGCGGCGATTTCCATACACAGCACGCTGGTTTGGCCTGCGGCTGCCGCCCGCTCCCTCGTCTGGTCACACGACGGGGCGCTGCTGGCTGTCGTACGTGGCCGGACAATCTGCGGCGGGCCACCGGAGCCGGCATACGAAGTGGCGGAAACAGCCGTCCGCGTGGAACTGGTCATGTTGTCGGCGACGGCACTGCCGCTCCCACCCGCCACAAGTACGAGCGCGGGCATCATCATGAAGACTCGTCTGAGTCGCACGTCTTCTCCCCTGTTGACGTGTCCGTGCGCGCTGGTCATGCGCGCACGCCAGGCAGCCCGGTGGGGACAAATCCCGCACCAGACTCAGCGGAGCCGATCATGAAGCGCACAGAAAAGTCAAAGGACTTACACAGAACAAGCCACAGGCGCTCGCCACCCGGCGGTCAACGCCCCGTGGGTCAGCTGCCCGCCGCCAAGGATCCTTCCTTCTCAGTTACCGGCTCGCGGCCATGAGGGCTGCTTGCTGATCCTTTGCAATCCGAGCGGCCGAGATGTGTCGAGCAGGCCGAGGCCGGGCGGAACGGGGAACCGGCGAGAGAGAGGGAGCGTCTCTGGGGGGATGTGACCGCGCATCTGTCCCGGCTCGGGACGGGGCGAAGCGTGCCTCGCTCCAGCCTGCACGTCACGCGCACGGCGAGACCACCATCCTGCCGGTCTGCGACGCTCTGGCCGAGCTCACCCCGTCCGGCGAAGTCCGCACCGGTTGCAGCCGCGACCCAACCGCCCGCCCGACAAGCGAGGTTGGGAGGGGCTCACGGTCTTGCTGGAGGTGGCATTGACACACGCGTCGAGCCACAGGTGGCGTTAATGGTTTGAACTGGGCTCTGGCACAGATCTTGTGGAGCGGTCGCGGAGGGTGACAGCGTTCGATGCAGGGCACGAGTCCGGGTCAGTCAGCGTTCCCGCATTCTGGTCCACCACCAGCCGAACATCGCCAACTCGATGTTGTTGGGTTCCGGCAAGGTTCGGCGTTCGAACTCCTCATCGATGCGAGCGATCAGCCGGCCCAAGTCCCGTTTAGCCCCAGGAGGAAGGCATCGCATTGCCCACTCCAGGTCATCACGGGCATCTTCCACCTCAATCCCGGGCGAACATGCCTCGGAGGCGTCCAGATACCGTCCGTGCTGCTTGAAAGCCCACTCGAAGCGAGAGAGCGCATCGGCGACCGCATTGGGCCACATCTCCTGGTCTTCGACCCGGCGGATCGCTGCACGAGTCCGCGCGGAGACGCCGTGGACCCTCAGGACCGGATACTGCCATCGCGGCCGCCATCGCTCTGCGCGGACGGCCCTGGGGCGCCTACGCGGCATCGCCCTTTCGGATCAGCATGAGGCCATCCTGCCACGTGCTGGCCACCTGGGTAGACCCCTGTCCACACGCCCGCCGCGGCAATGTTCCTACTTCTCGGTTCTATGCAGATCTTGGAAGGCGCCTTGGAGGGTTACTGAAGCAGGACCATCTTGCGGAGTAGTTCGAATCCAGATCGCCCGTAAAGTTGCCTCTTGATCTTTTTAACCCTGTTTACGGATCCTTCCGTGCCGCCAGAGCTCCAGTGCACGGTGAGTCCGGCGATCACGGCTTCCAGGTCGGTGGTGGGCCCGTTCGCGAAGCCGGTGATGCCGGGCGGTTGCGCGGCGCGGGCGGTACTGATCCAGTCCGGCAAGTCGGCGCCGGTGCGGCGGGCTAGCATCTGGGCGAAGTCCCGTACGAGGCCGCGGGTTTGATCCAGCTCGGAGCAGGCGTCCAGGACGGCCTTGAGCTGGGTGACTTCGTCCTCGGCGAGGGTGTCGGGGTGGCGGGTGATCCAGCCGACGACCGTGCGCACGGAGGGCGCCGCGCGAGCCGGAGCGGGTGCGTCAGGCCATACGAGGCGGCTGCGGGCCCAGTCTCGCAGGCTGCTGTAGGGCACTTGGTGGCCGCGAGCTGCGAGTTCCTCGCGCAGGTCAATGAGGGTTATCGCGCCGTCGGTTTCGTCGACGCGCCGTTGCAGGTAGGTCTGGTGCACGTCGAGCCGGCTTGAGCGAGTGCGACGTCCGGTGACCATGTCCTGCCAGCGGGTCGCGCGTGCGTATCGCTGCACGGTGTGCCGTCCCCAGCCCAAGTGGCGGGCTATGGCCCGCAACCCCATGCCCTCGCTCAACAGGCCATGGACCAGGGCGTGATGGGCGCGCATCCGCTCAGCCCGCCGCCCCACGGGCACCGCGGTAACGGGCGCCTCGACCTCGCTCTCGGCGTCCTGCGCGCCGGTGGTCTCGCGGTCCGGTGGCGGAACGGCGGTACGCAGGCAGTCACGATGCGCCGCGACGCACTTCTCGACGGCCTGGTTGAGGTTCTGGAGGATGTGGAACCGGTCCGCGACCTGCAGCGCGGCAGGGGCGCCCAGCGCGGCGGCCTCGGCATACGCCCCCGCACGGTCCCTACAGATCACGTCTACGCCTGGGTGTGCCTTCAGCCAGGCCGCCAGTGGTGCCGCCTCGCGGCCGGGCAGGACGTCGATGGGGCGGTGGCGCTCGCCGTCCATGATCACAGTGGCGTACAGGTGCCCGCGGCGGGTCGCGAAATCGTCAACGCCGATCACTCGTGGTGTGCTGAACTGCGGATCCGGCAGGGCCATCACCCGGCGCAGGAGCGTCATCCGCCCCACACCGAGACCCAGTTGGGCTGCCGTCCTCGCGCCAGCCCGCCCCGCCAGTGCAAGCCCGATGGACTCCAGGAGACGGCCGAGCCTGGTGGTGAAACGCGCGTACGGGCAGGTCACCCGGGCGAACGGTTCGACGAACGTGCGGCGCGGACACCCGCTTGTGTCGCAGACGAAACGCCGGTCCCTCAACAGGATCATGACGCTCCACTCGCCGAGCGGGAGGTCTCGCAGTCTGCGCTGATAGGAGCCGTGCACGCGCTCAGAGCGGCGGCCGCAGTCCGGGCAGACCGCCCCGGCCGTGTGCCCTTTGGCCACGATGTCGATCGTCCCGAAGGCAGCGGTTACCTTCTCGACGTCCACCTCATCGATCCCGTCGAACAGGAGCGTCTTCCAGAACACCGCGTCGGTCTGCATGACCGGCACGGTCACCAGCAGCCATCCCGGAGCGCGGAGCTCCGCACCGACTTGATGGAGCGTCAGCAACCGTGGTTGGACGGCACGGCGCACGCGGTCTCACGCAGGAGCAGCCCACCGCATTCGAATGCCATGGTAACCCTCCGCGACCGCTCCACAAGATCTGTGCCAGAGCCCAGCTCAGACCGTTAACGCCACACAGGTGGTCCTGGTCGGTCACGCCATATCCGTGGACGATGGCGAGCAGCCCCGCCAGTGAGGCAGCCAACACACACGATCGAGGTTGCCCTCGGCGCCAACGAATCAACAGCGACGCAAGGATGTGCATCCTCACCCGATCAGCATCGCCCAGATGCCGCGCCTGAGCACAGCCGCAAGGCTGGACTGGTGAAAGAACCAAGCGGGCAATCCTGGCTCGGTGACTGAGGCGGAAGGTGAACATGCCGCGACCGGATGATCCCATGAGCGGGGTAATTGTCGGGCGCTACCAACGTAGACGGTTCGGAGGCTGTCCTGCCCGGCGATGGTCAGATGGCTGTGCGGTGCCAGAGCCCGCGCGGGGCCCTGGATGCGAATGTCCCCTCAGGACGCGGCGTGTGTGTCCTGAGGCTACGGTTCCGCCTTGGTGCAGGCAGTCGGTGTCGAAGAGGACGAGCGTTCCCGGCGGTCCCTGCAGCCCGATGGGGGTGTAGTCCTGATGGCCCTGGGTGATCGGCAGAAGCTCTTCCGGCACGCCCGCCGCCAGGTGGGTTTGCCGGACTGACCTGCTGTGGTGGTGCGTGCCGGGGACGAAAGCCGGTGCTCCCCAGCCCTCGTCCGCCGGGGTCAGGCACAGGTAGGCCTTGAGGGCGTGCTTTCGGTCGTAGTGCAAGGCGGTGACGGGAGTTGCGTGCGGTACGTCGAGGGTCAGGTACGCGAATTGGTTGATGGAGGCGTCGTGGCCGAGGTATGCGGCTGCCACTGCTGCCAGGACGGTGTCTTGGAGGAAGGCCCGTGTGCGGGGAAGGGCATGGGCGGTCGCCGTAGTGAGCCGCACGGCACGGGACGCGATGCCTGGGCGGTAGGCGACTTCGGACACCGCCCTCGGGCCACTGGGAGGAGCAGCAGGCTTGCCTGCCGGCAGGAAGACGTGCTGGTGTTCTGCGAGCAGTTGGTGGAGTACTTCGCTGCTCGTCCACGACGGGGCGGTGGCCACTCCGAACTGACGCAGCAGTATTAGCCAGGAATCCGGGTCGCCGTACTCCTGTGGCGCCAGCCTGGGGAGGGTCCTCATGCGTACCCCCATTGGGAGGCGAGAGCCGTCAGGGTCTCGCCGTGGCCCTGCACGGCTTGGTGGGTGAGGTCGGGAACGCAGCGTATATCGGTGGGAAGGTGCTGCAGCGCGTGTGCAGGCCACTGGATGGGTTTGAGCCGCGTGCTCTGTTCAGCCTGGGACAGGACGGCCGTGGGAGCGGAGACGAGGGCTTCGAGACGGATGACGAAGGCGGACGCGTTCAGGGAGGACAAAACACGGCGTGCATGGGCGAGTGCGGTGCTGACGAAGTGCACGGCTTCGGCGGGCCGCATTCCGTCCACCTGCGATGCGGTGAGCTGGATGACGGTTTCGGCGGGGTGCCGCACGGCGTAGAGGAGGCAGTCCTGGGGGCTGAGGATGCCGGTGACCAGAGGGGAACAGTGGGGGCCGATTTTCACGGCCAGATGGGTCCCGTCGGCGGCCGTGAGCAGCATGGCCTTCCTTACGAGGAGCTGCCATCGCGTACGGGGCAGAGGAGCGGGCATCCACAGCCGTCCGTACACGGGGATCGTGACCGATCGCGCCTGGGCCGAGGCGAGAAGGGCCCGGGCAGCTTCCTTGCCGGTGTCGGATCCCGCGTCCAGGCGGCTGACCACCTCCGTCAGGGCTTGCGCCGCGCGCCGGGGGAGCCAGTTCTGTCCGTCGTCTGGGGCGTGGGCCAGCAAGCGATTCAGTGCGGCGATCATCGGGACGTTCCAGAGGGGTGCCGTAGTAACGGACGGGTGGGCGGTCAAGGTCTTGAGGGCGGAGTCGGCTCCTGACCGGCCCGGTCCGGCGGCCACGAAGACGATGGTGTCGGGTTCAGTCTCGGTCTCGGCCACTGCTCTTCTCCTGTGCGCTCACGTGTGCATGGACCGTGTCGCGGATGGTGGTGAGCGGCGGGCGGGGTGTGACACCGGCATGGGTGCACAGCGCCGCCCACCGAGCCGGGTCCGCGGGGGGAGGGTGATGGCTGGCGGGAAGGCGGGTTCGGGTGAGTCGGATGCGGCGGCCCGTGGTCTCGCGCACAGCTTGGGCTGTGGCGTGGGCGAGGGCGGCCAGGTCCAGTGGGCCGGATGTGGCGTCGATGGGTCCCGTCCCCGGCCAGGCCAACAACGGGTCGGTGACGGCCGCCATGACGGCCGACGCTTCGCGAACGTCGAGGAAGTCGACGCGGCGGTCCTGCGAGGGGATGGTGATGGTTCCGGTGCGCAAGGCCGCATCCGCCATCCGCGTCACGAAGGATCCGCCCAGGCCGGCGGGGGACGGACCGGCCAGGACCGTCATACGGATGATGCGCAGCGGCCCGGGGTGCAGGGCCGCTGCCTGCTCGGCGGTGCGTTTGCTGCGAGCGTAGTCGTCCTGCTGGTCCGGTGGGGCGGTGACGGCGCGTGAAGAGGCGGGCACTACGACGGGTTCGGGGCCGATGGCCTGTAACAACGTTGCCAGCACGGCTACGTTGGCGTGCCATAGCTCGTGCGCGGGACGGGAGCGCACAGCCCCGGCACAGTGGATGACAGCGTGGCAGCGGACAGATCCCGGCGTCAGCCTCTCCAGCCTGCCTAAAGCGGCCCGATACTCCATGCCGACGGTGTGCAGATGGTGGGTTACGGTGCTGCCGAGGTACCCGCGGCATCCCGTTACCGCCACGCTCATGAGGCTGCCTGCCCGTCCTTCATGGGCGCGGCCGGAGCTCGGTGCTGCAGATCATGCGTGTCGATGACGAGCCCCGGCGCGGGAGGCTGTGCTGGTGAGGGTGGCTGTTTCAGCACGCAGGCCGCGTAGAGCTGGTCGAGCTCGTTGAACCCCAGCCGTGCCCGCAGGCCCGTAAGGCCAGTGGGCCGTGCGTTGATTTCGAAGAAGCGGATGCTTGCGTTCGATGTACGTCGGCCTTGCAGGTTCCAGGCACCCCAAGCGCTGTGCCGGATTAGGGCCTTGTACGCCTGGGCGGCGACGTCGGCAGCGTCGATGACCTCTACGAGGCGGGGGATGCCCTGCTGCAGGTTGTTACGGGTGACGAAGCATCCCAAGTTGTGGCCGAGCGGGCCGATCAGGAGCTGTACGGAGTATTCGCCGTCCTGAGCCTGCGGATCGTTGCTGTCCCAGGGGCGGCGGTCGCGGGGATCGAGCGGCAGGATCTCCTGGGCGATGTCCTGGCCCGGGGAGAATCGTGCGCGCAACTCGGCGGCGCCGTGCACGAACCGCACACCGCGGGAAGCGTTGCCGTAGCGCGGCTTGATCAGCAGCGGGTATCCGATCTGCTCGGCCAGCTCCAACGCGTCCTGCATTGCGGCTGCCGTCCGCGCCATCGACAGCGCGGAGCCGGTCAGCAGCAGCGGTGTCGCGGCCTTGTCGTAGGCTTGTTGCACGGCCGGGCCTGGGCCGGAGGCGACTGAGCTGCCCCATTCGGTCAGCCGCTCACCCAGCTCGCCCACTGCGGCCGCATCCTCGTCGCGGCCGGGAACCACCAGGCAGGGCCCGGTCTCTGCAACGGTGGCGAGGACCTTGTCCTGGAAGAGAGCCCGCTTGCGCGTCGCAGGACACGACAGCGTGGAGGCGCCGGTGAGCATGCGAGAGGGCAGCGCACTCAGCCCCGTCACGGAGTAGACGTGTGAACTGGCCTGCGCCGCCTGCTGGACTGCCACGCCGACCCCGCTGGCGGCGCTGGTCAGTACGATCTTGCGCGGCGCGGCCACTACCGCGACCTCAATGCAAGATACCGGGCGCGTCCGTAGTACGTCCGTGCCGCGCGTCGGTACACCGCCGCCGCAGGGGCTTTGAGGGGCCAGTCAGTGTCGGGATACCAGGCTTCCAAGGACCGTCCCATATCCAGATAGGAGTCACCAGGGCGCGAGCGGAACAGCCGTGCGATGAGCCACTGGGCGCACGTGCCCAGCTCAAACAGATACAACCGGGGCCGGGTCGAGGTGACGGACTCCAACTGGGCGAGCAACTGGTGGCGGATGGCATACGTGCGCAGAGCCGGCAGAACAGGATCGCTGAACAGCGAACCGTCAGGACGCCGGTCCGGCCATGCCGGCGAAGCAAGGAAGGTGAAGTGATCTGGATCAAGGTGCCAGCGGGCCGCCAGATCCCGCATCTTCTCGGGTGCCACGACCACGACGTGGTACTGGCGGGCGATCTGCGGGAGTTCCAGCAGACGGAGGGAGACAAGCCCCTGTGTCAGTGTCTGCGCGAACTGGAAGGGACGATCACTGAGGTCAAACCGCTCGATCAGATCGCTGTAGGAGTAGTCCCATTGCCAGTAACTCAGCAAACGCGGATCGACTCCGGCCCGCAGCCAGAAGGCCGGCTTGCGTAACTTGCCGGTCAGGTAATCCAGGTCCAGACTGATCGTCTGGATCCACCGCGGATCACGCGGAGGGTTGACCACGTCGTCCAAAATCTCCTCCAAGTACGCCAGGTAGGCCCGGCGTTCACGGGTGACCGCAGGGCTCGGCTCGGCAGCTCGCTTGAATATCATCTGGTCGCAGCGGCGCCAATCGTCCGCCGCCCAACCGCCCGTGGCCAGGAGGGACAAGTGGTCCCAGATACCGTGTGTCCTCTTGGCAAACGCGATCCCGCCGCCTGAGTCAAGACGCGCCAGAAGCTCGTCGCAGGGCGGGTTACGCACCCACAGCGTCGCCCGGCCGCTCATGCGACGGCCTCGGCCACGAGCCTGCCGACGCGCTCAACGGTGGCGAGGGGGATGTCCCCCCACAGAGGCAGACACAGCACATCCTCTGCGGCAGCGTCCGCGACCGGTGTCGGACTCGGGCACAAAGCTCCCTTACTGCGGTATTGCTGACTGAAGTACCGCCTGCTGTCGACGCCATGACGGTCCAGGAACACGCTCACCTTGTCCGCCAGAGGAGCCGTCCCGGCCCGCAGTCGGGCGACGGCATACGCGTGATTGCTGTTCACCGTATCCGCGGGCCATAGCAAGCGGACCGAGGACACGTCCTTCAGTAACTCCCGATACACCGCAGCCGCCTGCGCACGTCCGGCGACTTCCACGTCGAGCGTCCGCAGCAGCGACAGCCCTACCGCGGCCTGAAGTTCGTTCATTTTGGCGTTCGTTCCGTACTCCTGTGCACCGCCTGACTCACCGAGACCGAAGTTGCGCAGGCGGCGGACTGCCTCGGCGGCGTCGTCGTGCGGAGTGCACACCGCACCGCCTTCGATGGTGTGCATCACTTTGGTGGCATGGAAGCTGACAGCGCTCGCATCACCGAACGCCGTGACAGGGACGCCGTCGACGCGTACGCCCACCGCTGGCGCGGCGTCGTAGACCAGCGCCAGACCGTAACGGCTGGCGAGCAACTGTAGAGCCGCAACGTCAGCGGGGTGACCGAAGGTGTGGACCGCCACAATGGCGCAGGTGCGCGGCGTAACCAAAGCGGCCGCCGATGCCGGATCCAGCGTCAGCCAGCGGGGCTCCACGTCGGCCAGGACCGGGACGAGCCCATTCCAGCGCAACGCCTGAAGCGTCGCTGGAAACGTGAAGGCAGGCGTGATCACCTCGCCGTCTAGCTGCAGCGCCCGGCACGCCAGTTGCAAGGCCATCGTCCCGCTGGATGTCGCGGCGACGTTGTCCCAACCGAGGTCCTTGTGCAGCGCGGCCTCGAATCGGCGCAGCACCGGACCGTCATTGGTCAATCGCCCGCTCGCCCAGATTCCCTCCACCAGCGCCGACCACTCCCCGGACGAGGGAGCACGAGGATGAACCAGCGGAATACGCCCGCTCCCCCCGAGACCATCACCGCTCACCGGCTTTCCGCCGAAACGCCGTAGCCGTAGCACTCCATCTCCCGGGCGACTTCAGCGTGCATCCGCGCCAACTCCTGGCCGGGCAGCGACACCGTGCGATCCTCAGAAGGCCGGATCTCGCTGCTTGCCCAATCCAGCCAGGCTGCGGCAGGGGGCAGCTGAAGAAACGCCCGTACCTCGTCAAGAACACGCCGGGGAGCGGCGACCAGATGCTCGTGCCGCACCATCAGAACCCGCTCATCGTCGACCGCGGCCTCGCGCCAGGTACGGAAATAGGCCGCCGTAAAAGCAGCCGCCTCGACCGGATCCGGCGGCCCCCAGTCCCGCCGGGTGTGGGAGAGCGCGACATGCGCCGGGTGACGCACCATGACTACCACCCGGCAGCCCGGCAGACACTGATGCAGCCGACGAACATACTGCGCGTTGCTGGGGGTCTTCTCACACAGGTACGGACGCGAAGGATCCAACGCGGCAGCACGCAAGGCCGAGATCAAAAACGCACCGAACAGGGGGGCGAGTTCCCCCGACGACAACGCAGACGGCAACGGCAGCCGCGGCTGGCCGACCAGCCGCACCACCGGAGCGCCAAGGCCGGCGACGAGACCCTCAAGCGCCGCCCCTACCTCCGGTGTGTCCCCGAGCGTCTCCCGCACATGACGCGCGAACCCGGCCAAAGCGATGCTAGCTGCGGCAGGCGTGTAGCCAGCGTCCGCATCAAGCATCGGCCAGACTTCGCTGATCGCCTCCAGCATCCGTGTCTCGCCGCCGCCGACGGCACTCACCTGGGGATGGCTGCACAGCAGACGCTTGACCACACTGGTTCCCGTCCGCCCGTGCACGCCCCCGACGAAGAACAATCGCGGTGTCGGACTTCCACCTTCGACAGACGCCTCCTGCACGTTCGCGACCTCCAGACCAGCCGGTTCCCTGCGCATCCACTTGCCGGGTCGGGACACACGACGTGTCCGAAGAGCATCACTGGGTGACGAGTGTGCCACCGCTTGCGCATCGAACTCCAGACCGCGGGCGCAGGATCAACAACGCTGGCATCGGCAACGACCGTGCACGCCACACCATTTGAACAACGGCGTTCTGGCATCACCCGAGGCTGCTGGCGGGCGCGCGGATTCCAGACTGTAGCTATGTCTGTGACCGAGGATCCTAGTTGGCGGGTGGCGCTCCCCTCTGTGCAGCTCGTTTGCCGGTGGAGGGAGCTGGTTGGCGGATCTTGAGGGCGACAGTTGGCGGGCCGGGATCCCTGTTGATCACGGTGTGTGACTGACGGTCGCGATCAGTTGGCTGGCGTGGTCTTCGAGGGCCCTGCAAAGGCTGACGGAGGGGATGGGTTGTTCTTGCGATTCCCAGCGTCGGAGGAGGGCCAAGTGCGGCAGATCGTCGGTCTGTGATCGGTCGTGGGGCCGCATTGGTGGCTGGAAGACCGGTGCGAGGGCGAACTCGCTGCCGGTGACGTAGCTCCAGACGAAGGCGGATGCGCACTCTCGCGTGCGTTCTGTCGGCTTGGGGCCTCTGCCTCGACGGTGAAGTCGGCAAAGCTCGTCCCAGGTCCTGTCGTCGATGGATCATCGGGAGAACTGCGCGCGTCGGGCCCAGTAGTCGATGCTCTCCTGGCCCTCTCCTGGCGGCGACCTGGTGGTCGGAGAGCTGCGGCGCCCCCCGCGCATGCCCCCGTGGCTGCGAGGACCGGGCGGTCGGTGGTCTGTGGCCCAGGCGCCGGGAAGGTGGCTGCGGTCGTGGCTCTGGGGGTGGCGGACGCGCATCGCGAGCGGCCCTCCATGGCGTGCCAACACCGTCCTTTCCGGTCGGTGATCACGGCGGCGATACACAGGCGTAATGGAGTTGATGCCGTAGTTACCCCGAACTCCGCTCGCGCATCGGCCGCCTGGTGGTGATGGGTGGAGCGGCATCGGGCGGCAACGTGACCGCAACGGCAGAATTCAATGTGTGGAGCGACCCCGAGGCAGCTCGACGCGTCCTCGTCGAATCCGACGTGCCGACGACGCTGGTCCCCGTCGACCTGACCCACCGGGCCTGGGTGAGCGACGACTGGCTCAAGACGCTCGCCGCTTCTGGACCCGCCGGAGCTTCCCTAGTCTCCGTCTGTGCCCCGTACCGAGCCCACTACCAGCAAGAACTCGGAGTGGACGGCCTTGTTCTGCATGATGCGGTAGCCGTCGCCGAGGCGATCTGGCCCGGCACACTGAAGTGCCGGCGGCTGGCAGTCGATGTGGCGTGCGACTCCACGCCGGCACGCGGCGCCACCCTTATAGACACCCGTTCCGGATACGACGACGCACGGGTCGGACGCGAGATCGACGTCGCACTCGACGCGGACATCGACGCTCTGCGCGACCTCCTGCTCGACAGGCTGAGCAGCCACTCATGACCGCCGCCCAGTCCGCGCACCGGGCCCGTCTTTCAGGCATGGCGGTCTGACGGCGCCACCGCACCTGCTGCCACGCACATCGTGCAAGCCTCCATTCTCAAGGGATCTGTACAGCCCTCAGCCGCCTCCGCTACGTTGATGATCAGAATCGGGCTCGTCGACGCGTTGGTGGCTGGGTGGCGCGTCCCCTCGACGTGCCCGACGGAGACAACGTGTCCTACCGCTCCCTGCTACGTGTTGCAGGCGTCGGCTTCTTCCCCCTGGGATTCCTGGCCCGCCTGCCGTACGCGACCTCAGCCCTGTCCACCCTCATCCTGCTCCAGGCAGCGACCCACAGCTACGCCTTCGCCGGTCTCGCCAGCGCAGCCCAGAGCATCGCCATCGCCATCGGCGGCCCCCTGGTGGGAGCCCTAACCGACCGTCACGGCCACCGGACCGTCGGAACAGCTGCTGCGATCGCCAACTTTGCAGCATGGTCGGCCCTGCTGGCCGCCAGCCACGGCAGCCGGGCGAGCATGCTCGCCGCCGCCGCGCTGGTGGGCCTGACCCAGCCCCAGGTCGGCCCCCTCGTACGGGTGCACTGGTCACGACTGCTGCAGTCCCGCAACGAACACCACCTGCTGTCCCCGGCTCTGTCCTACGAGGCGTCCGCCGACGAACTGAGCTTCGTCGCCGGCCCTGCGTTCGTCGGCCTGCTCGCCTCCCTCAGCCCTCTCGCGCCCACGGTCGCGACGATGGCTCTGCTCGCAGCAAGCACCCTCCCCTTTGCCCTCATCTACGCCGACCCCACCACACGCCAGCAGCCGACACATCGCCAGGAGAAGCCTCACCTGCCCCGCCGCCCCCTGGCCGTCATGTTTCTCGCCATGGTCGCCATGGGGGCGATCTTCGGCGCAGTCCAGACGGCCGTCACCGTCTACGCCAGCACGATCGGAGAGCCCGGTGCTTCCGGACTCGTCTACGCCGAGTTCGGCATCGGCAGCGCCCTTGCAGGCGCCGCCTGCGCCTGGCTCCCGCAGAAGTTCTCCCTGCACGCCCGCTACGTCTCCTTCGCCGCGCTCCTCTGCGCGGGCATGCTGATCCTCTTCATCAGCGCACAACTGGTGTCCGTCCCCGCCGCTGTCGCGGTCGCAAGCTTCACCGTCGCCCCCTACATGATCAGCCTGTACGCGCTGACCGAACGCCTCGCCCCCGCCGAACGGGCCGCGGTCGCCATGACCATCCTGTGCGCCGGCGGCCCCCTCGGCACAGCTGCCGGACAAGCCGTCTCCGGCAGCCTCGCAGACACCCACGGCGTCAACGGCGCGCTCCTGGTCGCTCTCATCGTCGCAGCGGGCGCACTTCTCCTCGCGCTCTCGGCATTCCTGGCCGACCGACAACGCAACATCTGGATCATCGACACCACACCCGCGACGCCTCCGGTGGTCCAAGAGCACTCCGGACAGTCGCAGAACGCTCATTGAGAGTTGGACGACTGCGCCCATACATTGCGGCGCGGCCGGACGAAGCGTGGCCCCTGGGCGACCATCTGCGAGCCCACATAGGTTGGCTCGGTGGCCTCGTGCAGAACGAGGCCACCGAGCAGTGTGCTACTTGAACCAGTAGCGGACGCCGTGGTGGTGGGAGCAGGTGCCCTGTGAGTGCCGGGAGTAGGACAGGGAAACGTCCATGCATTTCGCCGTCTCGTACTTGTCCGCGGGCGTCTTGTGGTGCGTCCAGCCGCACACCCCGGTGGTGTGGTGGACGCAGTTGTGAGCGGTGTTCGTGGACGGCAGTGTCGCCGCGGACGCGGTCGGCGCGCTGAAGAAGACGCCGGCGACGGCGACAGCAACGGCGCAGGCAGCAAGACGAATACGCACAGGATCCCCCGTTGAAGCTGAGCAAGTGCAGCGCGAGCTTATAGCGCTCGCACCTGCCTCCCCGCGTGACCTTTGCCCCTGGGCCATGGGCCGGCCAAGGGGCCAGTGGACGACTTCCTCTGCCACGGCGCCTGGAGATCGTGAAAGCCGTCGCCCAGCACCTGACAGCGCACGCCGAGCCGGTCGGCAAACGCATCACTGCCCGCATCGCCCTCACAGACAGCCCCGGCCCGGACACCGTGTAGCCGCACGCGCCGCCCAGCGAAACGCCGCAGCCGAGCCTCGACGAAGAGCCGCTGTCACCGGTGGCGCGCGAGGCATCCCTAGAACAGCAGCGGCAGCCGCGCAGCCCGAGTGAGCCCGGCCGGCGCGTAGTCGACCGGGCTCCCGGACGAAGGGGGAGGCCCACATTTACGCACCCGTGCCTTCGCGCCTTCGACTCCCCGTCCCCCCCGGCCAGCCATGTCCGCTCCCGGCCATCGGTACGTCGGCGGCGGGCAAGCACGGGAAGCTGCCGTTCTGACAGCTGCTGCGGTACAGCCGCCCCGCCGCACGGTGCTAGCCGGCCGAGTCCCCGCGGTTGACCTGTCCGGCGAGTTCCGTTGGTCGGGTGGCCGTTTGGTTATGGTGCCGGGGCGCCCGCGTCACCGTGGTGCAGGTCGGCCCCGCCACATTCCCCTAGCGGCGGGCCGACCTTTGTCCAGCCTCGGAGCTTCGTACCGGCTCCGCCGCATCCCAGCGCGCACCGCACGTGGCACCCGTTCGGGCGACGGCGGCTGTTACGCGCTTCCAGGCCGTGGCCCGTCGGCCGAAGGCGCCCGTGCAACCAGCTTGCGGCGGCGGGCCCGCCTATTCCGCGGTACCCACTCATGACAAAACGTCAGTTCGTCATGTTCATCGTATACGTGAATGTTCCATGTGAGAGTCACAGAAATATCCGTGATTCGTCGCGTCCTTCGCGTTTCCCTCACCTCGTGCCGGTGAGCGGGCAGGGTGTGGGTGTGCGGCCGACCGGCCGCCAACCCGCACCACACACCCCTTCTGACCTGCGGTTATCGTGCCGTCCGGTCTGTGGGTGTCCGGCCCCGTGAAGGGGGACTTCGTGTCCGTTTTTGTGACTGCCCGCCGTGTGACCGCTGCCGCTGCCGTGGCTGCCGCCTGTGTGGGTGGGCTCGCGCTGCCCGCCGCGGCCGCCGGCCAGCCCACCACCCGCCCGCACGACCGTGCGGTGGTGATCAGCGACGTGCAGTACGACTCTCCAGGTCGCGACGATGGCACCAACTGGTCGCTGAACAAGACACCTCAGGTTCTTAGCCCGTCAAGCTGAGGGCTTCAAGCCGCTGTGTAGCCTGACGGCCCGTTCGAATTAGTGAGGGCTGAGGGTGGGCGACACAGGTCGGCATGCGGGGATCCAGCTTCCCAAGGGGTCCTGGTGGGACTGGGACGTGCTTTCCTGGAACGCCGGGCAACTCCGGCTTGCTGCTGGTCATGATCTGACTTACCACCATGGTCTGGAGCTGGTCTTCGACGATCCGCTCTTCGTCAGTTGCCCGTCGAGTTTTCAAGATCCAATGTTCCGGGCCCCATCACCTGATGAGCTGCTGAAGGCTGCCCGTCGACTCGGCAGAGAAGTGCCCGTCGTGGTCGCCTTCGAGGCCGATGCCGGCGGGCAGGAGCCTGTCCCATGCCTCATCGCCGCCGAGCGACTTGAGATCGTCCAGGAGACGGTCTTGAGGTATTGGCGCGAGGACGCGGCACCTGGCCAGCGCTTCGCTCCCTGGGTGCAGCCTCCAGGCCGATAGAGACCCCCGCCTATCCCGCAGCCCTGCGAATCTCGTCCGAGGAGGACGGGAAGGCGATTTCCTCGTCGAATCGCTGACTCTGCTGGAGGCAGTGGTAGAGCTGTCCGAGCAGACGATTGAAGAGGTTCCGCTGAGCCGATGCGTGCCAGTCACCGTGTTCGTCGCGACGTCTGCGGTAGTGGATTTTGGCGCCGGGCGAGGCGTTGGGCGCTGAGAAGGCCCAGAGGTAGCCGACGTGGTTGAGGCGGTCGTTTTTCACCCACCGTCGGGTGACGCTCGACTTCTTGCCTGAGGCGCGCGTGACGGGTGAGGCGCCAGCGTAAGCCTTGAGACCGCGGGCATCTGCGAACCGCTGGCGATCGTCGCCGATCTCGGCCAGCACCCGGGCGCCGAGTTGGGTGCCGAGGCCGGGGAAGCTGAGGATGACCTCAGCGTCCGGGTGCCGAGGGAACACTTCAGCCACCGCTTCTTCGAGGTCGTTGGCTGCCTTGGAGGCGGCTTCCAGCTGGAGCAGGAGGGCGAGCATCTGCTTGCCGAGCGCGTCTTCGACCAGCTGGGGTTGGTGAGCCCAGTCGGCCTGGAGGATGTCACGAAGCCGGTCAGCCTCCGCAGCGATGCCTCGTTGACGGCCGGCTCGCTTGAGGGCGGCCTGAAGCTGTGCGCGGGATAGCTTTGCGGCCCGAGTTGGAGTGGGGGCGAGACGGAGAAGTTCGCGGGCCTCAGGCCGGCATAGGCCCTTCTTCCATGACTCAGCGGCGATGAGGGCTGCGGGATAGTACTCCCGCAGCAGTGAGCGGAGTTGGTTGGCTATCTGCTGGCGGTTCCAGACGGCATCCTGCTGGGCGCGAGCGAGAACGGCGACGGCGCGGGCCAGCTCACTGTCCTGCGGCAGTGGGCGGTGGGCATGCATGTCGGTACGCAGGATGTTCGCCAGGACCAGGGCGTCGCCGGGGTCGGACTTCTTGCGGGAGACGGAATGCCGGTCGCGGTAACGGGCGGCAGCCATCGGATTGATCGCGAATACCTTGCGCTTACCCACCCGCAGCACTGCGACCAGCAGGCCGCGGGAGGTCTCGATCGCGACCGGGATCGGGTTCTCCACGGAGTCGCCGTACTCGACGAGCAGATCCAGGAGGATCCGATAGCCGGCAGCGTCGTCGGTGATGTGCCGTTTGGCGAGTAACTGGCCGCTGTCGTCGACCAAGGCGATGTCATGAGTGCGCTCGGCCCAGTCGATGCCGCAGTAGATCAAGGTAATCCCCTCCGCCGTGCCTCTGCCTTCCACGAGCTCACGCGGGCCACGCAGCGACCTAATCCCAGGACTCAGCCCTTCACGGCCGGTCCGCCACCTCAGTAGCTGTTCGTGGCACCAGCTCGCCCCACGGGCCTCGGTCTATGCGGGAGCTCGGACGGCTCAGGCCTATTGAGAGGTCACCGTGGGGTGGGCTCGTCCCACCAACACCAACGAATGATCAAGGCGCGGTGTTGACGCGGCGCTGGACGGCACCGATCTATCTCAAGCGTTCGAGCCTTGCTGTGGCGGTGGCCGGCGAGTGCCAAGACGTGCTCCGTCTGTCCGAAGGCCTCGTGGGCCAAGCCGACCGTATGCATCCACCCGGCGTCCCGTTTGGCCACCGCCACTCGAACGTCCCTGCCGGACTCCTCGTCCTGCTGGACCGCTCTTAACTACGGATTAGGAGTGGGTGGACGTCACCAACACCTCGCGGCGGCCGGTGAACCTGGACGGC
>NZ_JAKQYH010000089.1:0-127820 GCF_022343545.1 Streptomyces arenae
GTGCTGGTGCGGTGGGGGTGGGGCGCGGGTGCGGGTTCGGGTGGGGGCGGGGCGCCTGCCGGCGGCTGTGCGACCGACGTCGGCCGCCGCCCCTTCAGGAGCACGGGAACCGCGCGCTCAGCCCCCACCCACCCGCACCCGAGGCGGCTCCTTCAGCAGTGCTGGTGCGGTGGGGGTGGGGCGCGGGTGCGGGTTCGGGTGGGGGCGGGGCGCCTGCCGGCGGCTGTGCGACCGACGTCGGCCGCCGCCCCTTCAGGAGCACGGGAACCGCGCGCTCAGCCCCCACCCACCCGCACCCGAGGCGGCTCCTTCAGCACCCGGCTCATGTCCCGCACCGCCTGCCACGTGCCACGCCAGGTCCCGGTCACCTTGGACGCGCCGGTACGCGGCAGGTACGGCACGTCGTGCTCGGCGATCCGCCACCCCGCGTCGGCCGCCCGCACCACCATCTGCAACGGGTAGCCGCTGCGCCGGTCGTCGAGGTCCAGCGAGAGCAACCGCTCGCGCCGCGCCGCCCGCAGCGGCCCCAGGTCGTGCAGCCGCAGCCCGGTCCGGCGCCGGAGCATCCGCGCGAGCGCGAGATTCCCGGCGCGGGCATGCGCGGGCCAGGCACCGCGCCCCTGCGGCCGCCGCCGGCCCAGCACCAAGTCCGCCTCCCCGTCGGCGACTTCCCGCACGAACGGCACGAGGAGCCCGGGATCCAGGGACGCGTCGCAGTCGCAGAAGCACACGATGTCGGCGGCCGCCGCGGTCAGCCCCGCATGGCACGCCGCGCCGAAGCCGCGCCGCGCCTCCCGGACGACGGTCGCACCGAGCGCCCGGGCGACGTCCGCCGAGCCGTCGGTGGAGCCGTTGTCCACCACGAGGGCGCGCCAGCCCGCCGGGATCCGGCCGAGCACCCAGGGCAGCGCCCCGGCCTCGTTCAGACAGGGGAGTACGACGTCCACGGCCGTCGACGATGAGTTCGGTGAGGTGGTCACGGTGTCACCCTACGAACGCGAACCGGACATACCGGTCCTGTCCTCCTTACGAAACACGGACGTCGCGGCGTGCGTCCCGCCGCCCGGACTCCTTACGAATCGGGGACGTCGCGCCCGCCGCCGTCCTCGCGCACGACACCGGCGCCGGGCCGGTGCGAGGGTGGAGGCATGCAGCAGCCGTACGAGCTCACCGAGGACCGGGCCACCGCCGGTGCCGCCCGGATCCTGGTCGTGGACGACGATCCCACCGTCGCCGAGGTGGTGGCCGGATATCTCGACCGCGCCGGCCACCTCGTCGACCGGGCCGACGACGGCCCCAGCGCCCTGACCCGGGCCGCCGCCCACTGGCCCGACCTCGTGGTGCTCGACCTGATGCTGCCCGGCATGGACGGCCTGGAGGTCTGCCGGCGGCTGCGCGACCGGGCCCCCGTCCCCGTCATCATGCTGACCGCACGCGGCGACGAGGACGACCGCATCATGGGCCTGGAGGTCGGCGCCGACGACTACGTCACCAAGCCCTTCAGCCCCCGCGAACTGGTGCTGCGGGTGGAGTCGGTGCTGCGCCGCAGCCGCCCGGCGCCCGCCGCGGCCGCCCTGTCCACCGCCGGGCTCACCCTCGACACCGGTGCCCGCCGCGCCACCAAGAACGGCGCCGAACTCGCTCTCACCTTGCGCGAGTTCGACCTTCTCGCGTTCTTCCTCCGGCATCCGGGGCGGGCGTACAGCCGGGAGGGCCTGATGCAGGCGGTGTGGGGCTGGGACTTCGGTGACCTGTCCACCGTCACGGTCCATGTCCGCCGGCTGCGCGCCAAGGTCGAGGACGACCCGGCCCGGCCGCGCCTGATCCAGACGGTGTGGGGCGTCGGCTACCGGTTCGAACCGAGCGGTCCGGACGGGGCGGTCTGAGATGCGCGACACCCTCCTGATCGCCCTGTACGCCTTCGCCGGCGCCGCCGTCACCGGGCTGCTCGGCGCGGCGGCCCTGCGGCTGCTGCGCCGCCGCTCGCTCACCGCGTCCCTCACGGTGGTCGCGGCCGTCGGCGTGGTCGCGATGCTCGCCGGCACCCTGGCCGTCGCCTGGGCGATGTTCCTCTCCTCGCACGACCTGTCCGTGGTGACCACCGTCGTCGCCATGGCGGCCGCGGTGTCGCTCGCGACCGCGCTGGTGCTGGGCCGCTGGGTCGTCGCCCGCAGCCGTGAACTCGCCCTCGCGGCCCGGTCGTTCGGCGAGCGGGGCGACTTCGCCGCACCCGCGGTCCCGGCCACCGCCGAACTGGCCGAGGTGAGCCGCGAACTGGCGGCCACCAGCGCGAGACTCGCCGAGTCCCGGGAACGGGAACGTGCGCTGGAGACCTCGCGCCGGGAGCTGGTCGCGTGGATCTCGCACGACCTGCGCACCCCGCTGGCCGGTCTGCGTGCCATGTCGGAGGCGCTGGAGGACGGCGTGGCCGCCGATCCCGGCCGCTATCTCAAGCAGATCCGCACCGAGGTCGAACGCCTCAACGACATGGTCGGTGACCTCTTCGAACTCTCCCGCATCCACGCCGGGACGCTCGCGCTGAGCCCGAGCCGGATGTCCCTGTACGACCTGGTCGGCGACGCCCTCGCGGGCGCCGACCCGCTCGCGCGCGAGCACGGCGTACGGCTGGTCGGCAACCGGGTGGAGCCGGTGCCGGTCGAGGTGGACGGCAAGGAGATGAGCCGCGTGCTGGGCAACCTGCTGGTGAACGCGATCCGCCGGACGCCCCCGGACGGCACGGTCGCGGTCGCCGCCGAACGCGGCCCCGACGGTGTCGTCCTGTCCGTCACCGACGGCTGCGGCGGCATCCCCGAGGAGGACCTGCCCCGGGTCTTCGACACCGGCTGGCGCGGCACGCACGCCCGGACACCCCCGGCGGGCGCGGGCCTCGGCCTCGCCATCGTCCGGGGGATCGTGGAAGCCCACCAGGGCCGGGCCACCGTGCACAACATTCCCGGCGGCTGCCGTTTCGAGGTGGTGCTGCCCACCACCGCTTCCTGATCGCGGGCAGCACCACCGGTCCGTCCGGGGCCTACGCGTCCCGCAGGCCGGCCCGCGCGAACTCCGCCATGCCGTCCGCGAACCCGACCTCGGGCTTCCAGCCGAGCTCGGCCCGCAGCCGCGCCGAGTCGGCCGTGATGTGCCGTACGTCGCCGAGCCGGTACTCCCCGGTGATCACCGGCGTCGGCCCGCCATGGGCGCCGGCCAGTGCGCGGGCCATCTCCCCGACGGTGTGCGGCTCGCCGCTGCCCGTGTTGTACGCGGTCAGCGCGCCCGGTGCCGGCCGCGCCTCCAGCGCCGTCGCGTTGGCGGCGGCCACGTCCCGGACGTGCACGAAGTCCCTGCGCTGCCGGCCGTCCTCGAAGACCCGGGGCGCCTCGCCCCGGGCGAGCGCCGACCGGAAGAAGGAGGCCACGCCCGCGTAGGGGGTGTCACGCGGCATCCGGGGGCCGTACACGTTGTGGTAGCGCAACGACACCGCCGAGCCGCCGGTCGACCGGGCCCAGGCGGCGGCCAGGTGTTCCTGGGTCAGTTTGGTCGTGGCGTACACGTTGCGCGGATCGACCGGGGCGTCCTCGCCCACCAGTCCGGGTACCAACTCGACGCCGCAGACGGGGCAGCCGGGCTCGAACCGGCCGGCGTCCAGGTCGGCGACGGCACGGGGGCCGGGCCGTACGACGCCGTGCCGCGGACACTCGTACCGGCCCTCCCCGTACACGACCATCGACCCCGCGAGCACCAGATGCCGTACCCCCGCCTCGGCCATCCCGGCGAGCAGCACCGCCGTACCGAGGTCGTTGCGGGAGACGTACTCCGCCGCGTCCGAGAAGCCGGCCCCGAGCCCGACCATCGCGGCCTGGTGACAGACGGCGTCCACGCCGGCCAGGGCCCGCCCGACCGCCGCCGGACTGCGCACGTCCGCGCCGGGATCGTCCCGCACGTCGAACACGACCGCCTCGTGCCCCCGCGCCGTCAGCGCCTCGACCACATGGGACCCGATGAACCCGGCACCGCCGGTGACCAGTACACGCATGAGGCCACGCTAGGCGCCCAGCGCCCCGGCACCACGCGCCCGCACCCGCACGTCACGACTCCGTAAGACACACCCCGGAGCCGCCCTCCGACCGCCCGCGGCGCCACCGGCCTTTCGCCGCGCGTCCCTCAGGAGAAAGGCCGGGCGAGCAGGACGGAGGCGGCAGGAGCCGAGGGCCCCGCCGGTCGCCGCGCCCTGCGGATCCTTCCTGGCCGGGCCCGGGTCAGTGACGAGCGGCCGCCGGGGGCCGGGAGGGCGTCGAGTTGGGCGAGGTCGGCCGTGGACAGCCGGAGGTCCGCGCCGCCCGTGTCACCGCCGAGGCGGCCCGTGCGGCCGTACTGTCGCACGGCGACGAACGGAGGGCCGCTGAGCCGACGGTGTCCGGCCCGCGCGTCTGGGCCGGATCCGCCGGCGGGATGCGCCCGGCTCCGGTCTGCGGGACGGTGGAGCCCGGGCAACGCGCGACAAGGGACGGTCCGCCATGGAATACCTCGTCACCATGACCACGCACGTCCCGGAGGGAACCTCCCCGGAGACGGTCGACGACGTCCGCGCCCGTGAGGCCGCCAACTCCCGCGGGCTCGCCGAGCGGGGCCGGCTGCTGAGGCTGTGGCGGCCGCCGCTGCGGCCCGGCGAGTGGCGCACCCTCGGTCTGTTCGCCGCGCCGGACGAGGTCAGCCTGGAGGAGATCCTCTCGGCGATGCCGTTGCGCGTCTGGCGCAGCGACGAGGTCACGCCCCTCACCCCGCACCCGAACGACCCCGGCCCGGCCCCGGCGGCACCGGTCGCCGCCCAGGAGTTCCTCGTCGCCTTCGCCCCCGCGGGCGCCGCCTCCCAGCGCCTGGCGGAGACGGCCGCGGCGGAGGCGGCCCGCGCCAAGGAACTGGCCGCCGCGGGACACCTGGTGCGGCTGTGGCGCACCTCCGCCGACCGGGCACTCGGCCTGTGGCGGGCCCAGAACGCCACCGAACTGCGGACCGACCTGGACTCGCTGCCCCAGGCCCCCTGGCTCACCACCACGACGACGCCCCTGACCGAGCACCCGAACGACCCCGGCCCCGGAACACCCCAGGCCTGAGCGGCCCCCGGGTCCGTGGCCGGCTGAGGCGTAGCCCACATGCAACTCCGGGGGCACCGTGGGTACCCGAAACACTGGAAGGGCCGAGCGAACAGTTGCCATTTGACAACAATGCTCAGAAGGCAACAAAGTAGCGGAGTCGTACTGCGCGGGGAAGGATCTGCAATGTTCCGGTGGGCGGAGACCGCTCCGTGCGCCGGCCGTCCGAGCCCCGGAGTGCCGGGGTGAGCGATGGCACG
Organism: Streptomyces arenae; assembly: GCF_022343545.1. Classification (NCBI taxonomy): domain Bacteria; kingdom Bacillati; phylum Actinomycetota; class Actinomycetes; order Kitasatosporales; family Streptomycetaceae; genus Streptomyces; species Streptomyces arenae. The sequence goes on from NZ_JAKQYH010000089.1 coordinate 5,351, forward strand.
GCACTGTCCTCAGGCCGTCTGCTCCCCGGCGTGCGACGCGTTGTCGAGTATCTGCAGCGCCGCCGTCTCGCAGAACGCCTCCAGCCCTTCGAGCAGCGCGGTCCGCTTGGCCGCGGGCATCAGCTCGAGCACCGCCTTCAGCTCCCGCTCCCGGCGCGCCCGCAGGTCCTCGAGGAAGGCGCGGCCGCGGCTGCTCAGATGCAGCCGTACCTCGCGCCGGTCGGTGGGGCTGACCACCCGCTCGACGAAGCCGGCTGCCCCCAGCCGGTCGCAGAGCCTGCTGGTGGACGGCGGCGTGGAGGCGAGGGAGTCGGCGAGCGTGCGCAGGTTGATGCCGTCCTGGTGTTCGAGCATCAGCAGGACGCGCAGCTGGGACGGCGAGGCCGGCGCGGTCGAGGCCCGGCCCCACAGGACTTCCAGCAACTCCATGGCGGTCAAGGTCACACGTGCGACCTCGACGGGCTCGGGGCGGGGGCGGAAGTCGGTCACCGTCACACTCTCGCAGGCACCTGGGACGCCTGCCAGCGTACAAGGTGCCGTTGGTGACAAGAACTGGTTCGCGGCCCGGGGGGACTCGCCCGGGACGGTCCCGTCGTCCGGCGGGGCCCGTGGGTGTCGGTTGAGGGATGGGTGTACTTACGATCGTGGACAGATTTGTGACTGCTGAGCGCGCCCTGCGCACAGCGGCCCCGCACGAGTTGCTCGACGCCGTGCGTCGCGTGCTCACCGAGGAGTACGCGGCACAGGCCGTCGACTTGTTCATGGCCGACTACGGCCTCACCGTCCTGCAGCCGGTGTCGGTGCTGCCCCACACGGCGGATCCGGTGTCGGTGCACAACAGCCCCGCCGGCCGTGCCTTCGGCGCCCAGGAACCGTTCGTGGAGGACGTCCGGGCAGGGGCCGTGCGCGTGCATCTGCCGGTCACGGTGCGCGGAGACCGGCTGGGCGTGCTCTCGGTCACCCTGGCCGGCAAGGAAGGCCTGTCGGGCTGCCTGGACGAGCTCGCGGACATCGCCGAGGTGCTCGGTCACGAGGTCGTCGTGGCCGAACGGGACACGGACGTGTACCTGCGGGCCCGGCGCAAGGACCGGCTGACGCTGGCCGCCGAGATGCAGTGGCAGCTCCTCCCGGGCCGCTCCTGCGCCCGGCCCGAGTACGAACTCGGCGCGCAGCTGGAACCGGCGTACGCGATCTACGGCGACAACTTCGACTGGTCCGCAGGTGCGGACCACCTCATGCTCTACGTCACCAACGGCATGGGGGAGGGCATCGAGGCCTCCCTGCTGACGAACCTGGCCATCAACGCGCTGCGGAACGCCCGGCGGGCCGGGATCGCCATCGCCGACCAGGCCGCCCTGGCCGACCAGGCGGTGTACGCCCACTACCAGGGGCGCTGCTACCTCTCGGTGCTCATGTTCGACTTCGACCTCGTCACCGGCCGGGTGAAGGTGGTGGACGCCGGCTCCCCGCAACTGCTGCGGCTGCGTGACGGCGTGGTCGAGCGCGTCACCTTCGAGGCGCAGCTCCCGCTGGGCATGTTCGAGGAGACCGACTACGTGGCCCAGGACTTCTCCGTGGAGCCCGGCGACCGGCTCGTCTTCGTCAGCGACGGCGTGTACGCGGTCGCCTCGCCCCGGGGCGAGGCGTACGGGGACGCCGCCCTGGCCAGGGCCATCCTGTCCACGCGTCTGCTGCCCGCGGCTGAGGTTCCGCGGGCCGTCCTGCGGGAACTGACCGGTCATCGCGGCCAGTCGGCTCCGAAGGACGACGCCCTGGTGGTCTGCCTGGACTGGCACGGCCGCTGAGCCACTGCCGCCGGGTCGGGAATGTGGTGATGCTGTGTCGTTTCCACAGCCCGTCCGGGTAGATGCTTGTCATGTGACAATAATTGGCGGGGGTTGCGTCGGTCGTGGCGCAGCAGCCCGTTCTCGAGAGGAAGACGATGCAGGTGCCGGAGCAGGCAGAGGCCGATTCGGCGGCGCACGGGCTGGCGGACTTCCTGGAGCGCCGTCGCGAACAGCTCGCCCAGCGATGGGCCGACGGGCCGCTTTTCCGAACCGTCTTCACGGTCTCCAGGGACGAGGCCGTGGAGGCCTGCAAGGCCGTCGTGGACGCCCTGTCCGAGGTGGCTCACACCGGCCGGCTGGAGAGCGTGGGATCGCCGGGCTTCGGCGAGGTCCGTGAGCAGCTGGGGCGGATGGCCGCCTCCCGCGCGAGCCGGGGGTTCACCCCCGCCCAGATCGCGGACGAGGCCGCCGGCCTGCGCACGGCGGCCGTCGAGCTGCTGCGCGAGGACACGGAGGGCCGGCCCGACGACGAGGCCCGTGAGGTCCTGCTGGCACTGACCGTCCTGATGGGAACGCTGCGTCTGGTGATCATGGAGACGACGGTCAGCGCCGGCGAGGAACTGATCGCGCGCCAGCAGCTCCAGCTGCTCGAAGTGGCCACCCCCGTGATCAGCCTGTGGGAGGGCGTCATCGCGGTGCCCCTGATAGGCACCCTGGACAGCGCCCGCAGCCAGGTGGTCATGGAGTCGCTGCTCCAGGCCATCGTGGAGCAGCGGGCCCGTTACGCGATCCTCGACATCACGGGCGTCCCCACCGTCGACTCGCTGGTCGCCCAGCACCTGATGAAGACGGTCGCCGCGGCCCGGCTGATGGGAGCCGAGTGCATCGTCTCCGGCATCCGCCCGGCGATCGCGCAGACCATCGTGCACCTCGGCATCGACCTGAGTTCCGTACTCACGCGCAGCTCGCTGGCCGACGCGCTGGCCTACGCGCTCGGCCGGCAGGGCATCGAGGTCTCGCAGCGTGCGGCGGGTGCGAGCCCGCGATGACCGTGCCCCTTCCCGTTCCCGGCACCCCGGCGGCGGTGCCGGTCCTGGCGCTGGGGAACATACTGCTGGTCACCCTCCAGGGGGACCTGCACGACGGCATGGCCGAGCAGCTTCAGCAGGACATCACCGAGCGGATCGCGCACAGCGCGGCCGACGGACTGGTCATCGACGTCTCCGGCGTCGACATCGTCGACTCGTTCCTCGGCCGGGTCATCGCCGAGATCGCCGCCAGCGCCCGCCTGATGGCCGCGCGTACCGTGCTGTGCGGGATGCGGCCCGCCGTGGCGATCACCCTGGTCGAGCTGGGCCTCACCCTGCCCGGCCTGGAGACCGTGCTCGACGCCGCACGCGCGCTCGAACTCTTCGCCCAGGAGCCCTCCGGCGCCGCCCCGGACAGATCAGAGGGGGGCACATGACTCCTGCCTCCGACCCCGCCACCGCGACGAGCCTGCCGATCGGCTCGGACGCGGATCTCGCGTGGGTCCGACACCAGGTACGGCAGTTCGCCGCCGAACTCGGGTTCGGACTGGTGCAGCAGACGAAGATCGTCACCGCGGCCAGCGAGCTGGCCCGGAACACCCTCGTCCACGGCGGCGGCGGGCAGGCGCGGATCACCCCCCTGCGCAACGGCTCGGCGAACGGACTCCAGCTGGTCTTCATCGACACCGGACCCGGTATCCGCGACGTCGAACTGGCCATGACCGACGGCTACACCACGGGCGGCGGTCTCGGGCTGGGCCTCAGCGGGGCCAGGCGGCTGGTGGACGAACTCGACATCGAGACCGAACCCGGTCAGGGCACGGTCGTCACCCTCGTCGCGTGGGTCAGCCGCGCGTCGGCCGGCCGTCCGGGGGCCGGATGACGCGCGTCTGGGAGATCCCGGTGCACGACTCCACCCGGGTACGGGACGCCCGGGTGGCGGCCGAGGCGGCCGGCGCCCGGGCCCGCCTCGACGAACACCGCACGGCGGTCGCCGCCCTGGTCGCCACCGAGCTGGCGACCAACCTGCTCAAGCACGCCGGTGGCGGCCGTCTCGTGGTCCACCTCGTCGAGTGCCCGGGACCGGCCGGCCGCGGTCCCGCGGTGCAGATCACCACCCTCGACCACGGCCCCGGCATCCCCGACGTCACCGCCGCGCTGCGTGACGGCTACACCACCAGCGACGCGTCGCTCGGCGCGGGGCTGGGCACCTGCCGGCGCATCTCCAGCGCCTTCGACCTGTACAGCAGCAGCCGGGGCACCGTCTCGGTGGCCCGCGTCGACCAGATCACCGGCAGGCGGGAGACCGCGCCCGCCTGCCAGGTCGGAGGGATCAACATCCCGCTCGCCCGGGCCGAACACTCCGGGGACGCCTACAGCTGCGTCCGCTCGGACTCCCGGCTGACCCTGCTGCTCGCCGACGGCCTCGGCCACGGACCCAAGGCCGCCCAGGCGTCCGGCGCCGCGGTCGACGAACTGCACCGCGTCGGGCATCTGACGCCCGCGGAGATCCTGCGGCACCTGCACCCGGCCCTGCGGCCCACCCGCGGGGCGGCGGTCGCCGTGGCCCAACTGGACACGAACAGCGGGGAACTCGCCTTCGCCGGTGTCGGCAACATCGGCGCCCGCCTGCACACCGCCGGCTCCTGGGAGCACCTGATCTCGCACCCCGGCATAGTCGGCGCCCAGTTCCCGGCGAACGTGCCCGTCTCCCGCCGGTCCTGCGCACCCGGCAGCCTGCTCGTCCTGCACAGCGACGGACTGCCCAGCCGCTGGGTGCCGCCCGCCGACCCCGGCCTCCTCACGCGCGACCCGGCGGTGATCGCGGCGACCGTCCTCCGGGACGCCAGCAGTGCCGCGAGCCCCGTACGCGACGACACCTGTGTGGCCGTCCTGGCCCTCGACCACCCCGGCGGTGACCCGTGATCCCAACGGACGTACGGAAGATCACCTCAGCCGCCGAGGCCGTGCGCGCCCGGACCTTCGCCGCGCGCGTCACGGCCGACCTGGGCGCGCCCGAGGTCGAACGGGCCAGGTTCCTCACCGCGCTCACCGCGCGCCTGGGCGAGGGCCTCGGCCGGTGCGGTACGGAACTCACCCTCACCGTGAAACCGTCCGCGTCCGACGGAACCGTGCTCGTCCGGGCCGTCGGAGAGCCCATGCCGTCCGAGCCCGGCCGGACGCCGCCCTGGCGGCTGACCCTGACCTGTCCGGGCCGCCCGGCGCCCGCCACGGCGCGGCGCGGACCGCTCCGGCCGCCGGCGGAACCGGAGGAGACCCCCGCGGAAGCGGTCCTGGCCGCGGACGAGGAGACGGCCGCGATACTGCGCCGGCTGGACGAGACCGAACGGCAGCTGCGGCTGCACCGCGAGGAACTGCACCAGACCAACCAGGGCGTGATGGCCCTGCACGCCGAACTCGACGCCGCCGCTCAGACCCAGCGCGAGCTGCTCGACGCCGAACGGGCCGCCCGGGGCGAGGCGGAGAAGGCGCGGCGCCTGCTGACCTTCCTCGCCGACGCCAGCGCCGCCGTCACCGCCTCGCTCGACCAGGAGGACATCCTGCGGTGCCTGCCCGGCCTGCTCGTCCCCGAGTACGCGAGCGACGTCGACGTCTGGCTCTTCGACGAACCGGCGGAGCCGAACAGCGCGCACTCCGCCGCAGCGGTCACGGCCGCCCGGCTCGGCCGGCCGCAGCACGCCGGACCGCACCCCGGCGACCTCCCGGGCGTCGACGACCTGCCGCCGTCCGCGCTCTCCCCGGACCGGCCGCTGCTGTGCATCCCCCTCACCGTGCGCCACACCCTGGGCGTGCTGACCCTGAGCGCGCCCGGCGACCACTTCGACGAGGACACCAGCGTGATGCTGGTCGAACTGGCCCGCCGCATCGCCATCGCCCTGGACAACGCCCGCCGCTACGAACAGCACCGGGACACCGCCGAAGCCCTCCAGCGCGCCCAGCTCACCGCCCTGCCCCCCGTGGAGGGCCTGCGACTGGCAGCCCGCTACCTGCCCGCCACCCGTGGCCTCAACATCGGCGGCGACTGGTACGACGCCTTCCCGCAGCCGGACGGCAGCCTGCTGACCGTCGTGGGAGACGTCACCGGACACGGGCTGCGCGCCGCCGTCATCATGGGCCAGCTGCGCACCGCCCTGCGTGCCTACGCCGTCGAGGACGACAGCCCCGCCCGGATCCTCACCCGCCTGCACCGCATGCTCCGCCACCAGCAGCCGAACCTGTACGCGACCGCGGTGATCGCCCGCTTCCGGCCCGGCGACCCGCACGTCGTATGGGCCGCCGCCGGTCATCCGCCGGCCCTGACCCGCACCCCCGACGGCACCGTGCGCGTCCTGGACGCCAGGCCCGGCGTCATGCTGGGCGTGCCCCTTCCCTTCGAGTACGAGGACCACACGGCCGAACTGCCGCCCGGCTCCACCCTCGTCCTGTACACCGACGGTCTGGTGGAGCGGCGGGCGCACGGCATCGACCCGGGCATCGAGACCCTCGGCGAGACCCTGGCGGCACTGGGCGAAGCCGAGCTGGCGGACCTCGACGGGTGCGCCGAGTCACTGCTGAAGCCCCTGCTGCCCGGCTCCGAACGCGACGACGACGTCTGCCTGCTGCTGTGCCGCGTCCCGCCGTCCGGCGACGAAGTGACGGCCGGCGGGGCCGTCGGGGTCGGGGAGGACGCGTCCGTGTCACCGTCACCGGAAGGCCTCTGACGCCTCCGGACACGCCGGCCCTACGGCGCGCGCCGCCGCCCCGGAGGCACGTCGGCCGCCGCGCTGGTGAAGGCCCTCATACCGCGGACGAGGGCCGACCGTTCCGCGGGTGCCATGGCCGCCAGCACCTCGGTCAGGGCCAGGTTCCGGCGCCGGGCCACGTCGTCCAGGACGCGGCGCCCGTGCGGCGTGAGCGTCAACTGGAGTTCCCGACGGTTGCGCGGGTGCGGTGTCCGCTCCAGCATCCCCGCGGCCTCCAGCCGGTCACAGAGACGGCTGGCGGTGGGCAGCCCTATGTCGAGCCGGTCCGCGAGACCGGTGAGGTTGGTCTCCGGCGCCGTCTCCAGGGCCCAGAGCGCCCGCAGCTGGTGGAGCGACAACCGTACGGGTGCCTCCTGAGCGGCCACGGACCACAGGCTCACGAGATGCTCCACGGCACCGGCGATCTCGTGCGCACCCACACTCGGATCGTCTCCCGAGCCCTCGGCGCGGCCGTCGGGGCCGCCGGGAAGAGTCACGAACGCATCACTTTCGGCAAGGTCGGCTGCTGCGGGGACAACCCGTACTCAACCGCTGTACCCGAGGAGCCGGGGCACAAGCGGCGCGCATGCCGTCCTGCACGAAATCGTCGCAGGCTACGGTCCGTCCGCCGGGGGCACCGGCCGGCCGGCCGCTGTCTCCTGGGCGCATTTCGCCAGCTCGGCGTTGAACTGGGCGCCGATCAGCAGGGCCAGGTTGGACAGCCACAGCCAGATCAGGAAGACGACGACGCCCGCCAGCGAGCCGTACAGGCGGTGATAGGTGCCTACGTGCGCGGTGTAGAGGGTGAAGCCGAGCGAGACGACCAGCACCAGTGCAACCGCCAGCGTGCCGCCCGGCGCCATCTTCCTGACGGGACGGGAGGACGCGGGACCGGAGCGGAACAGGACGAGCACCAGGACGATCGCGACCGCGGCCACCACCGGCCAGCGCAGCGTGTCCCAGGCCGCCTGCGGTCCGGTGCCCAGATCCAGTACCCGGCCCAGACGCCGGGCCAGACTGCCGGTGAGGGCCAGCGCGATGGTGGACGTGAGCAGCAGGGTGACCAGGACGAGGGCCGTCGCGATGATGCGCGGGGCGGTGCGCCAGACCGGCCGGTGCGAACTGACCCGGTGCATGGCGTGCAACGCCCGGCGGAAGACGCTCAGGTAGCTCGACCCCGACCACAGGGCGCCCGCCCCACCGAGGAAGATCATGGTCCAGGCGGCCGACGACTGTCCGGCCATCTGCCGCAGGGTGCTGCGCAGCAGGGCGCGGGAGGCCAGCGGAGCGGCCTGCGCCATACGGTCGATGACCTGCGGCTTGGCCGTCGGCATGGTCAGGCCGAGGATCGAGAGGACGACCAGCAGGACCGGGAACAGGGCCAGGACCGCGTAGTACGTCAGGGCCGCGGCCCAGTCCGTGATGTCGTCGTTCCAGACACTCGCCGGCGTCCGGCGCAGCGCCGCCCACCAACGTGCCGTCCGGCCTGCTGCTCTGTCCATGAGGCGGATGCTCTCATTTCCGGTGCTCGGGCCGGCCGCCCGGCTCGGCGCGGCCGGCTCACAGGAAGCGCCGGATCGGCACGACCGCGGCCTCCTTGGCGCGTTGCAGCAGGGCCCGCCGGCTCCATCGGGTGAGGTCGATGTCCACGCTGTGTCTCAGGTCCGCCTCGTAGTCACGGTCGAGCGACGCGGTGAACTCCTCGTCCAGGACGGTGAGCATGACCTCTTCGTCGTGGTCCATGGACCGGCGGTTGAAGTTGGTGGACCCGATGAGGGCGGCCACCGAGTCCACGGTGATGATCTTGGCGTGCATCATGGTCGGCTGGTACTGGCGGATGTGCACACCGGCCCGCAGCAGCCGCGCGTAGTGGTGCTGACCGGCGAGCTGGCAGGCGCGCTGGTCGGTGTGGGGGCCGGGCAGCAGGATCTCGACCCGCACACCGCGGCGCGCGGTCTCGCACAGCAGGTCGATGAAGTAGGTGTCGGGGGCGAAGTAGGCGGTGGCCAGCCGGAAACGCTCCTCGGCGGAGGTGAGCATGACCCGGATGAGGGTCTGCATGTCCTGCCAGCCGATGCTCGCCGAGCCACGGACGACCTGCACCACCGCCGAGCCCGCCTGCGGGTGCTCCGTGAACCGGTCGCGGTCGTCGAAGAGTTCGTCGTGACACTCCGCCCAGTTCTGCGCGAACGCCGCCGCGATGCCGTCGACGGCCGGACCGCGCACCTGGACATGGGTGTCCCGCCACTCCCCGGCGTCGCGGGCATCCCCGCACCACTCCTCCGCGATGCCGACGCCACCGGTGAACGCCGTCTGCTCGTCGACCACGAGGGCCTTGCGGTGACAGCGGTGGTTCTGCTTGAACGGCGACAGCAGCACGGGCTTGCGGAACCAGGCCACCTGCACGCCCGCGGCACTCATGAGGTCCAGCAGCCGCCGCTCGATCCGCTTGGCGCCGAAGCCGTCGAGCAGCAGGCGCACCCGCACCCCCGCGCGGGCACGGTCGGCCAGCGCGGCGGCGAAGTCATGGGCGATCTGACCGCGCCAGTACACGAACGTCATCATGTCGACGGTGTGCCGGGCCGAACGGATCGCCCCGAGCATCGCGGGGAAGATCTCGTCCCCGTTGCGCAGGGGCACCAGGTGGTTGCCCTCGGTGGCGGCCACGCCGATCAGCCGTTCCAGCCGGCGGCGCAGGCGCTGCTTGCGTGCCGCCGTGTCAGGCGTGACGCCGGGAACGGGAGCTGCCGGTACCTCGTCGAGTATCACGCCGAATCCCCCCACTGGGCCATGAAGAAAGAACGTCCCGGACCGCCGGAGCGGCCCGGATAGGCGAATGCCCGGTCGGCACCGCCTTACTCCGGGGCCCCGGGGACCAGGCCCGGACGGCACGGCGGGGGCGCACCTCAGCGGGCCGGCCGGAGTGCGGGCGGTGCGGTGCGGTCCGTGGCGGGTGTGCCGTCGCCCGTGCCGTCGCCGTCCGCCCGCTCGGCGGTGCGGGCGATGTTGCGGGCCATGCCGCCGAAGACGACGGCGTGGAAGGGGGAGATGCTCCACCAGTAGGCGTGGCCGAGCAGCCCGTGCGGATGGAACAGGGCGCGCTGGCGGTAGCGGGTGCGGCCGGTGCCGTCGGTGCCGGCGCACATCTCCAGCCAGGCCAGTCCGGGCAGCCGCATCTCCGCGCGCAGCCGCAGCAGCCGGCCCGGCTCGATCTCCTCTACCCGCCAGAAGTCCACCGAGTCGCCCACCCGCAGCCGGTGCGCGTCCCGGCGTCCCCGGCGCAGCCCCACCCCTCCCACGAGCCGGTCGGCGATGCCCCGCACCGACCAGGCCAGCGGGAAGGAGTACCAGCCGTTCTCCCCGCCGACGCCCTCGATGACCCGCCACAGCGCCTCGGGCGGGGCGTCCACCGGCCGTTCCCGCAGGTCGGTGTAGAGGCTTCCGCCCGCCCAGGCGGGGTCGGTGGGCAGCGGGTCGCTGGGAGCGCCCGGTACCGAGGCGGAGGACCAGCGGGTGGCGACCTCGGCGTCCTGCACCCGTTTGAGCGCCAGCCGTACCGCGTCGTCGAAACCGATGGGGTGGCCGGGCGGGTCGGGGACGTAGCGGGTGATGTCGTCCTCCCGGCACACCACCTCGTGCCGCAGCGACTCCGCCAGCGGCCGGGCGATGCCCGCGGGGACCGGGGTGACCAGGCCGACCCAGAGGCCGGACAGGCGGGGGGTGAGCACCGGCACCGGCAGGATCACGCGCCGGGGGAGTCCGGCGACCGCCGCGTACCGCAGCATCATGTCCCGGTAGGTCAGCACGTCGGGGCCGCCGATGTCGAAGGCCCGGTTCACGTCCGCGGGCATCCGGGCGCTGCCCACCAGCAGGCGCAGCACGTCCCGGACCGCTGTCGGCTGGATGCGGGTGCGTACCCAGCTCGGCGTGATCATCACCGGCAGCCGTTCGGTCAGATAGCGCAGCATCTCGAAGGAGGCCGAGCCGGACCCGATGATCACGGCGGCCCGCAGCACCGTCGTGGGCACCCCGCTCGCCAGCAGAACGCGCCCGACCTCGGCCCGGGAGCGCAGATGGGGCGACAGCTCCCGCTCGGGCACCCCGGCCGGGGTCAGCCCGCCGAGGTAGACGATGCGGCGCACCCCGGCGCGGGCGGCCCGGGTGCCGAAGACCTGGGCGCCCTGGCGGTCGGTGTCCTCGAAGCCGCGGCCGGTGCCGAGCGCGTGCACCAGGTAGTAGGCCACGGCGACCCCGCGCATGGCCGAGCCGACCGAGGCAGGGTCCGTGACGTCCCCCTGGACCACCTCCACGTCCCCGGCCCAGGGGTGGTCGCGCAGTTTCCCCGGGGAGCGGGCCAGGCAGCGGACCCGGTAGCCCGCGGCCAGCAGTTCGGGCACGAGCCGTCCGCCGATGTAGCCGCTCGCCCCGGTCACCAGGCACAGGGGGCGGTCCGCCGTCGTCTCCATGGATCCTCCTCGTACCAGGGTCTTCGCCCGCCGCACCACCCGCGGATGCAGCCGGGACGTGATCGGCGAGTACCCCGGTACGATGCGCCGGTGAGCACGGAGACGAGCGGAGGACGTCCGGCGCGGCGGCGCGCGGGGGCCGCCGCGGGAGCGGCCCCGGCGGGCGAGGCCCCACACCCGGCGCCCACCGGTCCCGACACCACCTTCGGTGCCTCGCGCCCGGCGGCCGCCGGTCCCGGCGCCACCTCTGGTGAACCTCGCGCCGGAGCGGCCGGTCCGGCCGGCGTCTCCGCCGGTGACCTCCCCGCCTTCCCGGGTGACCTGTCGGCCTTCGCGGTGCAGTTGCGCCGCATGCACGGTGAGGTCGGCCGGGTCATCCAGCAGTACGCGGCCCGGCACAACCTGCACGCCACCGACGTACAGGCGCTGGCCGCCATCCTCGACGCCCCCGAGCCCATGACACCCACCCGGCTGCGTACGCTGCTCGGCCTCACCTCGGGCGCGGTGACCGCCTGCGTCGACCGGCTGGAGCGCGCCGGGCACGTCCGCCGGGTACGTGAGGACACCGACCGCAGGGTGGTGCACCTCCAGTACGTCGCCGACGCCCGCGCCGCCGCCCGGACCCACTTCCGGCCGCTCGCCGACGCCGTCCGCAGGGCCGGCGCGGACTTCGACGAACGTGAACTGGCCGTGGCCCTGCGGTTCCTGACGGAGTTGAACGACGTCCTCGCCGAGGTGCCCGGGGAGTCCGCCGGCCGCTGAGGCCGCCGGCTCCCCTGCATCCGAACCCCCGGCGCGGGGGGAAGCAGCGGTGAGACAGTTCACCGATTGACATTACTCAACCATTGAGATTGTTTACCGTCGAGCTTTCTCTCCCGACGTGTTCCCCCTTTCGCGCGCCCCTAGGAGTCACCTTGACGCCGCCGCATCCCCGGACCCGCGGGCTCGTCCCGTTCGCCCTGGTCGCCGTCTGGCTGGTGCTGGGGGCCCTGCTGGGTCCCTTCGCCGGACGGCTGGGCGAGGTCGCCACCAACGACCAGGCCGCCTTCCTGCCGCGGAGCGCCGAGTCCACCCGGGTCCTGCGCGAGCAGGCCGCCTTCCGGCAGCGCGAGACCCTGCCGGTCGTCGTGGTGTGGACCGCCGACGGCGGAGCGGCCGTCAGCGGGAAACAGCGGGCGGCCACCGCGGCGGCGGCGGCGCTCGCCGGCGCTCCCGGCACGGCCGGAACCCCCTCACCCGCACTCCTCTCGAAGGACCGCGCCGCCCTCCAGGCCGTCGTACCGCTGCGGCCGGACCTGGGCGACCGGCTCGCACCCACGCTGGAACGGGTACGGGCGGCGGCCGTGGTCCCCGGCACCCGGGTGTGGCTCGCCGGTCCCGCCGCCACCCAGGCCGACCTCGCGGACGCCTTCTCGGGCATCGACGGGGTGCTGCTCGCGGTCGCCCTGGCCGTCGTGCTGGTCATCCTGCTGCTCGTCTACCGCTCCTTGCTGCTGCCGCTCGTCGTCATCGTCGGCGCGGTGTTCTCCCTGGGGGTGGCGTGCGCCGTCGTCCACGCCCTGGCCGAGCACGGCCTGGTGCGCGTCGACGGCCAGGTGCAGGGCATCCTCTCGATCCTCGTCATCGGCGCCGCGACGGACTACGCGCTGCTGGTCGCCGCCCGCTGCCGGGAGGAACTGGCCGCGGGCCGCGACCGGTACGACGCCGCCCGCGCCGCCCTGCGGCGCTCGGCCCCGGCCGTCCTGGCCAGCGCCGGCACCGTCGCCCTCGGGCTGATCGCCCTGCTGCTGAGCGACCTCACCAACAACCGGGCGCTCGGGCCGGTCGGCGCCGTCGGGATCGCCTGCGCCGCCCTGAGCGCGCTCACCTTCCTGCCGGCCGTCCTGGCCCTCCTCGGCCGCCGCGCCTACTGGCCGGCCAGGCCCGGAAACGGGTCCGGCGCGACCGGCCTGTGGCAGCGCGTCGCCCAGCTGGTCGACCGGGCGCCGCGCCGGGTGTGGGCGCTCGCCCTGACCGGTCTGCTCGTCTGCTCGGCGGGCGCCCTCACCCTGGACTCGCGTGGCGTGCCGCTCGACGAGACCTTCGTACGGCACGTGCCGTCCGTCGCCGCCCAGCAGGCCCTGGCCCGGCACTTCCCGGCCGGCGCGGGCACCCCCGTGGTGGTCGTGGCCGACGCGGCCGCCGCCGGCCGGGTGGCGCGCACCGTGCGCGCCACCCCGGGCGTCGCCGCGGTCACCGCGACCGGGGCCCAGGGCCGTCCGGCGGCCGAACCGCGGCCGGCGGACGGCCGGGTCAGGTTCGAGGCGACCGCGAAGGCGGCGCCCGACACGCAGGCCGCCCGCGACACCGTGGCCCGGCTGCGCACCGCGCTGCACGCGCTGCCCGGCGCGGACGCGCTCGTGGGTGGCTACACCGCGCAGCAGTACGACACGCTGCGCGCCGCCGAACGCGACCGCACGGTCATCGTCCCGGTGGTGCTCGCCGTCATCCTGACCATCCTCGTGCTGCTGCTGCGCTCCTTCGCCGTACCCGTCCTGCTGGTGCTGACCGTCGGCCTCAACTTCACCGCGACCCTCGGTGTGGCCGCGCTGGTCTTCCGTGACCTGTTCGGTTTCAGCGGCACCGATCCGTCCGTGCCGCTGTACGGGTTCGTCTTCCTGGTGGCACTCGGCGTCGACTACAACATCTTCCTGATGTCCCGGGTCCGGGAGGAGACCCTGCGGCACGGCACCCGCGAGGGGGTACGGCGCGGGCTCGTCACCACCGGCGGGGTCATCACCTCCGCCGGGGTGGTGCTGGCCGCCACCTTCGCCGCGCTCGGCGTCATCCCGCTGGCCTTCCTGGTGCAGATCGCCTTCATCGTCGCGTTCGGCGTGCTGCTGGACACCCTGGTGGTGCGGTCCCTGCTGGTGCCGGCGCTCGTACGGGACGCCGGGGACCGCGTGTGGTGGCCCACCCGGCCCGGAGCCGACGATTCGATGCGGACGGACTCGGTGCGGACGGACTCGGTGCGGACAGACTCGATGCAGACTCGATGCGAGTTGCCGTAGCCGCGGCGCGGGACGGACGGTGGTGGTGAGGCAGGGAGCAATCCCGCACGAGGAGCAATCCGGGGAGCAGCCGCATGACCGCACTCGCCACGACCGAGACCCCGACCGTGCCCACGACGGCTCCGGAGGCCGATCTGGCCCTGCGTTTCGTGGCCGGGGACGAGGGCGGCCTGGAGGCGGTCTACCGCCGCTGGGCTCCGCTCGTCCTGTCCCTGGCGCGGCAGTCGCTGGGCGACGGCGCGGAGGCCGAGGACGTCACCCAGACGGTGTTCCTCGCGGCCTGGCACGGCCGCCACGGCTACCGTCCGGGCCGTGGCCCGTTGCCCGCCTGGCTGGTGGGCATCGCCCGGCGCAAGATCGCCGACGCGCTGTCCGCCCGCACCCGGCGCACCGACGTCGCCGCGGCGGCCGCGCGCGAGTCGGTCCGCTCACCGGACCCGTCGACCGCGCACGACGCGGTCCTGAACCGGGTGGACGTCACCCGGGAACTGCGCCGTCTTCCCGAGGCCCAGCGGCGGGTGCTGTGCCTGACGTTCTACGGTGACCTGACGCAGACGCAGATCGCCCACGTCACCGGCTGGCCGCTGGGTACGGTCAAGAGTCACGCCCGGCGCGGCCTGCTGCGCCTGGGCCGGAGCCTGGACACCGAGGCCACGGGGTGAGCCGCCCGACGGACGGCTCGGGCGCCGCCCGCGGGAAGAGGAACAGATGACCGCCGTCAACTCCGCCGGGCAGCCCCCGCCCGGACCACCAGCCGGACCACCCGCCGTACCGGACGGCACCGGTCTGGCCACCGGTGTGCTGGCCCGCCGCCTCGGCGTGTCGCCCATGACCCTGCGCTCCTGGGACCGGCGCTACGGCATCGGCCCGACCGCCCGGACCGCGGGCGGGCACCGCCGCTGGACGGCGGCCGACGTGGCGACGGTCGAGGAGATGTGCAGGCTGACGGCGACCGGCATCCCGCCGGCCGACGCGGCCCGCGCCGCCCGCACGGCCGCCACCGGCCCGCCGCCCGCCGCGGAGGCCGACCGCACACCACCGCCCCCGGCGGCCGAGGGCCGGTCGCGGGCCGCGGGCGCCCTGCCCCTCGGCGACGTGCGTCTGGAGTGCCGCGGGCTGGCCCGCGCCGCCGTACGGCTGGACGCCCCGGCTCTCGACGAACAGCTCACCGCGGTCGTCGAGCGCTATGGCGTGGTGGTCGCCTGGCAGGAGGTGATGGTGCCGACCCTGCACGCCGTGGGTCGACGCTGGATGTCATCCGAGGACCAGTACGTGGAGGTGGAGCACCTGCTCGCCTGGCACGTCTCCACCGTGCTGCGCCGCAGCGCCCGGCCCGCCGTCCCGGTGGCGTCCGCGGCGGCCGGCTGCGTCCTGCTGGCCTGCGCGCCCGGCGAACAGCACACGCTGCCCCTGGAGGCGCTGCACGCGGCGCTCGGCCGGGAGGGGGTGCCGGTGCGCATGCTGGGAGCGGCGGTGCCGGTCGAGGCGCTGGACGCGGCGGTACGCAGGCTCGGCCCGGCCGCGGTCGTGCTCTGGGCGCAGATGAGCAGCCGGGCGGCCCCGGACCTGGCCCGGCACGTGGCGGCGCAGCGCTGGGGGATGAAGGGGGCGCGGCGCGGTCCGGCGGTGCTGCTGGGCGGCCCCGGCTGGAGCAGGTCCCAGCCCGCCGGCGTGCTCAGGCCCGCCGGACTGCCCCAGGCGGTGGAGGCACTGCGCACGCTGTGCGGCGAAAGGTGACCAGGGACCGTCCTGGCCGACGGACCGTGGGTGAGCCGAGGGGGCGGTCCCGGCCGGCGGACCGTGGGTGGCCCGAGGGGGTCCGTCCTGGCCGGCGGACCGTGGGTGAGCCGAGGGGGGCCGTCCTGGCCGGCGGACCGTGGGTGGCCCGAGGGGGCCGTCCTGGCCGGCGGACCGTGGGTGAGCCGAGGGGGCCGTCCTGGCCCGCGGACCGTGGGTGAGCCGAGGGGGTCGTCCCGGCCCGCGGACCGTGGGTGACGCGAGGGGGCCGTCCCGGCCGCGGAACGTGGGTGAGGCGCCGCGCCCGCGCGGGGTCAGGAGTGCTCCCGGGCCCGTCTGAAGCGCTCCAGTCCCTCCGCCAGCGACACCACCGGCGCCGGATAGCCGGTGCCCGCGCGCTCCTCCTCCGGGAGTTTCCACGGCTCGTGCACGTAGGGTGCCTTCACGTCCGCCAGCTCCGGAACCCAGCGCCGCACGTACGCCCCGTCCGGGTCGTACCGCTTGCCCTGGAGGACGGGGTTGAGCACCCGGTTGGGACGGGTGTCGGTGCCCGTGCCCGCCATCCACTGCCAGTTGAGCTGGTTGTTCGCCAGGTCGCCGTCGACCAGCAGGTCCAGGAAGTGCCGAGCGCCCACCCGCCAGTCGACGTACAGCGTCTTGGTGAGGAAACTCGCGGCCAGCAGCCGGCCCCGGTTGTGCATCCACCCCTCGTGGCGCAGTTGCCGCATCGCCGCGTCGACCACCGGGTAGCCGGTCCGGCCCTCCCGCCAGGCCTCGGCGTCCGCCCGCGCGCCGTTGGCGCCGCGCCACCGGTCCCGCCGGGTGCGGTAGTCGCGGACGGCGGCGTCGGGGCGCGCGGCCAGCACCTGGCGGTGGAAGTCCCGCCAGGCGATCTGCCGTACGAACGCCTCCGCGCCGGCGCCGCCCGCCTTGCGTGTGCGCCGGACCACCTCGACCGGCGACAGCGTGCCGAAGTGCAGATGGGGGGAGAGCCGGGAGGTGGCATCGCCCGCCAGGTCGTCGTGGCCTTCCTCGTAGGTGTCCACGCCGGAGCGCAGCCACGCGCCGAGTCCCCGCCGTCCCTCCGTCTCGCCGCCCGCGCACAGCCCCGGTGACACCCCGCTCACGTCGGCGCGTTTCGGCAGCGCGGCGGAGCCCACCTCCTCCGGCACGGTGATCGTGCGCGGTGTGCCCAGCGCCTCCCGCAGCGCCTCGGCGGACCAGCGCCGGTAGTACGGCGTGAACACCGCGAAGTGGTCGGAGGAGGCCGGCGTCACGGCGCCCGGCGCGACGGCGGTGCTCACCGTGTCGTGCACGTACAGGCGCCGCCCGTCGGCCTCCAGCGCCCGGCGCAGCCGCTGTTCCCGGCTCTGTGCGAAGGCGCTCACGTCACCGGCCATGTGCACCTCGTCGGCGTCCGCCTCGGCGGCGACCCGGCACACCTCCGTGACCGTGTCGCCCTCGCGCAGCACCAGCCGGCCGCCCCGCTCCCGCAGCCGCGCGTCCAGGTCGTTCAGGCAGTCGGCGAGGAAGGCGAGCCGGTTGGGCGCGGCGAAACCCGCCCCGTCCACGGAGCGGTCGCGCACGAACAGCGGTACCACCCGGCCCCCGCCGTGGAGCGCCGCGCGCAGCGGCGGATGGTCCGACAGGCGCAGATCGCAGGTGAACAGGACGACCGAGGTCTGCATGGGGCTCACTTCCGCTTCCGATTCGGTACTCGGATGCTTTTCACCCAGCCGGCCGGTACCGGATGCGGCCGACGCCGGTTTCCCCCGTTCGGGTGGCGGTGCGCCGGACGCGTCAGAGCTCCTCCTCCATCCGGATCGCGTCCCGCAGGTCGTCCCTGATCTGCTCCGCCCCGGCCTCGCTCCGCCCGCCCTCGCGCTCCCGGCCCCGCTGCTCCCGGCCCTGCTGCTGGTCGAGCAGGGCCGCCGCGATGCTGTCGAGTTTGCGCTGGATCGCGTGCTCGGCCCGGCGCTCGGAGTTCTTCAGCAGGGCCAGCAGCAGCAGGTTGACCGAGGTCATGACGTCACCGACGAGGAGCTGCCAGTTCAGGGGCAGCCCCATGATGTGGGCGACGACGAAGAGGGCCACCAACAGCAGGCAGAACCCGTAGAAAGGCGCGGAACTCGTGAAGTTCGAGGCCGTTTCCGCCAGTTTCTCGAACCATCCCCGGCCGTCGTGGGTGCGTTCCGCCGGATGCGGCACGCTCATGGCTTTCCGGGACGCCATCACTGGTCACCTCTGTGAACCGGCGGACAGGTTGAAGGACAGGTAGTTTTCTCGCCCCGCTCTTCTCGCTCTTCCCGGTTCTCCCCGGGGGTGAATTGAACGGTGACTTCCCGGGGTACCCGGCGTGCGCCCGTCCACGCGTCCGGTGACGCGACCGGCGCGCAGCCTAGAGAGGGAGCGCGAGTCATGAAAGCAGTGACCTGGCAGGGCCGACGGCACGTCCAGGTGGAGGACGTACCCGATCCGCGGATCGAGGAGCCCACCGACGCCGTCATCCGCATCACCTCGACCGGACTCTGCGGCTCGGACCTCCATCTGTACGAGGTGCTCACGCCCTTCATGACCCCGGGGGACATCCTCGGTCACGAACCGATGGGCGTGGTCGAGGAAGTCGGCTCCGAGGTGACGAACCTGCGTCCCGGTGACCGCGTCGTGGTGCCGTTCCAGATCTCCTGCGGCCACTGCTTCATGTGCTCGGCGGGACTGCACACCCAGTGCGAGACCACGCAGGTGACCGGCGAGGGGATGGGCGCGGCCCTGTTCGGGTACACCCGCCTGTACGGTGCGGTGCCCGGCGCCCAGGCCGAGTACCTGCGCGTACCGCAGGCGCAGTTCGGGCCGATCAAGGTGCCCGACGGCCCCGCGGACGACCGTTTCGTCTACCTCTCCGACGTGCTCCCCACCGCCTGGCAGGCCGTGGCGTACGCCGCGGTGCCGCCCGGCGGCACGCTCGCCGTCCTCGGGCTCGGCCCCATCGGCGACATGAGCTGCCGTATCGCCCGGGCGCAGGGCGTGGAGCGGGTGTTCGGCGTCGACCTCGTGCCGGAACGCCTCGCGCGTGCCGCCCAGCGCGGTACGGAGGTGTACGACCTGCGGGTCTACGACGACGAGAAGGAACTGGTCCAGGCGATCAGGGACGAGACCGGCGGCCGGGGACCGGACGCCGTGATCGACGCCGTCGGCACCGAGGCCCACGGCGGCGCGGCGGCCAAGCTCGCCCAGACCGTCACCGGGCTGCTTCCGCGCAGGATCAGCGGGCCGCTCGCCGAACGCTTCGCCGTCGACCGGCTGGCCGCCCTCCACATGGCCATCGACCTGGTACGCCGGGGCGGCACGATCTCGCTGAGCGGTGTGTACGGGGGGATGGCCGACCCGATGCCGATGCTCACCCTGTTCGACAAGCAGATCCAGCTGCGGATGGGGCAGGCCAACGTCCGGCGCTGGACCGACGCGATCATGCCGCTCCTCACCGACGGGGACCCGCTCGGTGTCGACGACTTCGCCACCCACCGGCTGCCCCTGGCGGAGGCCGAGCGGGCCTACTCCATGTTCCAGCAGAAGCAGGACGGCTCGGTGAAGATCCTCATGCAGCCCTGAGCCCTGCGTTCCACCCCGGCTCACGAACGACCCGACGACCAGTGAGGTGACGACATGGCGGCGACGGACCGATCCCGGCCCGGCGGGCTCTCGGCGCTGGTGACCGGCGGCTCCCGGGGTCTGGGGCTGCTGATGGCGGCCCGGCTCGTCCGGCGCGGTTACCGGGTGACCGTGCTGGCGCGGGACGCCGGTGAACTCGACCGGGCCGTGGCCTGGATGCTGGACCGCACGGGCCGCTCCGTGCGCCCGGTGGTGTGCGACGTACGGGACGAGACGGCGGTGACGGCCGCGGTCCGGCAGACGGCGGAGCAGGCGGGCGGGCTCGACCTGGTGATCGCCAACGCCGGGGTGATCCAGGTGGCGCCCGCCGAGACGGCGGGGACGGAGGCGTTCAAGGACGCCATGGCGACCATCTTCGACGGCACCCTCCACACCGCGCTCGCGGCTCTGCCGTACCTGCGGCGCAGCCCGGCGGGCGGCCGTCTGGGCCTGGTGGGTTCGGTCGGCGGACTGCTCGCGGTGCCGCATCTGGTGCCGTACTCCTGCGCCAAGGCCGCGGTACGGGCGCTCGGGGAGGGCCTTCAGGAGGAGACGGCCGGGAGCGCGGTGAGCGTGACCACGGTCCACCCCGGGCTGATGCGGACCGGCTCGCACCTCCAGGCGGAGTTCGGGGGCCGGCCGGAGGCCGAGTTCGCCTGGTTCTCGGCGCTGGCGGGAATGCCGCTGCTGTCGATGGACGCGGAGCGGGCGGCGGAGAAGGTCGTACGGGCGGTGGAACGCAGGCGTACCCGGCTGGTGCTCACTCCGGCCGCCCGGACCGCCTCCCTCGCCCACGCGGTCGCGCCCCGCCTGGTGACGCGGGTGAACGGGCTGGTCGCCCGCGCCCTGCCCACGCCGCTCGACGGCGGGGCCGAGGGGACCTCGCAGGGGGCGCCGCTGCGCCAGGGCCACGATCTGACGGCCCCCGCCGCCCCCGCCTGGGCACGCGCCCTGCGCCGGGCGGGCAGCGCCCTCAACGACCGGGCGGCCCAGCGCTACAACCAGAGCTGGGCGGGCCCGCCCACCAGCGCCGGACCACGCTGACCGCGGGCGGGCGCGGCCCGCGGTCAGCGTGGTCCGGCGGGCACGGCAGGCTGACCGGCGGCGACCGTGGGTCAGACCTTGCGCCAGCGGGCGTTGGCCCAGGAGAAGACGCCGAAGGCCACCAGCCCGACCGCGATCAGCACGAGCAGCCAGGGGCCCGCCGGAGTGCCGGCGAACGTGCGCAGGGTGTCGTCCATGCCCTTGGCCTTGCCGGGCTCGTGCCGCACGGCCGCCGCGATGGCGAAGCCGCCCGCGGTGGCGAAGACGATGCCTCGTGCCGTACCGCCGAACATGCCGAAGAAGGCCACGAACTGACGTGCCTTCCGTGACATCTCGTACATCCTGAGATGCTTCTCGAACTTGCGCAGGACGGCCCGTACGGCGATCCACAGGCCGGCGGCGGTCACCGCGGCCCCCGCGACACCGACGATCCACTGCCCGCCGGGCCAGTCCAGCGCCTTCGCCGTGACGTCCTGGGAGTTCCTGTCGGAACTGCCGCTGCCGCTGCCCTTGTCACCGGCCGCGTAGGAGAGCACGGAGTACGAGACGAACGTGTAGAAGAGGAAGCGGCCCGCGGCCATCGCCCTCTTGCCGGGCTTCCCGCCGTCGGGGCCGGCCTGCCCGAAGGCGGCCTCGGACAGCCGCCACAGGGCCATCCCCGCCAGCGCGACGCCGAGCATCCACAGCAGCGCCGTACCGAAGGGCTTCTGGGCGATCTCGGCGACCGCGCCGCCCCGGTCGGCCTGCGTGCCCCCGCCGGAGAAGGCGATCCGCAGGGAGAGAGCGCCGATCAGCGCGTAGATGACCCCGCGGGCGACGAAGCCCGCCCGTGCCGCCACCGCGAGCGCCTTGCTGTTCGCCGCCCGGCGGGCCTGTCCGTGTCCGCGTACCGATACCGATCCAGTGACCATGCCCTATCGGATGCCCCTACGAACGAACCACATACGCGGCACATCCGGCCCGGTTCCGCCGCTGCTGGTCCCGGTACGAAAGCGAGGTGGTCGGGTGTGAATGGCGGGGCGGGAGTGGGGCACTCGCAGGGGGAGGAGTCGATGATCATGGTTCTCGGGCACCGATGGTGAGCTGAATCCGTGTGGGCCCCTTCGCGGGGACCGGCCGTCACGGCGGCCGGTCCCCGCGGGCGTGCGGGAGTGGTGGGTGGTGTCTGAGAGGCTGAGGGCATGGATGTCGATCGCAGGAACAACATCACCGTCGTCGGTGACCCGCAGGGGCGGCCGGTGGTGCTGGCGCACGGATTCGGCTGCGATCAGAACATGTGGCGGCTGACGGTGCCGGCCCTGGCCGGGAACCACCGGGTGGTGCTCTTCGACTACGTGGGGTCCGGCCGCTCGGACCTGTCCGCGTTCTCGGAGGACCGGTACGGCTCCCTGGACGGCTACGCCCAGGACGTGGTCGAGGTCTGTGCGGCGCTCGACCTGCGCGACGCGGTGTTCGTGGGGCACTCGGTCAGCGCGATGATCGGGGTGCTGGCCGCGGACCTGGCCCCGGACCGCATCGGCGCCCTGGTGATGATCACCCCGTCGCCGCGGTACATCGACGACGACGGCTACCGGGGCGGGTTCAGCGCCGAGGACATCGACGAACTGCTGGCCTCGCTGGAGGCGAACTACCTGGGCTGGTCGGCCGCGATGGCGCCGGTGATCATGGGCAACGCGGAGCGGCCCGAACTGGGGGCTGAACTGACCGGCAGCTTCTGCGCCACCCACCCGGACATGGCGCGGGTCTTCGCCCGGACCACGTTCCTGTCGGACTCCAGGGACGACCTCAAGACGGTGAGCGTGCCGACGCTGGTCCTGGAGTGCACCCAGGACGCCATCGCCCCCCGCGAGGTCGGCGCCTTCGTCCACCGGGCCGTCCCGGGATCGACGCTGGTCACCCTCGACGCGACCGGACACTGCCCGCACCTGTCCGCACCCGAGGCCACCAACGAGGCGATCACCGCCTTCCTGGCGGGCCTGCGATGATGTGCCGGACGGACCAGCTGCCCGACCCGCAGGACGCGGGCAACCAGGCGGCGAACGCGGCGTTCGCCGCCCTGCTGGAGGACAGCGCCGAGGAACTCTACGAGAACGCGCCGTGCGGTTACCTGTCCACGCTGATGGACGGCACCATAGCCAAGATCAACTCCACGCTGCTGGGCTGGCTCGGCCTGGAGGAGGAGGCGGTGGTGGGCCGGATGCGGTTCACCGACCTGCTGACCGTGGGCGGCAGGCTGTACCACGAGACGCACTTCGCGCCGCTGCTGCGGATGCGGGGCGAGATAGGCGGCATCGCGCTGGAGATGCGGCAGCCCGGCGGCGCGCGCATGCCGGTGCTGGTCTCGTCCGCGGTCAAGCACGGCAGGGGCGGCGAGCCGCTGCTGATCCGTACCACCGTCTTCGACGCCCGGGACCGCCGCGCCTACGAGGAGGAGCTGCTGCGCGCCCGGCGGGCCGCCGAGGAGGCGCGGCAACAGGCCGAGGCCGACCGGGCCCGGTTGCAGGACGCGCTCGCCGTCCTCCAGCGGTCCCTGCTGCCCGACTCGCTGCCCCAGGTGCCCGGCATGGAGGCGGCCGCCCACTACCGCACCGCCTCCCCGGACCGGCTCGGCGGCGACTTCTACGACCTCTTCCCCGTCGACGGCAAACGCTTCGCCTTCTTCCTCGGCGACGTGTGCGGCAAGGGCCCGGAGGCCGCCGCCGTCACCTCGCTGACCCGCTACACCCTGCGCGCCGCGGCCCTGCACGACTCCGACCCCGTCTCCGCCCTGGCCACCCTCAACAAGGTGCTCCACGAGCGATACACGGGCGGCGACCCGCGCTACTGCACCACCGTGTTCGGCGTCGCCGAGCCCGATCCCACGACGGGACACGCCACCGTCACCCTCGCCTCCGGCGGCCACCCCCCGGCCCTGGTCCTGCGGGCGGACGGCACCGCCGAGTTCCTGCCCACCCCCGGCGGCCTCCTCGTCGGCATCCTGCCCGCCGCCCACTTCTCCACGGCCACCACCATCCTGCGGCCCGGCGACACCCTCCTGCTGTACAGCGACGGCGTCACCGAGGCCCGGACCGGTGAGGACCGCACCGCCCTGTACGGCGACGAGGCGCTGCGCGCCTTCGCCGCCGCTCACGCCGGCCGACCCGCGCACGACGTCATCCAGGCCCTGACCGGCCTGCTGGACGACTTCGGCGACGGGCTCGACGACGACACCGCCCTGCTCGCCCTAGGCGTCCCCACCGCCGCGTCCACGCCGAAGAACACGGAATGAGCCCACTGAACATCACCGTCACCTCCGCCACGGCCGGGCCCGTCGTGGGGGTCGGCGGCGAACTCGACCACACCACCGCCGCCCGCCTGCGCGACCTGGTCGCCGACCTCACCCTCCGGCCCGGCCAGCAGCTCGTCCTGGACCTGGCCGCGATGGAGTTCTGCGACTCCAGCGGCATCACCGCCCTGATCGCCGCGCGCAACCACGCCCACGCCGCCCGGGCCGACATCGCACTGGCCGCCGTCCCCGCCCGTACGCTCCGCGTGCTGCGCATGGTCGGCCTCGACCAGATCTTCGCCATCCTCCCCGACAGCCCCTCCGCTACCGGCAGCCACCCCGCTCCCGAATAGCCACTCGCCTCCCGGTAGCCACCGGCAGCCCCCCACCGCGCGGCGGCCCTGAGCGCGGCGGGAGTACGCGGTCTCACAGGTCCCGCTGCTCCAGCGGGCGGACGGCGGGGCCCTGGAGGATCCGGCCGTCCGGGGCGAAACGGGAACCGTGGCACGGGCACTCCCAGGCCTGTTCGGTCCGGTTGAACGCCACCAGACAGCCCAGGTGGGTGCAGGTGGCGGAGACGGCGTGCAGCTGGCCGCCCTCGTCGCGGTGCACGGCGCACCGGTGCCCGCCGAGCCGTACCACCGCGCCGTCACCGGGTGCGATGTCCTCCGGCCGTGGCCCGGTCAGGGCCGGCAGCCGGTCGCCGACGAAGTGCCGGGCGACCTGGGCCTGGTGCTTCAGGAACGACACCCCCTCACGGGCCACGGGACCCAGCCGCCGCGGGTCGTACAGACCGGCCCACTCGACCTCGCGTCCGCCGACGAGGTCGCTGATCAGCCGGCCCGCCATGATGCCGCCGCTCAGACCCCAGCCGCCGAAACCGGTGGCCACGTGGACGTGGTGGCTGCCCGGGTGCAGCGGGCCGACCAGCGGCACCGAGTCGGTGGAGTCGTTGTCCTGGGTGGCCCAGCGGTGGGTGGGCGTCAGCCCGGGGAAGTGCTCGCCGGCCCACTCGGAGAGCCGGGCGAAACGCTTCTCGACGTCGGCGGTGCCGAGCGTGAAGTGCTCACCGGTGACGATCAGCAGGCGTCGGCCGTCCCCGAGGGGCGCGCTGCGGACGGACCGGGTGCCCTGCTCCGGCGTGATGTACATGTCGCGCGGGGCGCGGTCCTCCTCGATGGTCCCGGCCACGACCAGCTCGCGCCGCGGGGAGAGCCGGGTGAACAGCAGGGCCCGGTCGAAGACGGGGTAGTGGGTGGCGACCACGACCTTCCCGGCCCGCACCGACACCCCGGCGTCCGTCTCCAGCACACAGGGCTCGCCCTCGGTGAGACCCACGACCCGGGTCCCCTCGTACACCGCGCCACCGCGCCGGCGCAGGTCGTCCGCCAGTGCCAGCAGGTACTTGCGCGGATGGAACTGGGCCTGGCCGCTCACCCGGACCGCCCCGGCCACCTCGAAGGGCAGCTCGGTGGCGGTCACGAACTCGGCGGGCAGCCCGGCCTCCCGCGCCGCCCGTGCCTCCGCGCGCAGCTCGGCCACCCGCCCGGGGTCACGCGCGTACGTGCAGGCCGCCGCCTCCTCCCAGTCGCAGTCGATGCCCAGCTCCGCCACGATCCCGGCGGCATGCCGGATCGCCTCGCTCTGCGACAGCGCGTACAGCCGCGCGCCCTCGGGGCCGCGGGTCCGGCGCAGATGGTCGTAGACCAGGGTGTGCAGAGCGGTCAGCTTGGCCGTGGTGTGCCCGGTCACCCCGGCGGCCAGCCGGTCCGCCTCCAGCACCGCCACCTCATGTCCCTGCCTGACCAGCTCCCAGGCGGCGCTGAGCCCGGCGATGCCGCCCCCGACCACGGCGACCTCCACCGAGAGGTCACCGGACGGCGGCGGGGCGGGCTCCCCGGGCGGCGGCGCCGTCTCCAGCCAGTACGACCTGCGGATTCCACTGTCGGCGTCTGTCATGGCCGTACCCCTGTCTCAGCGTCCATGGCAGCCGGGTTCCCGCCACGGTGACGTGACACCTCTGGGGCGGGACGACTCCGGAACCCGTCGTCAGGGGCGGTGCCGGCACCGGGCCCAACGCCCGTGGCTGCCCTGCGTAGGGGCGGTGCCGGTGGGTACCCGGGGCCGCGCACCGCCCTGCCGCGAGAGGGAAAGCACGTGAGCGACCACTGTCCGAAAGTTCCCGGGGACGAGGAGCCGCCGCCCGGCCGGCGCCCCGCGCGCCGTACCCGCCCCGGTGGGTCAGGCTGGAAGTGACGCCCACCGCCGCCGCCGGGCGATTCCGGCCGCCGAAAGGACACACCATGGGTGTGCGTACGTGGATCAGCGACTGGCCCGCCTTCCGCCAGCTCACCGCATCGGACCCGCTCGGCCGCGGCCGGGCCGCCATGTCGGCGCGCACCGAACGGCTGCGGCCGCGCACGGAGACCGCCGACCGCGTGGTGCCGTCCGTGTGCCCGTACTGCGCGGTGGGCTGCGGACAGCAGGTCTACGTCAAGGACGACGAGGTCGTCCAGATCGAGGGCGATCCCGACTCGCCCGTCAGCCGGGGTCGCCTGTGCCCCAAGGGTTCGGCCACCCTCCAGCTCACCACCGGATCGGCCCGCCGCCACCAGGTGCTGTACCGGCGGCCGTACGCCACCGACTGGGAACCCCTGGATCTGGAGACCGCCATGGACATGGTGGCCGACCGGGTGATCGAGACCCGGCGCAGGACCTGGGAGTGGGAGTCCGAGGGACTGCGCACCGCACGCACCCTGGGCATCGCCAGTCTCGGCGGCGCGACCCTCGACAACGAGGAGAACTACCTCATCAAGAAGCTGCTGACCGGCCTCGGCGTCATCCAGGTGGAGAACCAGGCGCGGGTCTGTCACAGCTCCACGGTCGCCGGGCTCGGCACCTCCTTCGGGCGGGGCGGTGCCACCACTTTCATGCAGGACCTCCAGCACTCCGACTGCATCGTCATCCAGGGCTCCAACTTCGCCGAGGCCCACCCCGTCGGCTTCCAGTGGGTGATGGAGGCGAAGGCCCGCGGCGCCCGGATCATCCACGTCGACCCGCGGTTCACCCGCACCAGCGCCCTCGCCGACCTGCACGTACCGATCCGGGCCGGCAGTGACATCGCGTTCCTCGGCGCGATCATCAACCACGTCCTGACCGAGGAGAAGGACTTCCGCGAGTACGTCCTCGCCTACACCAACGCCGCCACCCTGGTCAGCGAGGACTTCCGCGACACCGAGGACCTCGACGGCGTCTTCTCCGGACTGAACCAGGAGAAGCACCACTACGACCCGTCGAGCTGGCAGTACGAGGGCTTCGAAGTCCAGCAGCCCACCGGTGAGGTCGACGAGCAGTACGAGGAGCGCGTGCGGGGCTCCGGCGGCTCCGAGGCGCACGGCTCGGGCGGCGCGCAGACCGCCAGCCAGGCGCCCCGCGACGAGACGCTGCGGCACCCGCGCTGCGTCTACCAGATCCTCAGGCGCCACTACGCCCGCTACACACCGGAGCTGGTCGAGGAGGTCTGCGGAGTGCCCCGCGCGACGTTCCGCGAGGTGTGCGACGCCCTGACCGCCAACTCGGGCCGCGAGCGCACGAGCGCGTTCGTGTACGCGGTCGGCTGGACCCAGCACTCGGTCGGCGCGCAGTACATCCGCGCCGCGAGCGTGCTCCAGCTGCTGCTCGGCAACATCGGCCGGCCGGGCGGCGGCATCCAGGCACTGCGCGGCCACGCCTCCATCCAGGGCTCGAGCGACATCCCGACCCTGTTCAACCTGCTGCCCGGCTACCTCCCGATGCCGCACGCCCACGCGCACGAGGACCTGGACGCGTTCATCGCGGCCACCCGCACCGAGAAGGGCTTCTGGGGGAACATGCGGGCCTACTTCGTGAGCCTCCTCAAGTCGTACTACGGAGACGCGGCCACCGCCGCCAACGACTACTGCTTCGACCACCTGCCGCGCCTCACCGGCTCGCACTCCACCTACGACACGGTGATGGCCCAGCTGGACGGGGTGTGCAAGGGCTACTTCCTGATGGGCGAGAACCCCGCGGTGGGCTCCGCCAACACCCGGCTCCAACGGCTCGGCATGGCCAACCTGGAATGGCTCGTCGTCCGCGACTTCTCCCTCATCGAGTCGGCGACCTGGTGGCAGGACGGCCCGGAGATCGAGACCGGGGAACTGCGCACCGAGGAGATCGGCACCGAGGTGTTCTTCTTCCCGGCCGCCGCGCACACCGAGAAGAACGGCTCCTTCACCAACACCAACCGCTGGCTCCAGTGGCACGAGGCGGCCGTCGAGCCCTCGGGCGACGCCCGCAGCGACCTGTGGTTCATGTACCACCTGGGCCGCCGCATCAAGGAGCGGCTGGCCGCCTCGACCGACCCCATGGACCGGCCCGTACAGGACCTGACCTGGGACTACCCCGTCGAGGGGCCGCTGGCCGAACCGGACGCCGCCGCCGTGCTCGCCGAGATCAACGGCCACGGCCCGGACGGAGCTCCCCTCTCGGCGTACACCGAACTCAAGGACGACGGCTCGACGCGGTGCGGCTGCTGGATCTACTGCGGGGTGTACGCGGACGGCGTCAACCAGGCCGCCCGCCGCAGGCCCGGAAGCGAACAGGACTGGGTGGCCGCCGAATGGGCCTGGGCGTGGCCCGCCAACCGCCGCATCCTCTACAACCGGGCGTCGGCCGCCCCGGACGGCACCCCGTGGAGCGAACGCAAGGCGTACGTGTGGTGGGACGGGGACGAGGGGAAGTGGACCGGGCACGACGTCCCGGACTTCGTGCCCGACCGTGCCCCCGACTTCGTCCCCGACAAGGACGCGACCGGCCCCGACGCGCTGCGCGGCGACGACCCGTTCATCATGCAGGCCGACGGCAAGGGCTGGCTGTACGCACCGGCCGGGCTGGAGGACGGCCCGCTCCCGACCCACTACGAACCGCAGGACTCGCCCTTCACCAACGTCCTCCACCCCTCGGTACCCCGCTCGCCGGTACGCCACCTGCTGCCCCGGGAGGGCAACCGCTACCACCCGAGCGGCGACGAGAAGGGCGCCGACGTCTTCCCGTACGTGATCACCACGCACCGGCTCACCGAGCACTTCACCGCGGGCGGCATGAGCCGCTGGTCGCCCTATCTCGCCGAACTCCAGCCGGAGTTCTTCTGCGAGGTCTCTCCCCAGCTGGCCGCCGAACGCGGACTCGAGCACCTGGGGTGGGCCACCATCGTCACGGCCCGCAACGCCGTCGAGGCCCGCGTCATGGTCACCGCGCGGATCGTGCCCCTCACCGTCCACGGCCGGACCGTCCACCAGATCGGACTGCCGTTCCACTGGGGACCCAACGGCGTGGCCACCGGCGACGCGGCCAACGAACTCGTCGCGATCGCCCTCGACCCCAACGCCCACATCCAGGAGGACAAGGCGCTGACCGCCGACATCCGCCCGGGCCGCCGGCCGCGCGGCGCCGACCTGCCGAAGCTGGTCGCCGAATACCGCAGGCGTGCGGGCATCACCGCCGACACCGGGACGGAGACCGTGAAATGACCAGCCGTCACCTGCTCAGCGGTCCGGAACCCGATCCCGCCCGCGACGCCGGACATCCCGAACCCCCGCCCCGCGTCGGCTTCTTCACCGACACCTCCGTGTGCATCGGCTGCAAGGCCTGCGAGGTCGCGTGCAAGGAGTGGAACGCCATCCCGGAGGACGGCCTCTCCCTCACCGGCATGAGCTACGACAACACGCAGGGCCTCGGCGCCTCCACCTGGCGGCACGTCGCCTTCATCGAACAACAGGTCCCGGCGCCGGACGGACGCACCCAACTCCCCCTGGCGGATGCCGCGCCGGACGCCTCCGGCCCGCCGGACGGGAACGGGGAACTGCGCTGGCTGATGTCGTCCGACGTGTGCAAGCACTGCACCCACGCGGCCTGCCTCGACGTCTGCCCCACCGGCTCCCTGTTCCGGACCGAGTTCGGCACGGTCGTCGTCCAGGAGGACATCTGCAACGGCTGCGGCTACTGCGTGCCCGCCTGCCCGTACGGGGTCATCGAGCAACGCCCCGACGACGGCCGGGCGTTCAAGTGCACGATGTGCTACGACCGGCTCGGCGCCGGCCAGGAGCCCGCCTGCGCCAAGGCGTGCCCGACCGAGTCCATCCAGTTCGGCCCGCTGGACGAACTGCGCGAACGCGCCGCCCTGCGCGTGGACCAGTTGCACACGGCGGGTGTGGACGGCGCCCGGCTGTACGGCCACGACCCCGACGACGGCGTCGGCGGTGACGGCGCGTTCTTCCTGCTCCTCGACGAACCCGAGGTCTACGGGCTGCCCCCCGCCCCGGTCGTCACCACCCGCGACCTCCCCACGATGTGGAAGCACGCCGGCGCGGCCGCCCTCTCCCTGGCCGGCGCCTTCGCCGTCTCGTTCGCGCTGCCCGGTCTGCTGCGCAGGAAGGCCACCCGATGAGCCACTCCACCGACCGCTCAGGACAGCGCACGGGCCGCCGGCGCCGTAACCGTCGCGGTGAGCAACTCATGGTTCCGCGAGCCGAGTTCGAGTCCTACTACGGACGTCCGATCATCAAGGCGCCGTCCTGGAGCGCCCAGGACATCGCCGGGTACTTCTTCCTCGGCGGCCTCGCCGGCGCGGGTTCCGTACTGGCGGCGGGCGCCCAGCTCACGGGACGTACGGCGACCGCCACGGCGATGAAGGTGTCCTCCCTCGCGGCGGTCTCGCTGTCCGCCGCCGCTCTCGTGCACGACCTCGGGGTGCCGCGCCGGTTCCCCAACATGCTCCGCGTGCTCAAGCCCACCTCGCCCATGAGCGTGGGCTCATGGCTCCTCGCCGGTTACGGACCGGCCGCCGGCGCCGCCGCCGTCACCGCCGTGACCGGGCGGCTGCCCCGGGCCGGGGCCACGGCGACCGGCGCGGCGGCGCTGCTCGGGCCGGCCGTCGCCTCGTACACGGCCGTGCTGGCCGCGGACACCGCCGTCCCCGCCTGGCACGGCGCGCACCGCGAACTGCCGTACCTGTTCGTCGCCTCCGCGACGGCCGCCGCCTCCGGGATGGCCCTGCTCGTCGGCCCGGTGTCCGAGACGGCACCCGCCCGCTGCGCGGCGGTGCTCGCCGCCGCCGCCGACGAGGTCGCCACCCGGAAGGCCGAGCGGCGCCTCGGCATGGTCGCGGAGACCTACCGGCAGGGCCGCGCCGGAACGCTGCTGCGCACCGCCCGCCTGCTCACCGCGGCAGGCGCCGCCACCGGCCTGCTGCTCGGGCACCGCAGCCGCCCGGCGGCCGCCGTCGCGGGCCTGGCCCTCCTCGCGGGCTCGGCCTGCACCCGCTTCGGTGTCTTCGCGGCCGGGGTCGCCTCCGCCGAGGACCCGAAGTACACGGTCGCGCCGCAACGCGCCGCCGCGGCCCCGGCCGGCGAGGACGGGAACTGACGGCACACGGCACACCGCCCCCGGCCTCCTGGAGGCACACGGACGACTGCGAGGTCAGGCCGCCTGAAAGTGCCCGGGACGGGTACGCGTACCGGGTCGGTGACCGGCCCGTCCGCCGACGGGCGACGGTGACCGCCCCGACCCACACCCCCCAAGGAGAGAGTTCAGATGGCCACCGTGTCCCTCACCGGAGCGTCCAAGGAGGACGCCGCCACCGTCTTCGGCGTGCTGCGGAACGTGTTCCCCACCGACCGTCCCGCCGACGACCCGCCCGAGGAGCAGCCGGGCGGGCACGCGGCCGTGTGGAGCGCCGAGTTCGAGCCGACCGGGGAGTGGAGCCCGCCCGGCCCGGCGACCCTGGAGGGTTCGGTCTCCGCCACCCTCCAGGGCGAATACCGCGCCGTCGACCAGCTGCACGAAGCCCTGAGCGCCGCGTTCGCCGTGCAGGAGCAGGGCACCGCCTCGGGAGACCAGGAGAAGGAGGTCGACCTGCGGCTCGGGACGAAGGAGTGACGGAGCGGGAGACCTTACGCGTACGCGCGAACCACGACGCGAACCACGAGGAGATGAGCGGCATGGTGCAGATCGGATACACGATGATGACCGAGCAGGCCGGTCCCCGGGAGCTGGTGGACCACGTGGTGGGCGCGGAGCGGGCCGGCTTCGACTTCTCGGTCACCTCCGACCACTACTTCCCCTGGCTGGACTCCCAGGGCCACGCCCCCTACGCGTGGAGCGTGCTGGGCGCCGCCGCGCAGGCCACCGAACGCATCCCGCTGATGACGTACGTGACCTGCCCCACGACCCGCTACCACCCGGCGGTCGTCGCCCAGAAGGCGGCCACCCTGCAGATCCTGTCCGAGGGCCGGTTCCGGCTGGGCCTGGGCTCCGGGGAGAACCTCAACGAGCACGTGACGGGGGAGGGCTGGCCCGCCGCGCACGTCCGGCTGGAGAAGCTGGAGGAGGCCGCGGAGATCATCCGCGCGCTCTTCGCGGGGGAGAACGTCAATTATCACGGCGTCCACTTCGACGTGGCCAACGCCAAGTTGTGGGACCTGCCCGACGCACCTCCGCCCATCGGGATCGCCGTCTCGGGTGACCGCTCCTGCGAAGTCGCCGGCCATCTCGCCGACCTGATGATCGCCACGGAACCCCGCCCGGAACTGGTCTCGGCCTTCGAAGACCACGGCGGCGCGGGCAAGCCCAAGGTCGGTCAGCTGCCCATCTGTTACGACACCGACCGGGACGCGGCCGTCGCCCGCGCCCACGACCAGTTCCGCTGGTTCGGCAGCGGCTGGCCGGTCAACTCCGAACTGCCCGGACCCGCCGCGTTCGCGCACGCCACCGAGTTCGTACGGCCCGAGGACGTGGCCGGGTCCATCCCCTGCGGCGACGACGTGCAGGCGGTCGTCGAGGCCGTACGCCCCTACGTCGACGCGGGGTTCACCGAGATCGCGCTCGTCCAGATCGGCGGCGACCACCAGAAGCCGTACCTGGAATGGGCCGAGCACAAGCTGCTGCCCGCGCTCCGCGAACTGTGAGAGGGCGAGGACACCCGCGATGACCACGGAACGCGCCGCGATCTTCGACATCGACGGAACGCTCGTCGACACCAACCACCTGCACGTGGTCACGTGGTGGGAGGCGCTCCGGCAGGCCGGCCACCACGTCCCCATGCGGGACATCCACCGTGCCGTGGGTCTCAGCGGCGGCGACCTGCTGGACCACCTGCTCGGCGACGACCGCGACCCCGACGGGGACGACCAGCTCTCCGAGGCCCACCGCACCCTCTACGCCACGTACTTCGAGCGGCTGCCGGCGCTGGACGCGGCCGGCGACCTGCTGCGCACGCTGGCCGGGCGCGGCTGGGAGATCGTCCTGGCGACGTCGGCGAGCGGCGCGGAACTCGCCGCGCTGCGCAACGCCATCGACGCCGACGACGTCATCCGCTCGGTCACCAGCGCCGACGACGTCGCCGAAGGCAAACCCGCTCCCGACCCGGTGCGGCAGGCCAGGGAACTCGCCGGCGTGCCGAGCGAACGCGCCCTGTTCGTCGGCGACAGCGTCTGGGACATGCGGGCGGCGGTACGGGACGGGGTGACCCCGCTGGCCGTCCTGTCCGGCGGCATCCCGCGCGCGGACCTGACGGAAGCCGGCGCCCACGCCGTGTACCGGGACCCCGCCGACCTCCTCGCCCACCTGGACACCAGCGCCTTCGCGGCCCTGGAGTGACGGCCGCGCACCCCCGCCGGCCCGGAAGGACAGCCACGTGCCCCGGCCGCCGCACCGGTTTCACCTGCGGGCGGCGACCAGGCGCAGCACCGGTTCGTCGCGGAGCCTGACGAAGACGGTGACCAGGGCAATGGCCTGGACGAGAGCGCAGGCCAGGATGACGCTGCCGAGGTGCGCCGGCGGGGTGAGCGCCACGAGGACGCCCGCCATGGGGAAGGGCAGCAGCAGGAGAAGCATCGTCAGCGAGAGTGTGGCACCGAGTGCGGTGGTGGGGATGACCAGCGACCGCACCGTACGCAGCACGACGGTGAGGCCACCGTCGCCCGCCATGAAGATCGCCACCAGGACGGTGTAGGAGAGGTACGACGGAGCGTGCGGGACGGCGAGGCACGCGGCGGAGGCGAGCGTCGCCGACACCATGCCCACCCCCCAGAGGTCGAGGCGGCGCAGGGCGAACCGGCAGCACGTGATCGCCAGCAGGGTCGCCACGGCGGCGGCCGACCACAGGGCGCCGACGTCGGCGGAGGAGCGCCCGAAGGTGTCCACGACGATCACGGGGCTCGCGGACTGGAGCAGACCCAGGGCCAGATTGGAGCAGGCCAGCCCGGCCACCAGCCGGCCCAGAGCGGGAAGCGTCAGCAGCGTGCGCAGGCCCAGGCGCAGTGCGCCGTCCTTCCCCGCGGTGTCGGCACGGGTGGCGCGCAGGGGCGTCGGCGGAGTCTGCAGGCCGAGCACCGCGGCGACCGACGACACCGCGCCCAGGCACCCGAGCATCCAGCCCGGCCCGGCCAGGAGGAGCAGACCGGCGAGGAGCGGTCCGAGGACCGTGGCGCTCTGGTCGATGCCGACGAGCACCGCCTGTATCCCGTGCGACCGGGCCTCGTCCCGCCGGGTGACGACGGCTCCGACGGCCTCGTTGGCGACGAAACTGAACTGGGAGAGAGTCCCGGTGACGGCGGCCAGCACGAGGACGACCGCGGTCTCGGCGGTACCCCGCGGCAGCATGAGAAGGGCGACCGCCGCGACCGCCACCACGGTGGCCCGGGCGAGAGAGGCGATGAAGAGGACGATCGCCGCACCGCAGCGGTCCACCGCCTTGCCGGCGACGACGAACGCCGCGATCCGCGGAGTCCACTCCAACGCGAACGCGAGGCCGGTCAAGGACGAAGAACCGGTGATCGCCAGGACCAGCAGGGGCATGGCGTACGTCGCCATGGAAAACGCCAGCGCGTCACTGGCGCGCGGAGCGTGTATTCGCCGAAAGAGGCTGCCGGGCGGAACGGCGGCATGCCGACCGACAGGCCGGTCCTCGCGCACGGTGATGGCCACGAAAGAGGGGGACTTTCGGTGAGGAGTATGGGGGGGAGAGCCGGGAGGAATCCCGGTCACCTGTCCGAGAAAGGCGTGGGGGAGTTGTACGAGGCCGTCCCGCGATGGCCATAGTTACGGAACTGGCTGGCCCACGGCGGCATTTGACGGCTGAACTATACAGCTCGCGGGGCGTTCCGGTGTTCCGGTGTCGGAGTCGTTTTTATTCTCCCGGATTCTTCCCGACTCCCTTGAGCGGGCGGCGCGGCCCGTAATTCCCGAATTCTCCCGAGCGGGGCTCAGAAGGACCGGTTCTCCCGTGCGGGGCTCAGGAGGACCGGCCGAAGCCGGACGTGAGCCGACCGAGCGCTGCCCGGCCCGCGGGTCCCCAGGCCGGCTTGCCGCCGGGAAGACCCCGGTCGCCGTTCTGGCCCATGAGGATGAGGAAGAGGCTCTTCATAGCAGCCAGCCCTCGGGCACGCCGGACCGTCGCGTCGTCCGCGAGCGCGTACGCCTCGAAGAACCGGGGGCCCGCTCCCGCGGGCAGCAGCAGCCAGGCCGCCGCGAGGTCCCACGCCGGATCGCCGGCGAACATGGCGTCGAAATCGATCACGCCGGAGAGGGTGCCGTCCGAGACGACGACATTCGCGGGATGGAGGTCACCGTGCAGCCACACCGGCGGGCCCGCCCACTCGGGGGCCGCGACAGCGTCGTCCCAGACGGCCCGTACGGCGTGGACGTCGGCGGCCAGGCCGCGGGGGGCGATGGCCTGGAGGAAGTACTCGAAGCCGTCGGTGCACTTCCTGGGGTGAGCGCCGCGGTCCGAACTGGCCGGTGCCTCGGCGGGCGCCGCCACGTGGAGCGCCCGCAGGAAGCCCGCCAGGGTGTCGGCCGCGTGGTCGCCCCGGCTGATCGAGGTGTGGTCCAGCGGCTCGCCGTGCACCCACGTCATGACGCTCCAGGGCCACGGAAAGCGCGCGGACGGTTCACCGATCCGTACCGGAGTCGGCACCGGGAGCGGCAGCCGCGGGGCCAGGACCGGCAGCCAACGGCACTCCTTGCGCAGGAGATCCGGGGCACCTTCCATGCGCGGCATGCGCACGGCCAGCTCGTCCCCGAGCCGCCACATCTGGTTGCCCCAGCCGCCCGCCACCTCGCGCACGGGAAGCCCCGCGAGGTCCGGATGCTGGTCCTGGAGAAGATCGTGCACCAGCTCCGCGCTGATCCCGGTCCCGCAGTCGGTCATGCGAAGCCACGGTACGCGAGCCCGCCCCCTCCCGGGCCCGACCGACCTACGGGCCGCTAGGTGTTGCTCCACCCGCTCGTGCTGGAATACGAGTCCAGCAGGTCGACCACGAAGACCAGGGTCGAGCCCGGCGGGATCAACGGCGAGGGCGACTGTTTGCCGTAGCCGAGACGCGGGGGAACGATGATCTCGCGTCGACCGCCGACCCTCATCCCCCTCACCCCGCGGTCCCAGCCCTTGATGACCTTGCCACTGCCCAGGGCGAACTTGTACGGCTGGCCCCGTTCCCAGGAGGAATCGAACTCCTTCCCGGTCTCGAAGGTCACCCCGACGTAGTGGACCCTGACCACCATGCCCGGCTTCACCTCAGCCCCGTCCCCGACGACCAGGTCCCGGATGGTCAGCTCGGTGGGAGCGTCCCCCTCCGGAACGCCGACCTGGGGTTTCGTCAGTCCGCTCATGGCAGCCACACCACACTCCGTCCAAAGCCGAGGGTTCTTCCCAGAGAGGGTCGCACGTTGATCCGGTCTCGACGCAGTCACAGCAGGCGCGTACAGGCCGGACAAGGTTTCGACAAGGTCGGCATTCCACAATCCGTGCACGAACCGCCGAAGGGCCGGCCCGAGACGTGTTCTCCGCCGGAAGGATCACTTACGGGAAAGGACCATGAATGAACGTCACAACTCGCACCGTCCGCAGGACTCTGAGCGTGACCGTCGTAGCCGCCACGGTGGCGGCTCTGGGACTGTTGGCACCGAGTTCGGCCGAAGCCGCCGCGAGTGACTGCCCTTCCGGCAGCCTGTGCGTCTGGGACCAAATCAACTACACCGGAAACCGGTGTAGTTGGAGCAATGCCGACAGCGACTGGACCAGCGGGTCCGTGACGTGTTCATGGGCCGACGACCGCAACGTCAAGTCGGTCTACAACCACGGGACTTCCTCCTCGTACGAGGGAGTCGGCCTCTATTCCGGAGCGGGCTACTCGGGATACCTCGGCTGCATAGGCCAGGGCGTGAAGGGCCCTGGCGTCAGCGGCAGCCCCGGCCTCAAGGTGCTGTCCCACAAGTGGCTCACCAGCTGCTGAGTCCGGACACCGGCTCTCCGGCCGACTGGCTCCGTGAAGGGCCCTCGGCGGGGTACGGCACCCGCGCTGCTCTGCCGGCGGCAGAACACCGGCCTGACCAGGCTCGACGATCACTACCGTCCAGTCTCATGACGACGATCACCACGCGCACGGTCCAGTACCCGGCCGACGGCCTGACGATGACCGGGCACCTCGCGCTCCCGGCCGGTGTCGGCCGCCGGTCCGCGGTGCTGCTCGGACCGGAGGGCCCGGGGCTCAGCGACGTCGAGCGCCGCCGGGCCGACGCGCTCGCCGAACTGGGCTACGTGGCGCTGGCCTTCGACCTCCACGGCGGGCGCTACTTGGCCGACCCGGAGGAGATGCTGGCCCGTTGCATGCCGCTGCTCGCCGACCCCGACCGGATGCGGGACATCGGCCACGCGGCGCTCGACGTGCTGCGCGCCGAACCGCGCACCGACCCCGACCGGATCGCAGCCGTCGGCTACGGCACCGGGGGTGCCATCGGGCTGGAACTCGGGCGCGACGGCGTCGACCTGCAGGCCATCGGGACGGTCAACGCACTGACCACGGGCCGGCCGGGCGAGGCGGCACGCATTCGCTGCCCGGTGTGGGCCGGGGTCGGTTCGGAGGACCCGATCATGCCGCCCGCCCAACGGGACGCGTTCACCGCCGAGATGCAGGCCGCGGGCGTCGACTGGCGCCTCGTGGTCTACGGCGGGGCCTTGCACGCCTTCCACCACCCACCGGTCGACCAGCCCGTGGTCCCCGGCGTCGGCCACCACCCCCGGCACGCGCAGCGAGCCTGGCGCGATGTCGTCGCCCTGCTCACCGAGTGCCTGCCCTTGACCCAGTGAGCTGGTCAGGAGGGGCGCAGCGGTGCCGCGCCCCTCACCCGTTCGGTGCCCGGCTTACGGAGGGCCGCCAGCAGCGGGCGGATGCCTCGGACCGATGCGGAGACGGTGCAGCGGTCCACGCCGTACAGCTGTGCCGGAGCGGCGTGCGGCAGCCCCAGCCGCAGGTGCACCAGCTTGATCAGGAGCCGGTCGATAAGACCAGGCGGCCCTTAGGGCTGGCACCAGTGGCCCGCCTGCGCTCCCCGCTCCGCTGCTACTCGCCCGCGTAGCGGAAGCGTTCGAGGTGTCGGCAGAACTCTCTCGGATTCAGCTTGTCATTCCACGTCGACTCCGTAGGCGCGGGCCAGGCCGTCAAGGCCGTCCGCCCAGCCCTGGCCGGTGGCGCGGAGTTTCCAGACGGGTCGCCCGCCGACGATGTGGCGGTACAGCTCCGCGACGACCATGGCCCGGATGTTCGGGTCGGCGGGCGGCTGGAAGGCCCAGGACGCGCCTGTCGTACACGTCATGTTCAGGGCTGCGGAAGTGAGAGAACCACAGGTCAGTCCGGTGTCGACGTCCATGTTGACGGCGATGGCCACGCGCTGGACCTGTTCGGGCAGGGCGGACAGGTGGACGGTGGCGCGTTCGACAGTGTGGGGTCCCTCGGGCACTTTGCCGAGCAGGCGTGCGGCGCCGTCGGCGGCGGACGGCTGGTTGTAGAAGACGAAGTCCCCGTCGTCGGCGACGCGGCCGTCGTCTCCGGTGAGGAAGAGGGTGAGGTCGGCGTCCGCTCCCGCGAATGCGAAGGCGATGTGGAGTCCGTGGAAGGCTTCCTCGGGCAGCACGAGGGTCTGGCCGGGGATCAGCGTGATCGGGGCTGTCGGGGGTGGGGGCGGTGTCGAGAATGTCTCGGAGATCTCCTGTCGCCATTCGGCGAAGGATTTGATCCGGTACGGATCGACGGCCGGATTCCTCTCGTCGCGGTGGGTGTTGGCGCCGAGAGTGATGTCGAGGTCGGCGAGCGACGGTTCGCCTGCGTCGGGCTCGTCCTGAGCGTGGTCCAGCAGATCTTGGAGGCCGGGTACGCGTGTGGTGTCCAGTCGCTTGATCGCACTGGAGAGGTTGCCGGACGCTGTGGTGGTGACCGAGCAGGCGACGTCCTGGCCGATGTCGAGGAAGCGCAGGGCGTCCTCGGCGGTGCGCCAGGGTGTGGACTCGATCGCCTGACGTGTCCAGCGGCCGTAGGCCACGAATCCGAGGCGCTGGGTGTCGGGCAGGCGGGTCAGAACGGCGAGGTCGACGGCCGTGATGCCGGGGGCGGTGGCGAAACCTTCTTTGAGGGTGGCGACGACGTTGGAGCCCATGGCGGTGAGCCACCACAGCAGCCGGTCGCGCTTGGTGAGGTTCTTGAGAGTGGGGCGTCCGCTGGGTGTCAGACCCGGGGTCTGGGTGGGCATGGAGTCGAGGTCCTGCTGACGCATCACCACCGACAGCACCGATCCGTCCACGCCGACGGCGCAGCCTGCGGCGGGGTTGTCGGAGAAGGCCGTGTTCACCGCTTCGCAGACCGTGGCCTCGTCGTTGGCGACCAGGGCCTGCCACCACTGCTGCGCCTCGCCGGCCAGTTGCCGGCCCACCGCCGCC
The DNA here is from genome assembly GCF_022343545.1 of Streptomyces arenae. Lineage (NCBI taxonomy): Bacteria > Bacillati > Actinomycetota > Actinomycetes > Kitasatosporales > Streptomycetaceae > Streptomyces > Streptomyces arenae. Next base: position 44,909 of record NZ_JAKQYH010000089.1, read on the forward strand.
AGACGTGCCGACTCCGCGGCAAGGTAAGCGGGTGCATCCTGTTGCGCGCGCTGTTTCGCCGCGGCCCGTTCGGCTCGAGCCAGCCGGCTCACTCCCCGCAGATGGAAAGTCTGCGCCTCCGCGAGCGCCCAAGGCAGACCCAGTTGGGGTGCCTCCGGGATCGCCGGCGGGTGAGCCGCAGGGAACGACTGCAGGTGCAGGCAGGTCATCTGCTCCCGCAGCGACCGGAGTTGTGCGATCGCCGCATCGCGCTCGGCATCCTGCTGCGCCCGTTCTGCTTGACGGCGAGCGCGGTCCAGTTGGGCAGCAGAGGGGACGACCGTCCGGGGACGCGAGGACCGTCGGGTGGTCGTTCGCCGCCGGTTTCCGCCCAAGGAACTCGACGCGTAAAAGGGTCCGAGCCCCGATGACATTCTGGCTCCACCGGTCCCTACGCTGAGCCTCGCCGCCCGCGGACCGATGGAGGTGCGCACCCCACGTGTCGAGACCCGCACACTCATCCCGGGAACTCCGACTCGGAACCCGAACCCCATGGCATACCCCTCTCCCCACGGCCAAGTCTGGCACCGTGCGGGGATCGGAAGAGACGGGTATGACCATACGTACTGCGATGCGGGTCATCGATTGCTCGGGGTCAGGTAGCCACTGCCACGGGCCGTATATCCCTGGCTGGGCCATACCGATGCCTTCATCGGCATCCACGACTTCTAACGCGGGCGCCGCTTCGGAGGTACCGGGCCGGGGATGACGTCAAGATTCATGTGCTCCTTGAAGAGGTGGACCAGATCGGCGCCGTCGAGGAGTTCGAGTCTCCCGTGCTCGTTGGCGAAAGCCTCGCTCGCCCGGCCGAACCAGGACGTCGTCACCAGGATGCCCTTGGCCGCACGCTTGTGTTCCACGACGCCGGCGAGAGCGGAGACGGTCTCGAACGGGACCACGTTCCTGGTGCGTTTGGCCTGGATGATGCACAGCCCTTTCATGACCGGATCCGTGTTCATCGCGACCGCGTCCACGCCTTCGTCCTTCGATGGCTGGGTGTTCACGCTGTCCAGGCCGATGGCTTCGAACAACTGCCGGATGAGGTGCTCGAATTCCGTGGGTGTCAGGTCCATCAGGACAGGTCGGCTGTCCAGACCGGCCACGACGTCAAGGCTGTCCATGATCCGGAACTTGGACAGGTCGAACGTGACCAGCGGGCGTACTGGCTCCAGTTCGTACGGGTTGGGGGAGATCAGCGACCGCAGTCGTTTCAGGCAGGCCCGCGGGTCCACCTGCGTCAGAACCAACTCACCGAATTCAGCCCGATCAGCCTGGAGCGTGATCAAGCACGGGTGGACGTTCCGCCCCGTGGCGCGATCGACAGTGGCGACGTGCCCGTTCAGGGCGACGGACTGGACCACTTTTTCTGTGTCGGACGCGAAGAGTTCGTGGACGGTACGCAAGGCCGTTTGAGCCAGGACCGACGCGTACAGTTCCTTGCGTTCTCTGTCCGGCCTCGGCACGGGAGTGATCTCGTCGCGGCTCTTCACGTATCGGTACGCACGGGCCACAGGGACCACGTCTTCCAGCGGGAGGTCGATCTCAACCAGCAGGTCGCCCGTGTCAGCTTGAAACGAGACTTGGTGGGTCTTCGGGAAACCGTGCGGATAGACGGAGGCGGCAAGGACTTGGTCGACGAACCATTCGACGGCTTCGACATCCCGGTCCCGGTAGGCGCTGCGGCGCTCCTCCAGCGCGGCGTTCCACGCTTCGACTCGGGCAGCCTCTTTCCGGTTTCCCTCCTCATGCTGCGCCCGTGCCTCCTGTAACTTCGCCACGCGCTTCTTCTCGTCACGTGCGTGGTCACGCAGAGCCCTGTCGAACCTCTTGCGCGCTGCCTCGACGTCCGCGTCGTACCCTCGCCGCCCGAACCCGAGAGCACCCAGCAGCCCCCGTGGCGGCTCCGGCTCGTACTCCTCCCAACGGGGCAGAGGCGCAGCCTTGGTACGCCCCTTCGGCGGCAGGAACGGCGACGGAACGAACTCCTGCTTCAACCGCTCGAACGTCAGCGGGCGCCCACCCACAACGGACGTGCGCAGCAGGTGGGAAAGCCGTTCGGCGTCATCCTCGGTCACGCTCGTCCGATCCACAGCCTCCTGTGCGCGGGCCGCCTCGTAGGCCAATTTCTCCGCGCGGGCCTTCTTCCTGGCCTCCGCCTCGGCAGCCTTCTGAGCCTTCTCCCGTTCTCTGGCCTGCCGTGCGAGTTCCCGTGCGTAAGGATCGTTCCCGCCCGCCACAGCTTTCCCCCAGTTCAGCGCATGATCGCCAGTTCAGAACGTTCCGCAGTATCCCTCAACAGGCCGACGGCGTCAGCAAGTACTCGTGGAAGGTGCTCGCTGCTATGCACCGCCCGGCCACTTCGTGGCCGAACGGACTGGTGAGCCGTGTGCGCAGGTTCGAATCCTGCCGGGGGCACTCGCCTGGGAACAGCAGAGATCAAGCGCTGACCAGGGCGGATGCCGAGAGAAGAGGGCGGGAGTCGGTCTCACTGACTCCCGCCCTCTCTCGTTGCCTCTCACCGTTCGTGCACCATCTGCGATACACCCAACGACACAGCTCCCCGCGTCGCCTACATGACGCCTAGCCCCCGCCTCGCGAGACGCTTCAACGCACCGCTGAAGTCGTCAACCACATCACCCAGCTCCTTGTGCAAAACACGCGCTAAGCGGCGAGTATCCAAAGAGAGTATCGAATCACCGCGAGCCTGGTCAGAACGGACTAGGTCATCAACCTTGGCGGCAGTGCTCCGCACCAATTCGGGCCTGTCGTAAAGCTCCAGGGAGTTGGGCGCCATAGAAACCCAGGTCGGCGCATAGCTAGGTAACGCCCGTGAAATCTTCACCCAGGGGGCGGAAGGAAGCAGGCCCCCCAGGACTGGCATCAGCTGGGCCCTTGCCGTGACATACGGCAAGGCGAAGGCGTGAAGCTCGGTCTGCAGCGGCGTTAGCGCGTCGATGGCGGCCGTCCTGACGCCGCCGAATGACGTGGCTCGAGCTGCCACAGCAGTAGCGACTGCGCCTACGACCATGCCACCGAGGCCGATCCAGGCCACAGAGATCTCGGACTGGGCCACCAGCTCCCCCTCAGCTATCGGACGCACAGTCATGTTCATGCTCCCAGCACTGCCCGATCCAGGGAACACCGGCGGACTGTGAAGTGCCCCTACATCACGTCTCCCTCTTCTTCCAGGGCTTTCGCGATCTTCGCGTTGGCCGCTTCTTCGTGGCCGTCAATGCAGCCGTGATACCGCCGGTGAATGACCTCCGGAGGGTTGCCAACTCGCCGGGCTACCTCGGCGATCGGTACTCCAGCGTTCAGCCATCGCGTGATGCAGGCATGCCGCAGGTCGTACGGGCGCCCAGCCAAGGGCGAGGCGACGCGCTCAGGTGGGAACGCGTACTCGCGCGCTTCCTCCCACACCCGCCAATAGGTGGATGAGCCCACCACGCCCCACGCTCGTTCCCGAACACGCGCCCCTCCTTGGCCGTGCCGAACGCCTCCAGGTGCGCCCGGAGGATGGTCACCAGGACAGGCGGGATGGGCACTGGTCGGTCGCTCTTGGCCTCCCGCGCCTTCAGCCCGCGGCGATCGTGACGTTCCCCAGAATCGGTCCACACGCTTGGTGACGCTGAAGACCGCGCACCTGCGCACCTGCCATTCTTGGCGTCGGCTCAGGCGCCCGATCTGGATGGCGAGGGCGCCGAGCGCTGGGTTTCGGGTGGGTAGATCGCGCGGATGTTGGAGAGTTGCTCGTCGCGCGCGGCGGTGGGATTGATGTTGGCGGGGCCCTCACCGTCGAGGAGGGCGTTGAAGTCGGGGTATTCGGCGACCCGCTCGACTCTGGCCTCGCAGATCTCGTCGGTGCCTTTGATCCGGAAGCGGATGGTGTCGCCAGCGGCGAGGTCGGCGAGGCGGGGGTATTTGACCCGAACTTCGACGGTCTTGGTGCCCGCTGCGGCCAGTTCGAAGTATTGGCGGTAGAGGTTGAGTTCGTGGTGGTGCGGGGTGGTGCTGTTCATGGGGCGGGGAGGCTCCTGATCGCTGGTTTGGTGATCAGGCGGCCGGTCTCGGCCGCGGAGTCATGAGGCGGGTGCGTCCTCGCGTCCGTCGGCGAGCAGCGTCTCGCCGCCCGTCGGTGTGGGGCTCCAGGTCGTCGCTGCCCAGGCCGGCGAAACCGGCCCGGTGGGCCTGGCTGCCGGTGTTGTGGACCAGGGCCAGGCCGTCCGGGGCACTGCGGGGGTGCGGGGCGATCGTCATCAGCCGGGAGGTGAAGGCCAGGAGCGTCTGTCGGGAGGCGAGGCCGTCGAGGGTGACGAGGCCGGTCTCGCGAAGCTGTGCGGCGATCACTCTCTACCCCGGAGTCGGCGGTGGAGCGCGAGATCCAGGAGGAGACCGGCTGGGAGGTGAAGGCCGGCCCGCTGTTCGACGGCGGGGTGTGGGTCTACCGGCCGATTCCCGGACGGCGGGTCCTGATCGTGACGTACGGCTGCACGGTCCTGAGCCCCGATCCAGGCCGGCCTGGAACAGTGGGCCGCGGGTCGACGCCACCCGACGTGTCCGTGAAGCGGGCTCCGTGCAGAAGGCGAGCCGGATCAGGTACGCCGCGCGGTGCCGACGAGAGGCGTTCAAACACCGGGCGATGACGTGCGCTTCGCAGCGTAGCCAGCCGCCAGAGATTCGTAAGGTCCTGCCTCTGGTCACTGCGGCGGCTGCGAAGCGCCGGATCCCGGCCAGGTTAGCCGAGGCCACCGACGCACTGCGTGCCACCTGGCCGGTGACGACGGCGCGCTTGCTGAGCACCGTCAGGAGCCGGGGCCGTTTCTGTTCCGAAACGGAACGCCGAAACGGGGCGGTGGCTGTCCCCGGTACGCGGCCTGGCTCGGGAGGCCTGGCACTGCCGGGTGGTTCCGGGCGGTCCTCAGACGTCCGGAACCATCAGCTCACAGGACATGTGCCTTGGGTGCGCGATCCGCGTCGTGACGGCTGTGCCGCACCGTCCGCTTACGCCGAAAGCGAGCCAAGGTACTCCTCGCCCGTTTCCGTGATCCGCATGGCGTTGTCGCCCATCGAGCGGTTGGCGAATCCCTGCCGGCGCAGACCGGTGAAGTGACCATTCATGTCCCGGGTAGGTATGGCATCTCCGAGCTTGTCGGTGAGCCAAGCGGCCTCCGTGTTCTGGAGAGCTTCGACACCGAGGACCTTGGCCAGCTTGACGGCCCACAGGAGCTTGTCCCGCTTCAGCTTGACTCGATGGTAGGGAATGACCTCATCGAGCGTTGTGGGTATGTGGTCGATGTCGGCGAAGGCATCCGGTACGGGGACAACGCGCGACTTTCTCCTCACCGCAGCCCCTCGTGATGCCGAACCCGCACTGGCCGCCTTGCTGCCACGCCTGACGCGAAGGCTGTCGAAGCCATTCTCGATCACGTTCTGGGCCGCCTGTGACAGGTAGAACTCGCCCTTGGCCTCACCCTCATGAATCCAGCCGACCTGAACGGCTCTGTCGAAGTCTCGGGTGAAGTGTGTCGGGATGCGCTCACGCGCCCGCTGAAAGAGCCTGCGTACATCGCTCTGAGTAAAGGTGTCGTGCTCTTCCTCTTGCAGCAGGTACGAGGCGAAGGCGGTCATCTTCTCCGGGTTGGTTCTCGCGCCCGAGAGCTCCAGTGCTTGGCGGGGGCCCTCGACGGACTGCCGTGGGTGAGACTCGTCCCGCACCGGGACTTCGATGGGGGCCTCTTTCGCCTCTGGGGCCCCTGCCGGGAGGAGAGCAGGGCGCTCGGGGCTGGAAGCTGCTTGTGTCAGCTCCGGTGGACCCTGCAGGATGCTGATCACCTGGGCTCCTTGGGCCACACTTATGTCCTGCTGGAACGTGATGCGGCCACTGAGCTCCAATCGGACTTCTGGGTATATATCGGTCATATAAGAACGGTAGCTCTCGTCACCGTCATGGCAAAGAGCTGGTCGAGAGTTGATGCCTCTTGGACGGGATGAGGCTGCCTGCGGGCGCGATGCGGGGAGGCTCCGGCGGCAAAGGGGTCTTGGTTCCCCAACGCCGGGGTCGCGGCTAGCGCTCACGATCGTCGTCCCGGGGCGACTGACGTGACCGCTGCCGACCGGACTGATATCGCAGGCAACGTGCTCACCGAGCTGGCCGAGGCTCTAGGGATTGGAGAGGTGCGGGAACGCCGCTACCTCGCCGACGGGCTGATGAACGCGAACTGGAAGGTCGACACTCCGGTCGGGGCATTCGCCCTCATGCCGGACTATTACGCCCACTTCATGCCTGAGGCAGGCGAGAAGGGGCGCGGCACCGCTGCGCCCCTCCTTGGCGTGCTACAGGTCAAGTGGATGAGGCGCGGCGACCACGACCAGGGGGAGGACCGGCTTGTCCGGCCAGCCATGGCTAGGGGCAGCCGGCCCGCGCGGTGTGCGTCGCGTTGTTCGGTCACCGAGCCCTGTACTCGGTCAACGGCCTTCGTCACCGGCGGGCCGGTGGTGTCGATGGCGGCGCCATCCCATGGGCCAGGGAGTGGCCAGGACCTCGCCCGGCGGGGGCTGCCCCGTCAGCGGCAGGTCTATCCCGCGCTCCTGATATTCCAGGGCCCGACGCACGGGGAGGGGCGGCCGGAGTGATGGTGGTCAGTTGCTCAGAGCCAGTCTTTCCGTTTGAAAATGAAGTACAGACTGGTGCACACGACCGCCATCAGGAAGATGGCGAAGGGGTACCCCAGTACCCAGTGCAACTCCGGCATCTCCCTGAAGTTCATGCCGTAGATGGTGCCGACGAGCGTCGGGGCGAAGAGGATGGCGGCCCAGGAGGAGATCTTCTTGATCTCCTCGTTCTGTTCGAAGCCTGCCTCCGCCAAGGCCCGCATTTCCGCGTTCTGTTCCTGGGTGACCAGGGTCGCGTTGACCGTCAGGATCTCTGTGAGGGCCTGGCGGAAGCCGTCCACGCGTTCGCTGATGTGGGTGACGTGGTCGGCCACGTCACGGAGGTAGCGCTGTAGTTCCTCGTCGGTCTCGTACTTCGCGAAGCCCGCCATCAGGCCGTGCAGCATGCCGACCAGGGGACGGGTGGCGCGCTGGAACTCGACGGTCTCGCGGGAGAGTTCGTAGATACGGCGGGAGACCTCGGGGTCGCCGCGGAAGACCTCGGTCTCGATCTCGTCGATGTCGTTCTGGACCCCGGAGACGACCGGGGCGTAACCGTCCACCACCGCGTCGAGTATGGCGTAGAGGACCGCTTCCGGGCCGAGTTTGAGGAGGTCGGGGGAGTCCTCCATGCGGCGGCGGACCGCCGAGAGGTCGGGGGCCGCGCCGTGCCGCACCGTGATCACGAAGTCGGGGCCGACGAAGACGTGCAGCTCGGCGAAGTCGACCTCCTCGGGCGCGTCCAGGTAGCGGGCCGCCCGCAGGACGACGAACAGGGTGTCGCCGTACCGTTCCAGCTTCGGCCGCTGGTGGGCCTCCATCGCGTCCTCCACCGCGAGCGGGTGCAGGCCGAACTCGGCTGCCAGCGAGTGGAGTTCGTCGGAGGTCGGGCGGGCCAGGCCGATCCACGCCATGCCCGAAGGCTGGTCGCGCAGTTCGCGGTAGGTCTCCGCGAGGGTCGCCGGCGTCGACACGCGCACACCGTCCCGGTACAGCGCCGCCTCCACGATGCTCGGCTGCTCGCCGGGCGCCGCAGCCGTCCCGGACCCCGGGTGCGGAAGCTCGGCGGTGTCAGGGTCCGGCGGCCCCGCGCGCCGCCAGACGGATCTCCTGGTGCTCCGGCCGTTCCCGCCGTTCCTCGCGTTCTTCGAGACCGGGCTGGGGCGTCGCTCCGACATGACGGCCGCCTCTCCGTGGAGTGAGTCTGCGTCGGTGGAGTCCGAAACCTGCGGGACCCACGGAACCAGCGGGACCTTCGGGACCAGCGAGGTCCGCGTGGTCCGGGGATCACGCGTGGTCCCTGGGTCCCGGTGCAGGATATACGGGGCATACGCGTCCGGCGGAGGGGAGCGAGGCAGGAATCCCGTGAGGGAAGAGGCAGGAATCCCGTGCGGAAGCGGACAGGATCTGTCCTAGTCCGGCGTTAGCGTGCCCGTATGACGAAGACGCCGTCCGCCCCGGTCCTCGGCACCCGCGCCCTCAACCGGGCCACCCTCGACCGTCAGCTCCTGCTGCGCCGCTCGCCCCGGTCGGCGCAGGAGGCCGTGGCGCACCTCGTCGGACTCCAGGCGCAGAACGTCAAGCCGCCGTACTACGCGCTCGCCGCCCGCCTCGAAGGCTTCACCCCCGAACAGCTCGCACAGCCCATGGCCGGCCGCGAGACGGTCCGGATCGTCACCATGCGCTCGACCATCCACACCCATACCGCCGACGACGCCCTCACCCTGCGCCCGCTCGTCCAGCCCGCCCGGGACCGCGAGCTGACCGCCTTCCGGAAGGGGCTGGCCGGCGTGGACCTGGACCGGCTCGCCGTGCTCGTCCGGGAACTGGTCGAGGCCGGACCCCGCACCATGGCCGAGCTGCGACAGGCCCTGGGCGCCGAGTGGCCGGACGCCGATCCGCAGTCCCTGGCCGTCGCCGCCCGGTGCAGACTGCCGCTCGTCCAGGTCACCCCGCGCGGGCTGTGGGGCCGCAGCGGACAGGTCGCCCTCACCACCGCCGAGCACTGGCTGGGCCGTCCCGCCGAACCCGCGCCCACCCCGGACGCCACGGTGCTGCGCTACCTCGCCGCCTTCGGCCCCGCCTCCGTACGGGACATGCAGACCTGGGCCGGCCTGACCCGGCTCCGCGCCGCCTTCGAACGGCTCCGGCCCCGCCTGCGCACGTTCCGGGACGAGAGCGGAACCGAGCTCTTCGACCTGCCCGACGCGCCCCGCCCCGACCCCGAGACCCCCGCCCCGCCCCGGTTCCTCCCCGAGTTCGACAACCTCCTCCTGTCCCACGCCGACCGCACCCGCGTCGTCCCGCCCGAGTACCGGGGCCGGGCCTGGCGGGGCAACCAGGCCCACCGCACCCTGCTCGTCGACGGTTCACTGGCGGGCGTGTGGCGGCTGGAGGAGGACACCGCCCTGGTCATCGAGACCTTCGGGCGGCTGAGCCGGGCCGAGCGGGCCGAGGTCACGGAGGAGGGGGAGCGGATGCTGGCCGTCATGCACCCCGGGACGTCGTACGACATCCGGTTCGGGCCGGTCGTACGAACGTGCCTCTAGAGTCGGGGGCATGGAACTGCGGCAGCTCACCTACTTCGTCGCCGTCGCCGAGGAACTGCACTTCGGGAGAGCCGCCGACCGGCTGCACATCGTGCAGTCCGCGGTGAGCATGCAGATACAGCGCCTCGAACGGGAACTGGGCGCCGAGCTGTTCGACCGCTCGCCGCGCCGGGTCCGGCTGACGGCGGCGGGGGAGCGGCTGCTGCCCGAGGCACGGGCGGTACTGGCGGCCGCCGAGAAGGCCCGGGCCGCCGTGGCCGCCCCGCGGGCCGGGCTCAGGATCGGCACCAGTACCGGGCTCGGCGAGCATCTGGACCGGGTGCTGGCCGCGTTCGCGCGCCGGGCACCCGACGTACTCGTCGAGCTGCACGCGCTGCCGGCCGCCGAACGGCTGGCGAGGGTCGCGGACGGCCGGCTGGACGCGGCGTTCGTCAGGGCCGGGCAGCCGGTGCCCGGCACGCGGGTCCATCCGCTGTGGCCCGATCCCCTGGTGGCCGCCCTCCCCGCCACGCACCCGCTCGCCGGACGCCCGGAGATCGGCGTCGACGACCTCGCCGGGCTGCCGCTCGCGCTCGCCGAGCGCCGTACCAACCCGGCCCTGGTGGACCTGGTCGTCGGCGCCTGCCGCGAGGCCGGCTTCGAGCCGCTGCCCGGCCCTGCGGCCGGCTCCCTCCAGGACACCCTCGCGGGCATCGGTGTCCGCCCGCTCTGGACGGTCGTCTACGCGTCCCACGCGCGCGTGCTGCGCACCCCCCGGGTGGCGTTCGTGCCGTTCCGCGCCCCGGGCCTCGCCCTTCCCACCGGTCTCGCCGTCCGCACCACGGCCCCGTCACCGCACGTGGAGACGCTGCTGCTCGCCTGCGGCGACGACGAACGCTGACGGCCTCCTCGGAAGCCGCCGGGACGTTCGTGACCTGCGGTGATCACGGATGCTGATCGCTGCGGTCGGGAACTGCCCCTTGGTCGGCCGTGCGGCAGGCGGTGGACTGGTCCCACCGAACAGGAAGCGCACTCGGAGGAGTTCAGCGATGCCGATCGTCACCATCCAGCAGGGACCCCGCGACACCGAACTCAAGCGGGACCTCGTCAGGCGGGTCACCGACGCGTTCGTGGACGCGTACCGGATCCCCGCCGAGACCGTGCAGGTGTGGATTCACGAGGTCCCCGCGGACAGCTGGGGCGCCGCCGGGACGCTCACCGCCGACAGGTGACCGCAGGCCCCCGGGCATGGATAGGGGGCGCTGCGGGCTGCTCGTGGTAGCCCGCAACGCCCCCCGGTCACTCACCTGAGGGATGCTCAGGAGGTCTTCTGGTTACGAGTTGACCTGCGTGGTCACCAGGTTCGAGAAGGTGGTCAGCCGGGTGTAGACACCCGGGTAACCGGCCTCCGCGCACCCCTCTCCCCAGGAAGTGATCCCTGCCAGGACGCCCCCGATGAGCAGGGGACCGCCGCTGTCGCCCTGGCAGGTGTCTGTGCCGCCGGAGGTGTATCCGGCGCAAACCATGTCGGTCTGGACGAAGTCCGAACCGTAGGAGCTCTTGCAGCTGGAGTCGGACACGATCGGGACGGTCGCGGTCCGCAGCTGGTTGGAGGAGCTGCCGTTCTCCGAGGTGGTGCCCCAGCCGAGGATGCGGGCCGTGGTGCCGGCCGCGTACACGCCCGTGTCCGAGGCGGAGACGTACGACGCCGGGGTGTACGACATCGACGTCGCCAGGGTCAGCACGGCCACGTCGTCGCCGTTGGTGGCGTCCGTGTAGTCCGGGTTGATCCAGATCTTGCTGACCTTGCTGACCGTGCCGTTGGTGCCGTTGAGGTACGTGCGGCCGCCGACCACGCGAACGCTGCTGGTGGACTCGCCCTCCATACAGTGCGCCGCGGTCACCACCTTGGTGGCCGACACCAGGGTGCCGCCGCAGAACTGGCTGCCGGACGCGTCCGTGATCTGCATCATGAACGGGTACGCGGTCGTGGTGGTCGTGGTGCCGCCGACGATCGGCTGGGGGGCGGCTGACGCGGTGGGGGACGCGATCAGCGCGGTCGCCGCGGCGGCAGCGGTCGCTGCCAGGACTGCGGCGGTCTTTCTAGCGCGGTGTGGCCCGAACATGAGTCTCCTCAGTGGGGGTTGCCGGTGGGGGTCGCGCGGGTGTGGGGGGTGCAGCACGGGGGTCGCGGGACCGACCCCCGTATGCCCGGGCGAGCGGCACATCCATAAGCTAGGACCCGGAACCCCACCCTCCCAATGAGGGAACCCCCTAGGGGGATGGGGGAGGGAAAACCCTCGGTCCGCCTCAGTTAACCGGGAGCGCTCTCACTTCGCGCGTCGCCCTGCGGCCAAACGGACTATGTCCACGCGCGATCGGATGCCCAGCTTGCGGTAGACCCGGGTCAGCGTGGCCTCCACCGTCTTGACGCTGATGAACAGCCGGGCGGCGATCTCCCGGTTGGTGGCACCCTCCATGACCAGCGCGGCCACCTGACGCTCCATCGCGGCCAGCCCCTCCAGAGCGGCCGGCTCGGCAGGTGCCGCGACCGGCGGCTCGGGTTCCGGTGCCGAGACGGCCTCGTCCACCTGCCGCAGCCAGGGCAGCGCCCGGCACCGCCGGAACAGCCGGGCGGCCTCGTCGTAGGCCGCGGGGGAGCGCCGGTCGCGCAGCGAGGCCAGCGCGAAGGCGGCCCGCGCCTCCTCCAGGCCGTAGCCCAGTCCGGCGAACCGGTCCTGAGCCGAGGTCAGCTGGGTGACGGCCGTCGCGTGGTCGCCGTGCGCCGCGCGGACCAGGGCCTCGGCCCGGTCGAGCGCGGCCAGCACACTCTCCCGGCCGAGCCTGAGCGCGTGCTCCCGGGTGACGTCGATGACGTCCTGCGCCTCGGCGGGTTCACCCACCCGGACCAGGGCCTCGGCGAGGTCGCCCTGCCAGCGGCCGCGGGCCGGGTCGGTGATGCCGAGGCTCTGCTCCAGTTCCCGCACCCGGCGCAGCGAGCGGACGGTGCCCGCCGGGTCGCCCGCCACCAACTGGGCGTATCCGAGGGCGCCCAGGGCCCGGGACAGGTACATCGTGTCGCCGTCCTGCTCGGCGTGCTCCACCGCCTCCCGGGCCAGGGCCAGCCCCCGGTCCACGTCGCCGCCGGAGGCCTCGGCCAGTGAGGTGAGCATCGCGGAGGCGGTCTCGCCGATCCCGGAGTCATGGGCCAGGCTCAGACCCTCACGGGCCAGGTCCAGGGCGCGGCCGCAGTGCCCGGAGCGCAGTTCGGTCTCGGCGAGTCCGCGCAGGAAGTGCACCTCGCTCTCCACCTGGCCGCGCCGGCGCACCTCGCGCAGCAGCGCGGTGACGGTGGACCGGGCCTCGGCCAGCTGGTCGCCCATCACCAGCCAGCGGAACCTGGCGCTGCCCGCCCCGTTGTGGTGGCAGGCCACGTTCGGGTCCTGCGGCTCCCGCAGGGCACGCTTGATGGTGGCGGGCGCGTCCGGATGGCCCATCAGGGTCTCCACCTGGGCCTGGAGCGACAGCGCGAGGAGTTCGGTACGCCGGTCGCCGCCCTGGGCGGCCAGACCGGCCGAGTGCGCGGCCGCCTGCCGGGCCTCGGTGAAGTCGCCCTCCACGATCAGCGAGCGCCACGCCAGCTGGTAGTGGACCAGGCCCAGCAGGCGCGGGTCGTCACCGGCGTCGGCGAGGGCGTGCGGGAAGGCCGCGTCCACCTCGGTCATGGTGTGGCCGGCGGAGTCGATCACCAGGATCCAGGCCCGCACCCGGTCCGCCGGACGGGTGGCCCGGGTGAGCACCTCGCGGGCGATGTCCTGGGCGAGGTCGATCTCGCCCGCGCTGGTGGCGTCCTCGGCGGCCAGCAGCCGGCGCTCGTCCGGGCCGGGCGTGTTGTCGCCCGGGGTGTGCCGGGCGGCGAGCAGCCCGATCTGCGCGGCCACCGAGGGCGCGCCCCGGTCCCGGGCCTGGGCGGCGGCCTCGGCGAGCTGCGCGGCCACCGCGGGGTCGGTGCCGGTGGTGGCCAGGGCCAGGTGCCGGGCCCGCTCGATCGGGTCGGAGGCGGCGGTCGACAGCGCCGCGTGTGCGGCCCGGCGCTCCTGCGCGGGCGCCTCGGCGTACAGCGCGGCGGAGATGAGGGGGTGCGCGAAGCGTACGGCCGGACCCTCCGCGTCGGTGGCCAGCAGTCCGAGTTCGGCCGCCTGGGCGCACTCGGCCTCGGCGTTCTCCCGGCCGGCCGCGTGCAGCAGGGCCTGGGTGGGGCGGGCGCCGGCGCTGGCCACCAGGAGGGTGCGGCGGGCCTCCACGGAGAGCATGTCGAGGCGGCTGAGCACCAGGGCGCGCAGCGAGGTGGGCACCGGCAGCGGCTCGCCGGGGCGGGGCGGGGTCGGGTTCTCGGCGAGGGCGCGGCCGAGTTCCAGGGCGAACAGCGGGTTCCCGCCGCTGGTGCGGTGGATCTCCCGCACCGCGGCCCGGGTCAGACCGACGTGGCCGCGGTGGTCCAGCAGTTCGGAGACCTGTTTGCGGTTGAGCGGGCCGAGCCGCACGGCGACGGTGTCCGGCGGTGACGCGCGTAGGTGCCGGTCGTACTCCTGGCCCTCCGTGCGGACCGCGCACAGCAGTTGGACCGGGGTGCCGCCGAGGCGGCGGGCGGCGAAGCCGAGCAGTTCGGCGCTGGCCGGATCCAGCCACTGGAGGTCGTCGGCGACGATCAGCACGGGCCCCTCGGCGGCCAGTACGCGCAGCGTGGAGAGCACCGCGAGGCGCAGGGCGAGCCCGTCGCGCTGGAGGGTGGACTCGCCGCGGCCGGTGAGCGCCGACTCCAGGGCGGTGCGCTGGGCGGCGGGCAGGTGCGGTGCGACCTCGTCGAGGACCAGCCCGAAGAGGTCGGCGAGCGCGAGGAAGGGGAGGTGGGATTCGGACTCGGTGGCCGAGCAGCGCAACACGGTGCGGGCGGCCCCGGAGTATTCCGTGTCCAGCGCCCGCAGGACGGTCGACTTGCCTATTCCGGCGGGCCCGTGCAGGAGCACGCTGCCGCCGGAGGCGAGCTGTTCCCGGGCCGCCGTGACCAGCTCTGCCCGGCCGATGACCAGGTCGGGGTGGCATCGGGCAGGCTCCTGGAAGTCCCGTCGCACGGTCACCGCTCCCCTCGTGTGTCGTGTCCCAGCCAAATTCTAGGCAAGGAACCCCGAAATTCGGCCGGACGGCTTGGTGAGGGAAATAACAGCGCCCCCGCAGGCGGAAATTCAAAGCGCGTCCGCATGAATGGAATGGGTCCCCTCCGGTACGGCAACAACCCGGCCCGAGCTACGGCAGCAACCCGGCCCGAGCTATGGCAACAACCCCGCCCGAGCCACGGCAGCAGCCCCGCCCGGGCTACGGCAGCAGCCCCGTCCGACGAGCCGCCGACACCGCCTCCCCCCGGGTGTGCGCGCCCAGCTTCCGCATCGCCGAGCGCAGATAGCCCTTGACCGTCTCCGGCCGCAGCCCCAGCCGCTCGGCCACCGCCGCGTTGGTCGCACCGGCCGCCACCCAGGCGAGGACGTCCAGTTCCCGGGGTGCCAGGGCGGCCCCGGAGCCCGGCGCCGAGGTCGTCAGCAGCCCGCAGGCCGCGAGCAGTTCCGCCCGCAGCCCGGGATCGATGATCCGCGGTGCCAGCGCCCGCAGCGCCGCGTGTGCCTCCCGTACCTGCTCCCAGGCACCCCCCGGATCCGGCACGGCGGCGGGTTCCGGCCGCGCCGCCGCCAGCAGCCCCCGGGCCTCGTCCTGGACGACCAGTGCCTGTTCCACGTCCCGGGCCGCGGCCACCGCCGCGCCGAGCGCGCGGTCGCCGAGCGGCTGGGCGGTGCGCAGCGCGCCGTAGAGCACGCCCCGCACCCGGCGCCGTACCACCACCGGCACCGCGAGTACCGAGCGGATGCCCTCGGCGGCCACCGGGATGTCGTACTCGTGGCTGATCTGGCGGGACTCGGAGTAGTCGGTGACCGCGCACGGGCGGGCCAGCGCCACCGCCTTGCCGCCCAGGCCGTTGCCCGAGGTCACCGCGAGGGAGCGCAGGGACGCCGTGTGGGTGCCGCTGAGCTCGCTGATCCGCACCCGAGGCCGGCCCGCCTCGACCAGCCCGCCGAACGCGATCGGGAGTCCGGTGGCACGCCGGAGTCTGGCCAGCGCACCGCGTATCTCCACCGCCCCCGCGACCTCTGCTGCCACCTGAATTGCCCCTTCGACCCCGGCCCGGTGCTGTCCACACCCCCGTTCGGGGGTAGTGAGACCTGCATCACGGATTACACGATGCCAGAGAGCCGCCCGGCAATGGTCCGGTACTGAAGGAGACGCGTATGACGAGTGCGACGGAGGACTTCCGCAGGGCACGGGACTTCCTGCTGGAACACCGCACGGACTACGCCACCGCCTACGCGGGTTTCGAATGGCCGCGTCCTGACCACTTCAACTGGGCGCTCGACTGGTTCGACGTCATCGCCGAGGGCAACGACCGCACCGCCCTGCACATCGTGGAGGAGGACGGCACCGAGACGAAGCTGTCCTTCGCCGAGCTGGCCGAACGCTCCGACCGGGTGGCGAACCACCTGCGCGCGCGGGGCGTCGAGCCCGAGGACCGCATCCTCGTCATGCTCGGCAACCAGGCCGAGCTGTGGGAGACCGCCCTCGCCGCGATGAAGCTGCGTGCCGTCGTCATCCCGGCGACCCCGCTGCTCGGCCCGGCCGACCTGCGCGACCGCGTCGACCGGGGCCGGGTGAAGCACGTGATCGTACGCACCGAGGACGCGGCCAAGTTCGACGAGGTGCCGGGGGCCTACACCCGGATCGCGGTGGGCGGGGTGCCGGTGGCGGGCTGGGAGCCGTTCGAGGACGCGTACGTCGCCGCCGCCGGTTTCGTCCCGGACGGCCCGACCCTCGCCGACGACCCGCTGATGCTCTACTTCACCTCCGGCACCACCGCCCACCCCAAGCTGGTCGAGCACACCCACACCTCGTACCCCATCGGGCACCTGGCCACCATGTACTGGATCGGCCTCAAGCCCGGCGACGTGCACCTGAACATCTCCTCGCCGGGCTGGGCCAAGCACGCCTGGTCGAACCTGTTCGCGCCGTGGAACGCGGAGGCGACGGTCTTCATCCACAACTACTCGCGTTTCGACGCGGGCCGGCTGATGGCCGAGATGGAGCGGCACGGCGTGACCTCCTTCTGCGCCCCGCCGACCGTGTGGCGGATGCTGATCCAGGCCGACCTCGGCCGGCTCGGCACCCCGCCCCGGGAGGTCGTGGCCGCCGGTGAGCCGCTCAACCCCGAGGTGATCGAGCAGGTCCGGCGGGCCTGGAACGTCACCGTCCGGGACGGCTTCGGGCAGACGGAGACGGCCGTACAGGTCTCCAACAGCCCGGGGCAGACGCTGAAGACGGGTTCCATGGGGCGCCCCAGCCCGGGGTACCGGGTGGAACTGCTGGACCCGGTGTCGGGCGCGCCGGGGGCGGCGGAGGGCGAGATCGCCCTCGACCTGTCGGCGCGGCCGGTGGGCCTGATGACCGGCTATCACGGCGACGCCGACCGTACGGCGGAGGCGATGGCCGGCGGCTACTACCGCACCGGGGACATCGGCTCCCGGGACGAGGACGGCTACATCACCTACGTCGGCCGCGCGGACGACGTGTTCAAGGCGTCCGACTACAAGATCAGCCCGTTCGAGCTGGAGAGCGCGCTGCTGGAGCACGAGGCGGTGGCCGAGGCGGCCGTCGTGCCGGCGCCGGACGAGCTGCGGCTCGCCGTGCCCAAGGCGTACGTCGTCCTCGCGGCGGGCTGGGAGCCGGGCCCGGACACGGCGAAGGTGCTCTTCGAGCACTCCCGGCAGGTCCTCGCGCCGTACAAACGCATCCGCAGGCTGGAGTTCGCCCCGCTGCCCAAGACCGTGTCCGGCAAGATCCGCCGGATCGAGCTGCGCGAGGCCACCGCGGCGGGCTCGGCCGAGGAGTACCGCGAGGAGGACTTCCGGTGACCTCCGACGAACTGTCGTACACGCACGGCACCAGCGGCACCGTCCTGCTCGGCGACACGATCGGCGCCGACCTCGACCGGGCCGTGGCCGCCTGGCCCGACCGCGAGGCGCTCGTGGACGTGCCCTCCGGGAGGCGCTGGACCTACGCCGAGTTCGCCGCCGACGTGGACCGGTTGGCGTACGCGCTGCTCGCGAGCGGGACCGCCAAGGGCGACCGGGTGGGCATCTGGGCGGTCAACTGCGCCGAGTGGGTGCTGGTGCAGTACGCCACCGCCCGGATCGGCGCGATCATGGTCAACATCAACCCCGCCTACCGCACCCACGAGGTCGAGTACGTCCTCAACCAGGCCGGGATCTCGCTGCTGTTCGCCTCCCTCAGCCACAAGACCAGCGACTACCGGGCGATGGTGGAGGAAGTGCGGGGCCGTTGCCCGCAGTTGCGGGAGACGGTGTACATCGGTGATCCCGGCTGGGACGCGCTGACCGCCCGCGGCACGGCCGTCGCCCGGGAGGAACTACCCGCCCGCGCAGCCGAGTTGTCCTGCGACGACCCGATCAACATCCAGTACACCTCGGGGACGACGGGCTTCCCGAAGGGGGCCACCCTCTCCCATCACAACATCCTCAACAACGGTTACTTCGTCGGGGAGTTGGTCTCCTACACCGAACAGGACCGGATCTGCGTCCCGGTGCCCTTCTACCACTGTTTCGGCATGGTGATGGGGAACCTCGCCGCCACCTCGCACGGCGCCTGCATCGTGATCCCGGCGCCGTCCTTCGACCCGAGGGCCACCCTGGAGGCGGTCCAGCGGGAGCGCTGCACCTCGCTGTACGGGGTGCCGACCATGTTCATCGCGGAGCTGAACCTCCCCGACTTCGCCTCCTACGACCTCGCCACGCTGCGCACCGGCATCATGGCGGGCTCGCCCTGCCCGGTCGAGGTGATGAAGCGGGTGGTCGCGGAGATGCACATGGCGGAGGTCTCCATCTGCTACGGCATGACGGAGACCAGCCCGGTCTCGCTCCAGACCCGCATGGACGACGACCTGGAACACCGCACGGGCACGGTCGGCCGGGTGCTGCCGCACCTGGAGGTCAAGGTCGTCGACCCGGCCACCGGGGTGACGCGACCCCGGGGCGAGGCAGGGGAGTTGTGCACCCGCGGCTACAGCGTGATGCTCGGCTACTGGAACGAGCCGGAGAAGACGGCGGAGGCCGTCGACCCCGGACGCTGGATGCACACCGGCGACCTGGCGACGATGCGGGAGGACGGGTACGTCGAGATCGTCGGCCGGATCAAGGACATGATCATCCGGGGTGGCGAGAACGTCTACCCGCGCGAGATCGAGGAGTTCCTCTACGGCCACCCCGGGATCCGCGACGTCCAGGTCGTCGGCGTCCCGCACGAGACGTACGGCGAGGAGGTCCTGGCCTGCGTCATCCCGCACGACCCGGCCGCCCCGCCGACCCTGGAGGACCTGCGCGCGTTCTGCGCGGGCCGCCTGGCCCACTACAAGGTGCCGACCAGGATCCAGATCCTGGAGAACTTCCCGATGACGGTCTCGGGCAAGGTACGGAAGATAGAACTACGGGATCGGTACAGCACCCCGTAAGGGCCAGCGCCCCGTAGGGGCGCGGGGAACTGCGCGACCAGCCCACACGCACCGGCAGATCCTCACGCACCTGACGCACGCAGCTCATCGGCGACCCCGTTCACCGCCTGCGGCGTCCCCGTGAGGTCCAGCACGAACAACGGCACCCTCAAGGCGTCGGCCTGCTCACGCGCATCGTCGGCGTACCCCGCGAGGGAGAAGTACACGCACCCCGAGTCCTCCGTCATCGCCGTCAGCCACAGGCACTCGACGTCCCGTCGCGAGGCCGCCCGCACGGTCGGGTCCACCTGGGCCACCAGACCGCGCGCGGCCAGCCCGATCCCGGACGGCGGCCGCTGGTCGGCGCGGCGGATGTCCCGGTACCCGAGCCAGCGCAGGTAGAGCGCGGCGGCCGTGACCGCGTCCCGGGCGGTGCGGATCGTCACGGGACGGAAGGCGGCCCGCGGTTCGGGATCGGGACCGGGCGCGGACACGGTGCCGGCGACCGGGACCCGCAGCACCGCTCCGCACGGGCAGCCCACCTCCGGCCGCGGCCACTGGTCCCGGCGGCCGCAGGAGCCGCAGCTCACCGTCACCCAGTCCGCGTCCCAGTCCCGGTGCGCCACCGCCGTCGCCTCGGCCGTGCCGTCCAGGCTCGGGGTGACCGGCGCACCGCAGGCGCAGGGGTACGAGGGCGCGGTGTAGACGTGCTCGCGCCGACAGGCCGGACAGCGCACCGGCACGCTCTCGGACATGGCCCCACCTCAGGCGTCGCGTCGGTTCAGCCGTCCCATGGTGCCCCGGTCGGGGCCCGGTTGTCCCTCTCTTGACGACGTTCGCCCCTCGACCTACATTGATTCCAGATAGTAGAAGTAATTTTCCACAATGCGGAATTCCGCTCACCGCGGGGCGCGACGGGAGCAGGCATCCGACAGTCGAAAGCAGGAGTTCTCGATGGCTCGTATGACCGCTGCCCGCGCGGCAGTTGAGATCCTCAGGCGCGAGGGCGTCACCGACGCGTTCGGGGTGCCCGGCGCGGCGATCAACCCCTTCTACGCGGCGCTCAAGGCCTCCGGCTCCATCACCCACACCCTCGCCCGCCATGTCGAGGGCGCCTCGCACATGGCCGAGGGCTACACCCGCGCCCGCCCCGGCAACATCGGCGTCTGCGTCGGCACGTCCGGACCGGCGGGCACCGACATGATCACCGGCCTGTACTCGGCCACCGGCGACTCCGTCCCGATCCTCTGCATCACCGGCCAGGCCCCGACCGCGGTGATCCACAAGGAGGACTTCCAGGCCGTCGACATCGCCGCCATCGCCAAGCCGGTGACGAAGATGGCGGTCACCGTGCTGGAGGCCGCCCAGGTGCCCGGCGTCTTCCAGCAGGCCTTCCACCTGATGCGCTCCGGGCGCCCCGGTCCGGTCCTCATCGACCTGCCGGTCGACGTCCAGCTCACCGAGATCGAGTTCGACCCCGAGACGTACCAGCCGCTGCCCGTCTACAAGCCCGTCGCCTCCCGCGCCCAGATCGAGAAGGCGCTCGGGATGCTCAACGCGGCCGAACGCCCCCTGATCGTCGCCGGCGGCGGGATCATCAACGCGGACGCCGCCGAACTGCTCGTCGAGTTCGCCGAGTTGACCGGCACCCCGGTCGTCCCGACCCTGATGGGCTGGGGTGTGCTCCCCGACGACCACGAGCTGAACGCCGGCATGGTGGGCCTGCAGACCTCCCACCGCTACGGCAACGCGACGTTCCTGGAGTCCGACTTCGTCCTCGGCATCGGCAACCGCTGGGCCAACCGGCACACCGGCCGGCTGGACGTCTACACGGCCGGCCGGACGTTCGTCCACGTCGACGTCGAGCCGACCCAGATCGGCCGGATCTTCGCACCGGACTACGGCATCGCCTCCGACGCGAAGGCGGCACTGGAGCTGTTCGTCGAGGTGGCACGCGAGTCGAAGGCGGCGGGCGGGCTGCCCGACCGCGCCGCCTGGGCCGCCTCCGCGCAGCAGCGGAAGGCGACCCTCCAGCGCCGTACCCACTTCGACGACATCCCGATCAAGCCGCAGCGCGTCTACGAGGAGATGAACAAGGCGTTCGGCCCGGAGACCCGGTACGTCTCCACGATCGGCCTCTCCCAGATCGCCGGCGCCCAGCTGCTGCACGTCTACGGGCCCCGGCACTGGATCAACTGCGGCCAGGCGGGCCCGCTCGGCTGGACCATCCCGGCCGCGCTGGGCGTCGCCAAGGCCGACCCGGAGGCGTCCGTCGTCGCCCTCTCCGGCGACTACGACTTCCAGTTCATGCTGGAGGAGCTGGCGGTCGGCGCGCAGCACCGGATCCCGTACGTGCATGTGCTGGTCAACAACGCCTACCTGGGCCTGATCCGGCAGGCCCAGCGGGCGTTCGACATCGACTTCCAGGTCAAGCTGGAGTTCGAGAACATCAACTCGCCCGAGCTGGGCGTCTACGGCGTCGACCACGTCAAGGTCGCCGAGGGCCTGGGCTGCAAGGCGATCCGGGTGCTCGACCCCGCGGACCTGGGGCCGGCCTTCGAGCAGGCCAAGAAGCTGGCGGCGGAGCACCGGGTGCCGGTCGTGGTGGAGGCGATCCTGGAGCGGGTCACCGACATCTCCATGTCGACCACCAACGACATCTCGAACGTGGTCGAGTTCGAGGAACTCGCCACCGAGCCGGGCCATGCGCCGACGTCGATCAGGACGCTGAAGGTCTGAGCCGGCGCGGGCGACGCAGACGACGGGGGGCGGCCCGTCCGAGGGATGGGCCGCCCGCCGTGCGATGCCGGTGACACGGGGCCCGCCGCCCCCGTGCCGGCGGGCTCCGTGTGCGCTGAACATGCCCGCCGACCGCGGCGGTTGGAACATGCTGAACGACGTTCAGAGCATAATTTGAGCATCGGCCGGTGCGTTCGTCCCGCTACGTCAGGGTTCGGGGTGCTCGGACAGCCCCGGCCAGTCGTCGGGGCCGCCGCCCTGCCACTCGATGAGGTCGCTCTCCTCGACCTCGATCCGGTCCAGGTCGGCCATCCGCAGGATCTCGATGACGTCGTCCAGATGTGAGGCGATCCCCAGGGTCACCGCCCCCTCGGTGACCCGGCGGGACCCGTCCAGGGCGGGCGCGTGCACGACGATGCGGGGGAACTCCGTCGGTGGGTGTGCTGCTGTCATGTCTCAAGGCTCCTGCGGCCGGGACGCGAACGCACGCCGAAGCGCCGGACACGGGTGGTGCCCGTGTCCGGCGCACGTCATGGCTGGGACCGCGGCGGGTGCGACGGAGTCCGGTGTCCTTCCCTCTGGCCGGGAAGGGCGTCCGGTTCCTTCACCACCGCACTGGCTCGCACACCGCCGCGGTCCTCGCCCCGCCCGCGCACCGGTCCGGGCGGCCACCCCTCAGCGGGGCCGTCCGGCGGTCACGGGCCGCCTGTGTGCTCAGTCCCGGCCGCGGCCGGACTGGGCGTCGACGATGCGTCGAAGTGGTTTCCGGGCGGCGCCACCGCCTGGGCGCGACAGGACAGATGTCAGCGGTGACGCCGCCCGGAAGTCTCAGGGCGGCGCTCAGACCGGCGCGCCGGACAGGCGCTCGACCGCGCGCAGCAGCGCGGAGTGGTCGAGGCCGCCGTCGCCCTGCGCGCGCAGCGAGGCGACCAGCTGCGCCACCACGGCACCGACCGGCAGGGCCGCGCCGACGGTGCGGGCCGCGTCGGTCACGATGCCCATGTCCTTGTGGTGCAGGTCGATGCGGAAGCCCGGCCTGAAGTCGCGGTTCAGGAAGTTGTCCTTCTTCCGCGTCAGGACGGTGGAGCCGGCCAGGCCGCCGTTCAGCACGTCCAGCGCGGCCGCCAGGTCCACGCCGGACTTCTCCAGGAAGACCACGGCCTCGGCGCACGCCTGGATGTTCACGGCGACGATCAGCTGGTTGGCCGCCTTCACGGTCTGGCCGGAGCCGTGCGGACCGCACAGCACGATGGTCCGGCCCAGCGCCTCGAAGATCGGCTTCGCGTGGTCGAAGTCGGCCCGCTCGCCGCCGACCATGATGGACAGCACGCCCTCGACGGCGCCCGCCTCACCCCCGGACACGGGCGCGTCCAGTACCCGCAGGCCCTGGTCAGCGGCCGCCTTCGCCAGGTCGACGGAGGTCCCCGGCGTGATGGACGACATGTCGATGAGCAGGGCGCCGGAGCGGGCGTTCGCGAGGATGCCGTCCGGGCCGTAGGCGATGGCCTCGACCTGCGGCGACGCGGGCACCATCGTGATGACCACGTCGGCGTCGCGGACCGCCTCGGCGATCGAGGCCGCCGCGGTGCCGCCCGCCGCGGCCAGCCGGTCCAGCTTGTCCTGCTCCAGGGTGAAGCCGGTGACGTCGTAACCCGCCTTGAGGAGGTTCTCGGACATGGGGGAGCCCATGATGCCGAGACCTATCCAGGCGATCTTGGGAAGGGTGCTCATATCGGTGGTGCCTCTCTGACTGCTCGGCGGGGTCGGGGAGTTCAGCGCGCTGTGCGCGGGAGCCAGTCGAAGGCCTCGGCACTCGGGCGGTCGCCCGCCTTGTACTCCAGGCCGATCCAGCCGTCGTAACCGGCCTTCCGCAGCCGCTCGACGAGGTCCTCCAGGGGGAGGGAGCCGGTGCCGGGGGCGCCGCGGCCCGGGTTGTCGGCGATCTGCACATGGCCGGTCCTCGGCGCGTACCGCTCGATCACCGCCGGCAGGTCCTCGCCGTTCATGGACAGGTGGTAGAGGTCCATCAGGAAGCGGGCGTTGCCGAGCCCCGACGTCTCGTTCACCTTGTCGACGACCGCGACCGCGGCCGGCGCCGACACCAGCGGGTACCGCGGCGACTCCGGCGCGTTGAGCGCCTCGATCAGCAGGGTCGCGCCGTTGCGGTCGGCCGCCTCCGCCGCCAGGACCAGGTTCTCCAGGGCCAGCGCGTCCTGTTCGGCCGGGTCCACGCCGGGCACGCGGTTGCCGTACAGGGCGTTGAGCGACCGGCAGCCCAGGGAGCGGGCGAAGCCGGCCGCCACGTCGATGTTGGCGCGGAACCGCTCGGACTCCGCGCCCGGCACCGACAGGGCGCCCCTGTCGGGTCCCGGCAGCTCACCGGCGTAGAAGTTCAGGCCGGTCAGCCGGACGCGCGCGGCCGTGATCGCCTCGCGCAGCGCGTCGAGTTCGGACCGCTCGGGCGTGGGGGTCTCCACCCAGGGCCACCACAGCTCGACCGCGGTGAAGCCGGCCGCGGCGGCGGCCGCGGGGCGCTCCAGGAGCGGGAGCTCCGTGAAGAGGATCGACAGGTTGACGGTGAAGCGCTGCTCTGCGGCTGTGCTCCATTCAGAACCCGGCATGGGGGCCGACGCTCCCTTCCGTTCGCTCGTAATTCCGTATTGTGGAAGTTGACTTCTGCTTAACGGAAGACTGCCTGTCGTCGGCGAGGGATGTCAAGAGCGCCCGCGCAAAACCCGCGCCCTACCCTGAAGACATGGCCCGGTCCAACGACGAGGTCGCCGCGCTGCTCCAGGAGTACGCCGACCTGATCTCGATCACCGGCGGAGACGCCTTCAAGGCGCGCGTCTACGAGAAGGCCGCCCGTTCGGTCGGCGGTCACCACGCCGATGTCGCCGCTCTCGACCTCAAGGGGCTCCAGGAGATCCCGAACGTCGGGAAGTCGATCGCCCAGAAGGTCCGCGAGTACCTCGGAAGCGGCACCGTCGCCGCCGTCGAGGAGCTGCGGTCCAGGATTCCGGACGGGGTCCGCCGGCTCACCGCCATCCCCACCCTCGGCCCGAAGAAGGCGATGGCCGTCTACGAGGAACTGGGCGTCTCGTCGGTGGCGGAACTCGCCGACGCCATCCGCGACGAACGGCTCCGCGACCTCAAGGGCTTCGGGCCGAAGACCGAGGAGAACATCCTCCACGGCATCGAACTGCTGCGCGCCTCCGGCGGCCGGGTGCACATCGACGTGGCCATGGAACTGGCCGAGGACATCGTCCGGGTGCTCTCCGCGGTGCCCGGCTGCGAGCGCTGCGCCCACGCCGGCTCGCTGCGCCGGATGCGGGAGACCATCGGCGACATCGACATCCTCGCGGCGGCCGAGGAGTCGGCGCCGGTCATGAAGGCGTTCACCGGGCTGCCGTACGTCACCGAGGTCATCGGACAGGGCGGGACGAAGACCTCCGTGCGGACCAGCCAGGGTCTCGACGTCGACCTGCGGGTCGTACCGCCGCACTCGTGGGGCGCGGCCCTCCAGTACTTCACCGGCTCCAAGGCCCACAACATCCGCACCCGCGAGCGGGCCGTGCACCAGAAGCTCAAGCTCTCCGAGTACGGCCTCTTCGACGTCGAGAGCGGCGAGCGGATCGTCTCCGGGACCGAGGAGGAGGTGTACGAGCGGCTCGGCCTGCCCTGGATCCCGCCGGCCCTGCGCGAGGACCGCGGGGAGATCGAGGCCGGACTGCGCGACGAACTGCCCGAGCTGGTCGCCGAGGACGATCTACGGGGCGACCTGCACACCCACACCGACCTCACGGACGGGCTCGCACCCCTGGAGGAGATGGCCGAGGCCGCCGCGGCGCGCGGCTACGCCTATTACGCGATCACCGACCACGCGCCCGACCTGGCCATGCAGCGCATGACCGACGAGCGGATGCTGGCCCAGCGGGAGCGGGTGCGCGCACTGGACGGCACCTACCCCACCAAGGGCCGGCGCGGCGGGCTGCGGCTGCTGCACGGCACCGAGCTGAACATCGGCCCGGAGGGCGAGGTGGACTGGCCGGACGACTTCCTCGCCGGGTTCGACCTGTGCGTGGCCTCGGTGCACTCGCACTTCGGACAGAGCCGCGAGCAGCTGACCCGGCGGCTCGTGCGGGCCTGCGAGAACCCGTACGTGAACATCATCGGCCACCCCACCACCCGCATCATCGGCAAGCGCCCGGGCATCGACGCCGACCTCGACGCGGTCTTCGCGGCCTGCGCCCGCACCGGCACCGCGCTGGAGATCAACGCCCACCCGGACCGGCTCGACCTGCGGGACGAGGACATCCTGCGGGCCCGCCGGCACGGCGTGCGGTTCGCCGTGAACAGCGACGCCCACGCCGTCCCGCACCTCGCCCACATGCGGTACGGCATCGGCACCGCCCGGCGCGGCTGGCTCACCGGGGACGACGTGATCAACACCTGGCCCGAGCGGCGGCTGCGGAGCTTTCTGCGCAAGGGCCGGTGACCCGGGAAGACTGCCCGAAGAACCGTGCCGCGCGTTAGGTTGAGCCCGTGCGATTGAGAGTGGAGTTCACGACCGAGCCCTTCGACCTCGACGAGGCCCCCGCGCACGCGCTGGTCGCCCGGGACGTCATCGAGGGCGCGCAGCTGGACGCGGTGGACGTCGGGCCGTTCGGGAACACGGCGGAGGGCGGCTCCGAGGCCGTGCTCACCGCCGTGGACGCGCTGCTGCGCAGGGCCCTGGAGGCCGGGGCCACCCGGATCTCGCTCCAGGTCAACGTGGTGGGGGAGGGCGGCGACAAGTGACCGGAAGCGCGGACGAGCCCTTCATCACGGCCGTGAAGCCGCTGGTCGACGCCATGGGCGGGGAGATGCTCCCGCCCGACGAGGCGGGCGCCGACGACGTCGTGCTCGCCTGGGCGGGCGTCGACGTGGTCGCCGTACGGCTGCCGCAGCTCGCCGACTCGCTCGACCACATCCTGGCCGCCATGGAGCGCAAGCAGGGCAAGCCGCTCGCCGACCTGGACCGCAAGGCCAAGCAGGAGGTGGTGCGCGTCCTGGAGGCGCGGGGCGCCTTCTCGGTCCGCCATGGCGTGGAGACGGTGGCGAGCGCGCTCGGCGTGAGCCGCTTCACCGTCTACAACTACCTGAACCGCGACAAGGAGAGCTGAACCGCGCGGAGTGGTTACGCGGAATTTTCAACAAAGTGTTGACTCGGTGTTCCGGAGGGCGTTAGCTGACCGCAGCCCGTTCAGCACGAAGGCCGCCCACGGCCACGGAGGCTCCCGTGACGTCGACTTCCACGCCCCCGGGTCTGGCCCGGTTCAACGCTCTGGAGGAGCACGCGGCCCTGGCCGTCCTCCACGAGGCGTGCGCCTCCACGGCCTGGGCCCGGCAGCTGCTCGCCGAGCGCCCCTACGCCGCCCCCGAGGCCCTCTACGCCGCCAGCGACGCCGCCATGGCCGAGCTGACCACGGAGGACCTGGCGGAGGCCATGGCCGGACACCCGCCCATCGGGCGCCCGAGGCCCGGCGACCCGACCTCGGCCCGTGAGCAGTCCGGCATGGCCGGCGCCGCCGACGGACTCAAGGCGGAGATGCTCGAACTCAACCTGGCCTACCAGGAGAGGTTCAGCCATGTCTTCCTGATCTGCGCCACCGGCCGCAGCGGCGAGGAGATGCGGGACGCGGTCAGGGAGCGGATCGGCAACCCGCCCGAGCGGGAGCGGGAGATCGTCCGCACCGAGCTGGGCAAGATCAACCGTATCCGGCTGGCCCGACTCGTCGAAGAGGACGCCTGACACCATGAGCACCAGCACCACCGCCTCCGTGTCCACCCACATCCTGGACACCAGCGCCGGCCGCCCCGCCGCGGGCGTCGCCGTCCGGCTCGCGGCCCGCACCGGCCACGGCGCGGACTGGCAGGCGCTCGGCGGCTCCGCGACCGACGCGGACGGCCGGTGCAAGGACCTTCCGGACCTGCCGGAGGGGACGGCACACGTACGGCTCGACTTCGCCGTGGAGCCGTATCTCACCCATCAGCAAGCCGATGCGCAGCAGGACGCCCCCGCGAACCGGGACAGCGGACCGGCCGTGTTCTTCCCGGAGGTGGCGGTCACGTTCGCCGTCGTGCCGGGCGAGCACTACCACGTACCGCTGCTGCTCAACCCGTTCGGCTACTCCGTTTACCGAGGGAGCTAGCAGACACATGCCCATCCTGGGACAGAACCAGTACGGCAAGGCCGAGAACCGGGTCGTGAAGATCACTCGGGACGGCGCCACCCACCACATCAGGGACCTGAACGTCTCCGTCTCGCTCTCCGGCGACATGGACGAGGTCCACTACTCCGGCTCCAACGCCAGCGTCCTGCCGACCGACACCACCAAGAACACGGTGTACGCGTTCGCCAAGGAGCACGGCATAGCGTCGCCCGAGCAGTTCGGCATCCACCTCGCCCGGCACTTCGTGACCTCGCAGGAGCCGATCCACCGGGCCCGGATCCGCGTCGAGGAGTACGCCTGGGAGCGGATCGAGCACGCCGGGAAGGGCGCGCACTCCTTCGTCCGCAAGGGCCAGGAGACCAGGCTCGCCCAGATCACCTACGACGGCACGTCGTGGGAGGTCGTCTCCGGTCTGAAGGACCTCGTCGTGATGAACTCGACCGACTCCGAGTTCTGGGGCTACGTCAAGGACAAGTACACGACCCTGCCCGAGGCGTACGACCGCATCCTGGCCACCGAGGTGTCCGGCCGCTGGCGGTTCAACTGGACCGACGACGAACAGCGGATGCCCGACTGGGACGAGTCCTACGAGCAGACCAGGAAACACCTGCTCCAGGCCTTCGCCGAGACGTACTCCCTCTCGCTCCAGCAGAGCCTCTACCAGATGGGCTCGAGGGTCATCGACCACCGGGACGAGATCGACGAGATCCGCTTCTCGCTCCCGAACAAGCACCACTTCCTGGTCGACCTGGAGCCGTTCGGCCTCAAGAACGACAATGAGGTGTACTACGCCGCGGACCGGCCCTACGGCCTGATCGAGGCGACCGTCGTCCGGGACGGCTGCGAGCCGCGGATCCCGGTGGACCTCAGCAACCTCTGAACCACCCTTTCGGCACCCGTGGCCGGGGAACTCGGCTCCCCGGCCGCGGCACTCAAATCCCCAGGGTCCTGCCGTGCCCCCTTAACGAGTCCACTGAGCGAAAAGGACGAAACCATGGCAGCAGACCGGCGCATCGTCATCGAGAACTGTGCCATCGCGACCGTCGACGCCCACGACACCGAGTACCCGGACGGACACGTCGTGATCGCCGGCAACCGCATCGAGTCCCTCGGCGCGGGCCCGGCCCCCGAGGGCCTGGCGGACGTCGAACGCCGCATCGACGCCACCGGACACCTGGTCACCCCCGGCCTGGTCAACACCCACCACCACTACTACCAGTGGATCACCCGGGGCCTCGCCACCGACCACAACCTCTTCGACTGGCTGGTCGCCCTGTACCCGACCTGGGCGCGCATCGACGAACCGATGGTGTACGCGGCGGCGCAGGGCTCGCTCGCGATGATGGCCCGGGGCGGGGTCACCACCGCGATGGACCACCACTACGTCTACCCGAAGGACTCCGGCGACCTGTCCGGCGCGATCATCCGCGCCGCCCACGAGACGGGCGTCCGCTTCACCCTCGCCCGCGGCTCCATGGACCGCAGCGAGAAGGACGGCGGCCTGCCCCCGGACTTCGCCGTCGAGACCCTCGAAGGCGCCCTCACCGCCACCGAGGCGACCGTCAAGGAGTACCACGACGACTCCTTCGACGCGATGACCCAGGTGGCCGTCGCGCCCTGCTCCCCGTTCTCCGTCTCCACCGAACTCCTGCGCGAGGGCGCCGAGTTGGCCCGCCGCCTCGGGGTAAGGCTGCACACCCACGGCTCGGAGACGGTCGAGGAGGAGAAGTTCTGCCACGAGCTGTTCGGCATGGGGCCCACCGACTACTTCGAGTCCACCGGCTGGCTCGGCGAGGACGTCTGGATGGCGCACTGCGTCCACATGAACGACTCCGACATCGCCGCGTTCGGGCGCACGAAGACCGGTGTCGCCCACTGCCCGTCGTCCAACGCCCGGCTGGCGGCGGGCATCGCCCGGGTGCCGGACATGCTGGCGGCGGGCGTCCCCGTGGGACTGGGCGTCGACGGCACCGCGTCCAACGAGTCGGGCGAACTCCACACCGAGCTGCGCAACGCGCTGCTCGTCAACCGCCTCGGCGCGCACCGGGAAGCGGCCCTGACCGCCCGCCAGGCCCTGCGCCTCGGCACCTACGGCGGCGCCCAGGTCCTGGGCCGGGCGAGCCAGATCGGCTCCCTCGAACCCGGCAAGCTCGCCGACCTGGTCCTCTGGAAGCTGGACACCCTCGCCCACGCCTCCATCGCCGACCCGGTGGCCGCCCTGGTCCTCGGCGCGGCCGCGCCGGTCACCGCCTCCTTCGTGAACGGCCGTCAGATCGTCGCGGACAACCGGCTGCTGCACGTGGACGAGGACCGGATCGCCCGCTCCACCCGCGCCGAGGCCCAGCGGCTGGCGCGCCTGGCCGGCCGGTAACCGCACCGCCGGTCACGTCACCTGAGCTCCGACCGGGAGGGACGGCTCCCGGTCGGTGGCCGTGGACCCCCGCGGTTCCACGGCAGCCGTCTCCCGGGCGCGCGCTTCCTCGCGCGCGCCCGGGAACGGCACCCGTCCTCCTCTCGGGTCCCGCACGACCTGGATTCACGCACCACCTCCCTGACACCCGCGCCAGAGCCGCCGCGTAACCGACCGGAGGAGAGCCGCTGTGCAAGAAGTGCATCCCGTCGACGAGAAACTCCCGCCCCTGAAAATGGCGACCACCGGCCTCCAGCACGTCGCCGCCATGTACGCCGGAGTCGTCGCCCCGCCCCTGATCGTCGGCGCCGCCATCGGCCTCACCGGCACCGAACTGACCTTCCTGACCGGCGCCTGCCTCTTCACCGCGGGCCTCGCCACCTTCCTCCAGACCCTCGGGATCTGGAAGATCGGCGCCCGGCTGCCCTTCGTCAACGGCGTCACCTTCGCCGGTGTCGCCCCCATGACCGCCATAGCCGCGTCCACCCACGACAAGTCCGACGCCCTGCCCGTCATCTTCGGCGCGGTGATCGTGGCGGGCCTCCTCGGCTTCCTCGCCGCCCCCTTCTTCAGCAGGGCGGTGCGTTTCTTCCCGCCGGTCGTCACCGGGTCGGTCATCACGCTGATCGGCCTCTCGCTGCTCCCGGTGGCCTTCGGCTGGGCCCAGGGACCCGACCCCACGGCGCCCGACTACGGCTCCGCCGAGTACCTGGGCCTGGCCGCGGCGACCCTCGTCGCCGTCCTGCTGCTGCGCCGGTTCACCAGGGGTTTCGTCAAGCAGATCGCGGTACTGATCGGCCTGGTGGCGGGCACCCTGGTCGCGATCCCGTTCGGCGTCACGGACTTCGCCCCGGTCGCGGACGCCGGCCTCGTCGGCTTCCCCACCCCCTTCCACTTCGGCGCCCCGCAGTTCCAGCTCGCCGCGATCCTCTCCCTGTGCGTGGTGATGGTGGTCTCGATGACCGAGTCGACCGCGGACATGCTGGCGCTGGGCGAGATCGTGGAACGCCCCGCCGACGAACGGACCATCGCGGCCGGGCTGCGCGCCGACACCCTGGGCTCGGCGATCAGCCCGCTCTTCAACGGGTTCATGTGCAGCGCCTTCGCACAGAACATCGGCCTGGTCGCGATGACCCGGATCCGCAGCCGCTTCGTGGTCGCGGCCGGCGGCGGCTTCCTGGTGCTGATGGGCCTGTGCCCGGCGGCCGCCTCGCTGATCGCGGTCGTGCCCCGCCCGGTGCTGGGCGGCGCGGGCGTGGTCCTGTTCGGTTCGGTGGCGGTCAGCGGCATCCAGACGCTGGTCAGGGCGGGTCTCGACCAGGGGGACAACATCCTGGTGGTCGCGGTCGCGCTGGCCGTCGGCATCGTCCCGATCACCGCGCCGGACTTCTACCACGCCTTCCCGGAGACCGCCCGGATCGTCCTCGACTCGGGCATCTCGACAGGGTGCGTGACGGCCGTACTGCTGAACCTGGTCTTCAACCACCTGGGCCGGCGGCCCGCGTCGGCGCGGGGCGCGGCAGCGGCCGCCGTGCCCCTCCCGTCCCCCCAGTCGATCCCGTGACCGAGGCGCGGACCGCCTGGCACGGGGTGGTGGCCGGCAGCCGCCCGGTGAAGTAGGAGCGGGGCGGCACGCCCATCAGGGTGCGGAAGTCGGCCGTCATGTGCGACTGGTCGAAGTAGCCGGTGGCGGCGGCCAGTTCGGACCAGCGGGCGCTGCCCGCCCGGCTGGCCACCGCGCGGACACGGTCGATCCGGGCGTAGTGCTTGGGGGAGACACCCACCCCCTCGGTGAACAGGTTCCGCAACTGCCGTTCGCTCACGGCCAGTTCGCGGGCCACCTCACGCACCCGCGCGGGCGCCCGGTCCATCCGTACCGACAGCGCGGCCACGCCCGCGCGCAGCAGCGCCGTCCGGGCCGGATCCGCCTGCTCGGCGAGCAGGCCGGGCAGCACCTCGGCGATCCGTGGCAGCGCCTCCAGCGGATCCAGCCACCGCACCGCACGCGCGAACCGGTGTGCCGCCGCGCCCGGCAGACGGTCCAGCGGCACCACCCGGCCGACCAGCCCGGCGGCCGCGACTCCCAGCAGGGGCACGGCCGTTCCCGGTGCGAGGCGCAGCTCCACACACGCGATGTGCCCCTTCCCCTCGTGGTAGGTGGCGCGCACCCGCGGCCCGACCGCCAGCACGTCACGCCGTCCGTCCCCCGTCACCCGCAGCACCACCTTGGTCACCGCGTCCGGCAGCTGCACGAACGTCCCCTCGGGCGGCTCGGCGAAGGACATGGTCCGCACCCCGGCGATCCAGGGGCGCAGCGCCTCGGGTGCGGTGGGAAGCGGCTCGGTGGTGGTCATCGGCACCCCTCCACCGTAAGCGCCCGGCACGGTCGTCCGGGCGGTCCGGCCGTGCCGGAATTTCCAAGAGCCGGGCGGCCCGGCGGGCCCACCGTGGACGGCATGATTCTGGTGACGGGTGCCACGGGCACCATCGGGAGCGACGTCGTACGACAGCTGGCCGCGCGGGGTGCGAAGGTGCGCGCGCTCACCCGGGACCCGGCGAGGGCCCGCACGCCCGCCGGGGTGGAGGCGGTCCGCGGGGACCTCACGGACCCGGAGTCCGTGGCCGCCGCGCTCGCCGGGGCGACGGCCGCCTTCCTGCTCCGGCCGCCCGGTCCCGACGCGGGGGAGGACGCGGCACTGGTCACGGCGGCCCGGGCGGCGGGCGTGCGGCGGCTCGTGAAGCTCTCCGCCATCGGCACCGGGGACACCGCCGTCGGGCCCTCCGCGCTCTGGCACGTGGCGGGCGAGCGGGCGCTGCGGGAGAGCGGGGCCGAGTGGACGGTGCTGCGGCCCTCCTCGTTCGCCTCCAACACACTGACCTGGGTCCAGGCGCTGCGGGCGGGCGAGCCGGTGCCCAACATGACCGGGGACGGCGCGTCGGGCGTGATCGACCCGCGCGACATCGCCGAGGTGGCGGTGCGGGCCCTGCTCGACGCCGGGCACGCGGGACGGACGTACACCCTGACCGGTCCCGAGGCGATCAGCGTCCCCGGCCAGGCCGCCGTCCTCGCCGAGGTCCTGGGCCGCCCGGTCCCGACCCGGGACCTGACCCCGGACGGGACGCGCGACTTCCTGCGCACCGCCTGGGGCATGGACGGCTCCCGGGCCGACGGGGTGCTGAGGGGGGTGGCGTTCGTCCGGGCCGGCGGCAACGCGGTGGTCACCGAGGACGTGTCCCGGGTGCTGGGCCGGCCGGCCCGGTCCTTCCGGACCTGGGCCGAGGACAACCGAAGCCTGTTCGAGGCGGGGTGAGGGCGACCGGAGCCTGTTGGGGGCGGGGTGAGGCTCACTCGGGGTCCGGGCGGAGCGTGACCGCCGCCAGCGCCAGGGCCGTCGCCGCGATCACCGCCGCCACCCGGAACGCCAGCCGATAGCCCTCCGCCGTGGCCGGCACCAGCTCGGTACCCCGGTGCAGCAGCCCGCCGGTGTGGCTCGCCGCGAGCGTGGACAGGACGGCCAGCCCCAGCGAACCACCCACCACCTGCGTGGAGTTGAAGAGACCGGAGGCCAGTCCGGCGTCCTCCGGGCGGGCGCCGGACATGGCCAGCCCGGTGAGCGGGGGCATCGCCGCGGCGAACCCGGCCGCCATGAGCAGCATCGGCGGCAGCACGTCGGCCGCGTACGAGCCGTCGGCGGGCGCCCGGCTCAGCAGGGCCATCCCGACGGTGATGAGCACCAGTCCGGCGAGCAGCACCCGGTACCCGCCGAACCGGCCGGTGAGGCGCGCCGACAGCCCGAGCATCAGCACGCCGATCGCGAGCGGCGCCGGCAGGAAGGCCAGCCCCGTGTGCAACTCCCCGAAACCCAGGACGCGTTGGAGGTAGAGCGCGCCGAGGAACTGGAAGCCGTACATCGTCGCGACCATCAGGACCTGCACGCCGTTCGCGCCGCTCAACACCCGGGAGCGCAGCAGCCGCAGCCGCAGCAGCGGGCGGTCGGCCCGTGCCTGACGGACGGCGAACGCCACGAGGAGCGCGAGGGCGAGGGCGGCGAGCCCGGCGGTGGCGGCCGGGCCCCGGTCGCCGGCGCCGACGATGACGTACACGGTGAGCATCAGCGCGCCGGTGACCAGGGCGGCGCCCGGCCAGTCCGCGCCGGCGCCGAGCCCGGCGCCGGAGTCGCGGGCCAGGACGCGCAGTGCCGCCAGCCAGGCGGCCACCCCGATCGGCAGGTTGATCAGGAAGATCCAGTGCCAGCTCAGCGCCTGTGTCAGCGCCCCGCCGAGGAACGTGCCGAGGGTGGCGCCCACCGCCCCCACCGCACTGAACACCGCGATGGCCCGTGCCTGTTCGCGCGGCTCCGGGTAGAGCGCGACCAGCATGCCGAGGACCACCGCCGAGGACATCGCCCCGCCGGCGCCCTGTACGGCCCGCGCCGCGATCAGCGCACCCTGGTTCGTCGCCAGCCCGCAGACCACGGAGGCCGCGGTGAACACGGCGAGCCCGGCCGCGAACATCCGCCTGCGCCCCAGCAGATCACCCAGACGGCCGAACAGCAGCAGCAGACCGCCGAACGGGATCAGATATGCGTTCACCACCCAGGCCAGCCCCGGACCGCTGAAGCCCAGGTCGCGTTGGACGGCCGGCATCGCCACCGTGACGATGGTGCCGTCCAGGATCGTCATCAGCGCACCCGCGCACAGCACGGCGAGGGACGCCCGGCGCGGGTATGTTCGGACAGGAGTCACCGGTGCGGCCGGTGTGCCGGTCATGCTCGACATGGCCTTCTGGCCTCCGTAATCGCCCTGGAAGTCGTCAGGGACACCAACAGGAACCGATCGTGCGCAAGGTGCACGACTTGTAACGGGGTTCATGGTGAGTGACCATCGGAGGACGGCGTAAGGAGGCAGTTCGATGTCCCAGAGGAACACCGGTGTTACCACCCAGGTGGTGAACGCCCACGCGTGCCCGGTCCGCGAGGTTCTTGACAGGGTGGCCGGCAAATGGAGCGTGCAGATCCTGGTCGCGGCCGCGCACGGCCCGATCCGCTTCACCGAACTGGAGCGCGGTATCGAGGGCATCAGTCGGCGGATGCTGGCCCTCACCCTGCGCAACCTGGAGCGCGACGGGCTGGTGACCCGCACCGTCCATCCGACGGTGCCGCCCAAGGTGGAGTACGAACTCACCCCGGTGGCGGTCGAGTTGCACGAGACGCTGCTGAGGCTGACCGACTGGGCCGAGCGCAACCGCGAGTACGTCGCCGAGGCGCGGGCGGCCTACGACGCCGAGCACCAGCCGGAGCTGCTCGACGCGTAGGCCGGCGGGACGGGGCCCGGACTTCGCGAGCCCGGACCTCAGAAGCCGAACAGCTCCGGCTCCTTGGCGAGTTCCCGGAAGATCTCGCTCGGATCCGTGACCAGCTTCCGGGCCCTCAGGTCCAGCAGTCCGCCGACCGCCTCGATCTCGGCTGCCTGCGTGCCGTCGGCCTTGACGATCGACTGGAGCACCCGGAAGGTCTTGCCGCCGCTCCAGTCGAACGCGCAGGTCACATCGACCTCGTCACCGGCGAGCAGCTCGCGTTTGTACCGGATGGTGGTCTCCAGGGCCACCGGACCCACCCCCCGGCCGACCAGCTGGGCCTGGGTGATCCCGGCGGCCTGGAGCAGCGACCACCGGGCGTGCTCGGCGTAGTTGATGTACACCGCCTGGTTCAGATGGCCCTGGACGTCGGTCTCGTAGCCACGGACCGTGACGCGGACGGAATACGGTTCGCTCACGACTTCCCCTTCTCGTGTACGACTTCTCGTGTACGACGCACTGATCCTTTGCCGGCATCCTGGCACGGGCGTCACACCCGGCGTGGCGATGCCAGCAGATAGCGCGTTCTGGTCCGGGGTTCGGTGTACTCGCCGGTCTGCCAGCCCGCCCCTTCCAGAGTGGCCGCGCACGCCCGCAGCGCCTCCGCGTCCGGCGCGTACACGGCGACCGCCTCCGGCTGCGGGGTGGCCCGGACCCGGTAGCCGGGGCCGCCCGGTCCCTCCGGCGGGTGTCCGGCCGCCTCCAGGGCGAGCGCGGCGGCCCGCACCAGGTGCGTGCGCTCCCAGCCGCAGGGCCGGTCGGTGGCGCCGTCGGCGTTGGTCATCCGGCGCAGTTCGAGCAGGCCCTGCCAGGCGCTGTGCACCTCACGGGCCCGGGCGGGCCCGGTGTCGGCCCGTTCCTCCCCGCCGACCCGTGCGGCGAACCCGCCGTCCGCGGGCGCGGGCTCCGCGTCGGCCCGGGGCTCCGCGGCCTCCCGGGTGCGGTGTCCGGCGGAGGTCAGGAAGTGGTCGTGCGGCGGCCGCGGGTGCCGGAAGGCGAGCCCGAGCCTCACCAGCGCCGCGAGCTGCGCCTCCGTGCCCCGCAGCCGCCCGGTGACCGGGTCGGCGGCGTCGATGACCCGCCGCTGCGCGGCGGTGGGCGGCCGGCTCACGGCGTACTCCTCTCCGACGTCGACCCGCACGGGCCGCACGGATCCACACCCCGAAGGCTACGACCCCCCACTGACAACCAACGGCCCCCTGCCCCCGGCCGACCCCGGACCCCGGCCACGAACCGACAGCCCCCCCGCTGGGCAGGCCCCGTACGGGCAGGCCGGGTACGCGCAGGCCTCGCAGGGCGGGTGGGCGGCCCGGGTGACAACGGCCTTCACACCGGCGCGAACCGAAGGACCCCACCCGGCCAGGCCCCACCCGGCCAGGCCCCGTACGGGCAGGCAGCCGGGGCGGCTGAGGGCTGCGCGCGCAGAGGCTGAGGTGCGGTGGCCTGCGTTCGTCGGCTGCCCCGCCTTGCCCTGCCCCGTCCCGCTCAGCTCGGGTTCGTCGGTTCGTCCGGGTGGATGTTCCATCCCGCGATCACCGGCCGGGCGTGCTCGGTGCCAAGTCGGCACAGGGTGCCGGTGGCCAGCTGGAAGAGGGCGCCGGCGGACGGCGGCAGGCCGAGGCGGCGGGCCGTCAGCACACGCAGGAAGTGGCCGTGCGCCACCAGCAGCACCGCCCCCTCCGTGTCGGCGAGCGCCGCCTCGACCTTGGCCAGCATGCGGTCGGCGCGCTCCCCGACCTGCTCCGGGCTCTCCCCGGGGTGCTCCGGCGGCCCCGGCGCGACCCCGTCCGTGAACAGGAACCAGCCCGGCCGGGTGCGCTGGATGTCCACGGTGGTCACGCCCTCGTAGCCGCCGTAGTCCCATTCCCGCAGGTCGGCGTCGACCCGGGCGCCGGGCACCCCGATCAGCTCGGCGGTCTCCCGGGCCCGCTGGAGGGGGCTGACGAAGGCGGCGCCGATGCGGTGCGAACGGATCAACGGCAGCAGCCGCCGGGCCTCCGCCCTGCCGTGCTCGGTGAGAGGCAGGTCGGTCCACCCGGTATGCCGCCCGGACCGCGACCACTCGGTCTCACCGTGCCGGACGAGAAGGACATCACCCATGGGTCAGAGGCTAAGAGCCAACCCCTCCGGTCCGGTGCCGTCACGCGCCCGTGGACGGTGTCGTGGGTCGGCCGGAAGGAGTAACGCGGGGCCGCCCCGCCACCCGGGTCACCCGGTCGGGCTCCCGCGCGGTGCCCCCGCCACCCGGGTCACCCGGTCGGGCTTCCGCGTGGTGCCTCCGGCGCCCGGGTCACCCGGTCGGGCTTCCGCGTGGTGCCTCCGGCGCCCGGGTTACCCGGTCGGGCTTCCGCGTGGTGCCTCCGGCGCCCGGGTTACCCGGTCGGGCTTCCGCGTGGTGCCTCCGGCGCCCGGGTTGCCCGGTCGGGCTTCCGCGTGGTGCCTCCGGCGCCCGGGTTGCCCGGTCGGGCTTCCGCGTGGTGCCTCCGGCGCCCGGGTTGCCCGGTCGGGCTTCCGCGTGGTGCCTCCGGCGCCCGGGTTGCCCGGTCGGGCTTCCGCGTGGTGCCTCCGGCGCCCGGGTTGCCCGGTCGGGCTCCCGCGTGGTGCCTCCGGCGCCCGGGTCACCTGGCCGGGCTCCCGCGCGGGGCGCCCCGCCGCCGTCCTACTGCCTGTAGCCGGTCAGGAACCTTCCGATCCGGCCGATCGCGGTCTCCAGGTCCTCCGCGTACGGCAGGGTCAGGATGCGGAAGTGGTCGGGGGCGGGCCAGTTGAAGCCGGTGCCCTGGACGACCTGGATCTTCTCCTGGAGGAGCAGGTCCAGGACGAACTTCTCGTCGTCGTGGATGGGGTGGACCTTGGGGTCGATGCGGGCGAAGGCGTAGAGGGCGCCCTTCGGTTTGACGCACGAGACGCCGGGGATCTCGTTGAGCTTCTGCCAGGCCACGTTGCGCTGCTCGTACAGCCGGCCGCCGGGCACCACGAGTTCGCGGACGGACTGGCGTCCGCCGAGCGCGGCCTGGATGGCGTACTGGGCGGGCGCGTTGGCGCACAGCCGCATGGAGGCCAGCATGGTCAGGCCCTCCAGGTAGTCCTTCGCATGCTGCTTCGGACCGGTGACGACCAGCCAGCCCGAGCGGAAGCCGGCCACGCGGTAGGTCTTGGACAGGCCGCAGAAGGTGAGGACGACCAGGTCGGGGGCGAGGGCCGCGGTCGAGTGGTGGACGGCGTCGTCGTACAGGATCTGGTCGTAGATCTCGTCGGCGAAGACCATCAGGCCGTGCCGGCGGGCCAGGTCGAGGATGCCCTCCAGGATCTCCTTCGGATACACCGCGCCGGTCGGGTTGTTCGGGTTGATGATGACGACGGCCTTGGTGCGGTCCGTGATCTTCGACTCCATGTCGGCCAGGTCCGGGTACCACTCGGCCTGCTCGTCGCAGAGGTAGTGCACCGCCTTGCCGCCGGCGAGCGTGGTCACCGCCGTCCAGAGGGGGAAGTCCGGGGCCGGGATGAGGATTTCGTCGCCGTCCTCGACCAGCGCCTGTACGGCCATGGAGACCAGTTCGGAGACGCCGTTGCCGAGGAAGACGTCGTCGACGCCCACTTCCAGGCCCAGCGTCTGGTAGCGCTGCGCCACCGCCCGGCGGGCGGAGAGGATGCCGCGCGAGTCCGTGTAGCCGTGCGCCTGCGGCAGCATCCGGATCATGTCCTGGAGGATCTCCTCCGGCGCCTCGAAGCCGAACAGCGCGGGGTTTCCGGTGTTCAGGCGCAGCACGCTGTGGCCCGCCTCCTCCAGCGCGTTGGCGTGCTCGATCACCGGTCCGCGGATCTCGTAACAGACCTCGCTGAGCTTGTTGGACTGCCGGAACTCCATGCGCCCCTCCGGGAACTCGTGTTGCTTGGTTTTACCAAGTAGGAGCTTGGAAAGTCCAACATCTTGTCTACACTGCGTCGCATGTCACCTCGCCGAAGCTACGACCAGTACTGTTCCGCGGCCCGCGCCCTCGACCTGGTGGGCGACCGCTGGACCCTGCTGATCGTCCGGGAACTGCTCGGCGGCCCCCGCCGCTACACGGACCTGCACGCGGATCTGCCGGGGGTCAGCACGGACGTCCTCGCCTCCCGGCTGAAGGACATGGAGCGGGACGGGCTCACGAGCAGGCGGCGGCTGCCACCGCCGGGCGCGGCATACGTCTACGAACTCACCGCGCGGGGGCGGGACCTGCTCCCCGTGTTGCAGGCCCTGGGGCGGTGGGGCGAACCCGAGCTGGGCGAGCGCCGCCCCACGGACGCGGCCCGCGCCCACTGGTTCGCGCTGCCCCTGCTGCGCGCCGTCGAGGGCGAGGGCGTGGTGGAAGTCCGGCTGGAGGAAGGGGAGTTCCACCTGCGCGTCGGCGCGGAGGACGGCCCGGTGTACGGCGACGGCCCGGCGCCGGCCGAGCCCGACGCACGGCTCCTGCTGGACACGGAGACCTGTACGGCCCTGGCCCGGGGGGAGTTGGCGCTGCCGGACGCGGTGCGCACCGGCCGGGTCACGGTGACCGGCGACGGGGCGGTGGCCAAGGCGCTGCGGGAGGCCTGAAAAAGAGCGACCGGGCCCCCGCGCACGGGAGCCCGGTCGGTGGGTCCGGCCGGATCAGGCGCCCGGCGGCACCCGGGAGGGCCGTCCCGTCCCGCGCGTCAACGCGTACCCGCCGATACCCGCCAGCGCGGCCAGCACGCCGCCGATGCCGGTCCACACCCAGCGGTCCGTCCACCAGCCGGAGGACCAACCGTCGGAACCGAAGCTGGACAGCACCGCGGTCTTCGTGTCCCCGTCACCGGACTCCGACTTGACCGCGATCCCCGGCACCAGCGGCTTCGCCAGCGAGCCGTCCACGGCCGCCGAGCCGCCGATGTCCTTGGAGTCCGCCCGCACCTCGGCGCTCACCGGCTGACCGAGGTCGGCCGAGCTCAGGTTCAGCACCGTCAGCCGGATGTAGTACGTACCCGGCAGCGGATCGTCGGCCCACGGCTCGGACCAGGCGCGCACGGTACGCAGTACGCAGGCCAGCTCCACCGTGCCGGCCCCCTGCGCGGCCGTGCGGGTCGCCGCGCCGTACTGGCAGGACTGCCGGCGCCGCAGACCGTCGTACACGTCGATCTGCCAGGTCTGCGCCGCGTGCGAGTCGGGCAGCTTCACCGTCGCCTTGACGTCCGGACGCTGGCCGGCGTCCGCCGGGAACGACCAGTACAGGTAGTCGCCGGTGGAGCCGCCGGCCGTGCCCTGCTGCCCCTGGTCGAGTTCCGTCGCCGTACGGAAGGACGTGCCCGCCTGGGTCGGCGCACCGCTGTCCGCGGAGGCGCTGGGGGAGGGCGAGGAGTCGGCCACCGCCGGACCCGCCGCAAGGCCCACCGCCAGCAGGGCGGTGCTCAACACTCGTGTGATCCACATCAGTTGGTCCTCCAGACCGCGACCCGCCAGCGCGACACCCAGCCCCACACCAGACCCGCGAGGAAGCCGGCCAGCACCAGGGCGCCGAGCAGCCACCAGCCGCGGCCGAGCCCGAAGGAGGCGACGTCGCTCGCCTTCGACGGGCCGTCCACCACGTCGACCGTCAGCTCGACGGGCAGACCGGGGCTGGTCTTCACCCCGGCGGCGGCCGAGAACGAGTTGGTCAGCTGGAGGCAGACGGTCTCCGGGGTGGTGTCCTCGTCGTCGTCGCTCTCGGCCTTCGGGTACCGCAACCCGGTCGAG
Source organism: Streptomyces arenae (assembly GCF_022343545.1). Lineage (NCBI taxonomy): Bacteria > Bacillati > Actinomycetota > Actinomycetes > Kitasatosporales > Streptomycetaceae > Streptomyces > Streptomyces arenae. Next base: position 86,176 of record NZ_JAKQYH010000089.1, read on the forward strand.
ATGACGTCCGTACGGCCCGTCCCCGAGGCCTCGCCGCGCACGATCTCACGGCCGTGCACGGTCACCGCACGCAGCAGCACGCCGTAGTTGGCGCCGACGGCCCGGTCGGCGGCGACGCTCACCGAAGTCCGCAGCTCCTGACCGGGTTTGACGTCCACCTTGTACCAGCGCTGCTGGCCGAACTCCTCACGGTCCGTGTACAGACCGGACTTCAGCGCGGGAGCGGACGAGCACTGGCCGGTCCCCTCGGTCGCCACCGGCGTCACCACCGGATCGGCCGCCCGGTCCACCAACTGCCCCACCCGGTCGGTCAGTTCCTCCTTGTGCTGCACGGAGGTGTAGGTGCCGCCGGTCGCGTCCGCGATGCAGCTGAGCTGGTCGCGGGTCTTGGCGTCCGGGACCAGGCCGAGGGTGTCGATGGTCAGCCCGATGCCCTTGGCGGCGATCTCGCGGGCCACCTCGCACGGGTCCAGCGGCTGGCAGGTGTCCTCGCCGTCGCTGATCAGGACGATACGGCGGGTGCCGGCGCCGCCTTGCAGGTCGTCGGCGGCCTTGAGCAGCGCGGGGCCGATCGGCGTCCACCCGGTCGGCTGGAGCGTGGCGACGGCCGTTTTCGCCTCGGTGCGGTCGAGCGTGCTGACCGGGTAGAGCTGCGCGGTGTCCTTGCAGCCCGCCTTGCGGTCGTTGCCGCGGTAGTTGGCACCGAGCGTCCGGATGCCGAGCTGGACCTCCTCGGGCGTCGCGTCCAGCACGTCGTTGAACGCCTGCTTCGCCGCGGCCATCCGCGTCCCGCCGTCCATGTCCGCGGTCCGCATGGACCCGCTGACGTCGAGCACGAGCTCCACCTTGGGAGCGGCCTGGTCGGTCTCGTCGGCGACCGCCGGGCCGGGGAACGCGATCCCGGCGGCCAGGGCGGCGAGCAGCGCGCAGACTGCCGCCGCCGGCCGTTGTGTTCTGATCATCGGCGGATCTTATTGATCAGAGGCGCCGCGCTCCAAAACGAGGCCGGTCCACCGAACCCCGGGTGGCCGGAAGGACAACACGGGTGGTCGGCGGCCCGACGGGTGCGGCCGAAGGGCCAACACCGGGCCGTGGGCGGTCATATCAGGTCAGTGGGTGCCCGCGAGCGGGTTCGGCAGGGCCGCCCACTGGTCCCCGGGCACCTCCGGCGAGAGCCGCATCAGCGTCAACGCCTTCGCGGGCAGCGGACCTTCGAGCAGGGCCGTCAGGTCGGGGGAGGCGGGCAGCCCCCGTACGGCCGTCTCCAGGGCGGTGGCCAGGATGGGCCCGGAACCCGCCGTGCCGGCCAGTGCGCCCGCGACCAGGGAGCCGAACAGCTTCCGGCGCAGAGTCGTCTCGTCATCCGTGACCTGCCGGTCCGGCAGAGCCGGCGCGGTGATGCCGTGCCGGGCCAGCCGGGCGGGGCTGAGCCGGATGTCGGCCAGGTCCCGGTAGACCAGACGCAGCGGCGCCCCGGTCTCGGAGAGCACCACGAGCAGGTTCTGGCCGTGCGCCTCCAGGGCCACGCCCAGGTCCAGCAGCCGCAGCCCCACCGTCAGCGCGAGCCGGGTGAACTCGGCCAGCCAGGAGGCCGATCCGGGGAGCGTGGTGGTGGCCAGCGCCGCCACCGGCAGAACCCGCTCACCCGGTGCCGCGTACGCCTCCGGCGACTCGCGCAGCACGGCCGCCAGGTCCGGGGAGTCGGCGGTGGCCGCGCCCAGCGTGCGGGTGACGTGCAGGAGGCCGTCCGTGCGCGCCGCCAGGTCCGTCGCGAACGACGACAAGGTCACCGCCGCGCCGACCGAGTACGCCGAGATGTCCCGCACGGACGAGGTCAGCCGGGCGCTGAGCGCCGTCTTGACGTGCGGTCCGTCCGGCAGCGCCAGCGTGCGCAGCGACATCAGCGGGTGCGCGGTACGCCACGGCCCAGCGCCGCCGCCCTTGAGGACATGGGCGGCCTGCCAGGGGTGCACCGGGATCAACAGCCTTACCCCGTCCCGTAGTTCGTCGGGCCAGTCACCGGTCAGCAGGCACTCCCCGGCCGGTACCGGGACCGTCTCCAGCCGCACGACGGGCCGGTGCTCCGGCCCGTACGCGAGCTGCTCGACCACCGAGAAGCCCGGCCGCGAACGGCAGTTGGGGTGGAAGGGATGCCCGTCGACGATCCGCTGCTCCCACTCCCAGTCCGACCCGGGCCACTCCCCGGCACCGGCCTCCTGACCGGCCCGCGAGAGCGCCAACGAGGCCGCGCTGTGCCCGAGCTCGGCTGCGAGACCCGCCGAGTGCGGCCACCCCAGATCGGTCATCAGCCGCGCCGGATCGTCGTGGGCCACCCCGTCCAGACGCACGGCCGTCGCATACGCGTCGGTGGCGAAGGGGTCCGCGGGCGGGCCGTGCAGCGCGCGTCCGTCGGCCAGCCGCAGGGCCAGACTGTGCGCCCCGCGCACCCGGCGCACCACCCACGGCAGCGGCTCGTGCGCCAGCGCCCGCCACAGCCGGGTCAGCACCGCCGCCCGCGCACCCGGCAACTCGGCCAGGTACCGGTCGACGAGATCCGGCCGCGCCTCGGCCAGCTCGGCGGCGAGCCGGTTCTCGATGGGGGAGGGACGGTGCACGGGAGGACTCCTCGGAGGACGGGTACGACGGTCATGATGGCCGTTGTCGAGAGACATACTGATCGTGATCGGACTGTGTGGACGTAGAGAACGAATGGAACGCGTGGACCTCATGCCTCCCAGCGACGCCGTCGGTGAGCGCGCCGACGCGTACGCCGCCGCCCCCCTGCTCAACTGCCTGCTGCGGGAGGTGGCCCAGCCGCTCACGGACACCGCGGCGGACATCGCGGACGGCGTCGCGGACGGGGCGTCGCGGGTCTATCGACTGCCCGGCGGCGGGCGGCTGCTCCGGGTGCGCGGCGAGCGGCGGCCCGCCGCCCCCGAGGTGTACGCGGACGGCGCCTGGCACCGCCTCGGCCACGCCGAACTGGTGAAACTCGTCAGCGAGGAGCTGCGCAGGCACACCGGGCTCTCCAACGGCGACCTGCCGGCCGAGATGATCGACAGCCGGGACGCGGTCGCCGCGCTGCTCACGGCACGCGCCGGGGCGACGGCGCCCGACGACCCGTACCTGCGCTCGGAGCAGTCCCTCATCACCGGCCATCCCTACCACCCCGCCCCCAAGGCGCGCGGCGGCGGCCCGGTCACCGCCTGGTTGCCGTACGCCCCCGAGGCGCACGCCCGGTTCCCGCTGGTGCTGCTCGGGGTGCGCGAGGACGAGGTGGCGGAGGAGGGCGACACGGCGGCGCTGGACCGGCTGGCCGCCGTACCGCCCGGCTACCGGCTGCTGCCGGCCCACCCCTGGCAGCTGGACCTGGTCGCCCACGACCTCGCCCCCGCCTTCGCGGACGGCCGGCTGCTGCGCCTCGGCGAGAGCGACTTCACGGCTTGGCCGACGGCCGCGATCCGTACGGTGTACGAGCCGGTGCGCGATCTCTTCCTGAAGTTCAGCCTGGATGTCCGCATCACCAACGACATCCGCCGGCTGTGGGCGCACGACCTGCGCGGACTGCTCCGCACGGACAGCGCGGTGACCGCCGCCTTCGGCGCGTCGCCGGGGCCGGCCGGCTGGCTCGGCGACCGCGGCTACCGCACCGCCCGCTTCGCCTTCGAGGAACTCGCGGTCATCGTCCGGGACGGGCTGCGCGGACCGCTGCTGCCCGGGGCGACCCCGCTGCTCGCCGCCGGTCTGGTGGAGGGCTTCGACGGCGACCCGCTGGCCGCCGCGGCCGATCCCGGGGCCTGGTGGGAGGCGTACCTGCGGGCGGTCGTACCCCCCGTCCTCACGGCCTTCGCCGACCACGGCGTCGTACTGGAGGCGCACCTCCAGAACACCCTGGTCGCCGTGGACGCGGACGGGCTGCCGGTGCAGGCGCTGTTCCGGGACGCCGAGGGGGTCAAGCTGCTCCCCGACGTGCCCCGCGCCGCCGGCTGGGAGCGGCTGGTGTACTGCCTGGTCGTCAACCACCTCACCGAGGTCGCCGCCGCGCTCGCCGAACGGCACCCCGGCTTCGACCCGTGGCCCGCGGCGTGCCGCGAGCTGGCCCGGCACCCGCTCCCGGAGGCGGCCGAGCTGCTGGCGGCACCGACCCTGCCGGGCAAGACCAACCTGCTGTTGCGCTGGACCGGCGCGGACGGCGCCGACGCCCGCTACCTGCCCCTGCCCAACCCGCTGGCCTGACACCGCGTCGGCCGACCGCTCCCGCCCGGCCTGCCGGGGTTGCCACCCGGCCCGCCGGCCACTGTCGTCCGCGGCCGGCGGGCCGGGTGCCGGTCAGGCGTGGAGCAGCAGCTCCAGTTCGCCCGGCAGCCCCTCGGGACCCTCGTCGGGCGACGCCGCGTCGCGCACCTCGAAGACCCACCGGTGGGAGGGCGCGCAGCCGAACGTCCGCTCGGAGAGGGCGGGCAGGAAGAGGTCCGCGCTGGCCGCCGAGTCCCAGATCAGTGCGAGGCCCTGCAGGTCGGCCGTCGGATCGGTGATCCACCGGCCGCTCCGCAGACCGGGGAACTCACCCGGGAGTGCGCCGCCGAACGCGGGGGCCGCCGGACGGGTGCCCGCGGGACGGGTGCCCGCCGGGCGGCTGCCCGCCGGTCCGGACGGGCACGGCCGGGCGGTGCCGGCCGCGGTGGTGCGTCGCTTGTCCCACCAGGCGATGACGACGTGCATGGGGCCTCCAGCTGCAGAGTGTCGGTCGTGCGTGTGATCGCGGTGTCCCCGTTGACACCCGTGCATGGCTTCGGTCCCGGCCGGTGGCGGCCGCCGGTCAGAGCTGGGAGCCGCCGGTGGCGTCGACGACCTGCCCGGTCACCCAGCGCGCGTCGTCGGAGGCGAGGAAGGCGACCACGTCGGCGATGTCCTCGGGGCGCCCCACCCGGCCCAGCGCCGAGAGCTCGGCGGCGGACTGCTGAGCCGCTTCGTTGCCCCGCAGCCAGGAGGCGTTGATGTCGGTGTCGACGATGCCGGGGGCCACCGAGTTGACGGTGATCCCACGGCCGCCGACCGCCTTGGCGAGGGTGAGCGTGAAGGCGTCGATCGCGCCCTTGGTCATGGCGTACGCGATGATGTCGGTGAGGGCGATCCGGGTCGCGCCCGACGAGATGTTGACGATCCGCCCGCCGTCCCGGAGCCGCTTGAGCCCCTGCTGGGCGAGGAAGAACGGCGCGCGCATGTTGACGGCGACGGCCTCGTCGAACGCCTCGGGCGTGGTGTCCTCGATCTCGCCGCGCGGGGTGACGCCGGCGTTGTTGACCAGCACGTCGAGGTCGGTGCTGCCCGAGTGCTCAAGGGCCTGGCGGTCGTAGCCCTCCCAGAGGGCCGCCACGTCGCCGGGGGTGCCCAGTTCGGCCTGGACCGCGAAGGCGCTGCCGCCCTTGGCCCGGACGGCCTCGACGACCTCCTCGGCGGCCGCGCCGTTGCGCCCGTAGTGCACGGCCACCAGCGCTCCCTCGGCGCCGAGCCGCTCGGCGATCGCCCGTCCGATCCCGCGGCTGCCTCCCGTCACCAGTGCCGTCTTCCCCGTGAGCGTGCCCATGGTCTTCCCTTCGTCCCGGAATTCTGTAGCGATGACTACGTATTTAGCCTACACGCATTTTTTAGCGATCGCTGTAAAATCCAGGCATGACTACGACCAAGCGCGGCAGGCCGCGGAGTTTCGACCGCGAGGTCGCACTCGTCCAGGCCACGCTGCTTTTCTGGCAGCACGGCTACGAGGGCACGTCCGTCGCCGACCTGACCGCCGCCATGGGCGTCTCGCCGCCGAGCCTGTACGCGGCCTTCGGCGACAAGCGAGCCCTCTTCACCGAGGTCGTCGACCGGTACGGCAGCACCTTCGGCGCGTTCATGGGGAACGCGCTGGCCGAGGAGAGCGACGCCCGTACGGGTTTCGCCCGGATGCTGGACGAGGCGGCGGTGTCCTACACCGATCCCACGCACCCGGCGGGCTGTCTGGTCATCTCCGCTGCGACCAACTACTCCCCGGGGACCGCCGACGTCGAGCGGGACCTGCGCACCCGCAGGGCGGCGAACATCGGGTCCTTCGAGGAGCGCCTGAAGGAGGCCAAGGCCCTGGGCTCGCTCCCCACGGGGACCGACACCCGGGCCCTGGCCGTCTATTTCGCCGCGGTCGTGCAGGGCCTGTCCCAGCAGGCCCGGGACGGGGCGACCACCGAAGAGCTGCGCCGCGTGGCCGCGTACGCCATGGCGGTCTGGCCTGACCCGTCCTCCTGAGGTGAGGGCCGCCCCGCCGCCTTGCCGCCCGCCGCCCCGCGGTCAGCGTGCGGGCGGGTCCTCGTGCGCCCGGCACAGGCGGGCCACGACATGCGCGTACTTCTCGTCGAACCGCAACGTCCCGAAGGCGTGGTCCAGTTCGCGGTCGAGCGTCTCGCTGGCCCGGCTCCACAGCCGCAACCCGGAGTCCGTGACCGCGACCCGGCTGGTACGCCGGTCACAGGGCCAGGCCACCCGGACCGTCCAGCCCGCGCGCTCCAGGTGGGCGAGCATCCGGCTGGCCGCCGAGACACTCAGACCCAGCCGCCGGGCGACCCCGCCCACCGTCACCGACTCCGGATGCTCGCGGACCAGCACGCCCAAGGCCATCAGCGGCCCCACGCCGACCCCGTGACGGTGCGTCAGCGTACGGTCCATCCGCCCCTGCAACAGGGAGAACATGGGTACGACCCGCTCCCACAGCCGGGAGATGCTCTCGGTGTCCCGGGCCCGGTCGTCATCGTCGTGCGGCTCTGCCACGGCGTCGCTGTCCTCGGTCCTTATGTCTCGGGGGGCCCGGCGTTCCGTTTCCGTCCCCCGGTGTCGGGTCTGCGTGCGGCCCCTGCCGCCGGACGTCCGGCGGCCAGGTCAGGGCAGCAGCAGAAGTTTGCCCCGCACCCCGCCGGCGGCCAGCAGCCGGTGTGCCTCGGGCGCCTCCTCGAACCCGAACTCCTCAGCGGTGCGCAGCCGAAGCTCCCCACGGTCGACCAGGGCGCCGAGCGCGGCCAGCCGCGAGCCGTCCTGCTCCACGTGGGAGACACCGACCCTGATGCGGCGTTCCGCGACCGGCAGCCGGGTGGGCACGATGGAGACCGCGCTCCCGTTGTCCCGTACCGCCCCGATCGCCCCGGGCAGGCCTGCCGTCTCCAACAGGCCGTCGACGTCGGTCCCGGAGGCGGGCACGTCGTGCACCACCCGGTCCGCGCCCAGGGCCACCACCTCGTCCGCGTCCCGGGCGGACCGGACCTGGGCCACCACCGTCAGCCCGCGCAGCCGGGCGAGCTGCACCGCCAGCCCACCGACCGAGCCGGCCGCGCCGGTGACCAGCAGCGAGGCACCGGCCGGCAGGGCGAGGACCTCCAGTGCCTGCCAGGCGGTGAGCCCGGCCAGCGGCAGCCCGGCCGCGGCGGACAGCGCGACCGAGGCCGGGGCGGGCGCGACGATGCCGGCCGGGAGGGCGACCGTCTCCGCGTAGGTGCCGCGTCCGGTGGCCATCTGCGCGGACATCGCGACGACGGGGTCACCGACCGCGAACCCCGTGACCTCGGCGCCCACCGCGGTGACGGTGCCCGCCACGTCCCAGCCGAGCACCATGGGTGGTCGGACGGCGCTGTGTCCGGCGTGCAGGCCGGCGCGGGTCTGGAGGTCGACGGGGTTGACCGCGGCCGCGGCCGTCCGGATCAGCACGCCGTCCGGTTCCGGACGGGCCGGTTCGGGTACCTCGTGGACGGCGAGCCGGTCCGGGCCGCCATAGGTGGTCAGGACCACAGCACGCATCTGCCTGTTCGCTTTCAGGAGGGGACCAACTCGGGGACACGGGCGGGGAGCCGGTCGGTGACCGAGGCGGCGAGGGTGCGGACGGTGAGCAGCCGTACCGGGCCCCCGGCCGCCGTGAGCCGGGCCCGCCGGCCGTGCGGTACCAGCACCAACTGCCCGGCCCGCACGGCACGTTCGCCGGTGGATGTACCGAGCAGCAGGTCACCCTCCAGCACGAGGACCGCCTCCTCCACGCCGTGCTCCGGGGTCGCCGCGAGGGCCGCGCCGGGCGGGAGCCGCCAGTGCTCCACCGCCTCGCACTCGCTGTGCAGCATTCCCCGGCGCACCAGGCACGTCCACGCTCCCGCCGGACCGTCGCCCACGTCGGCGAGCACCGCCTCGGCGGTGGTCGAGATGATCACGACGCCTCCGCCCGGTGCCCGGGGAGGGCGAGGGTCACGACCAGCAGTCGCAGCGGGGTGACGGCCTCGAACGCGGTGGACGAACCGGCGGCCAGGGTGACACAGGTGTCCGGTGCCAGGTCGGCCGTGGTGCCGTCGGCGGTCGCCCGGCCCGTGCCGTCGTGCACGAAGACGGCGAGTTCCGCGTCGGGCGAGCCCAGCCGGGTCTGTTCACCCGCGTCCAGCTCGACGGACGCCACCTGGCGCAGCGGGCCGGTGAAGACGCCGTCCGTGCCGACGGTCCCTTCACGGAAGAGGTCGTGGATGACTGCGTCGCCCATAGGGGGAACTCCCGGGTGGCTGAGATCGGCTCCGGACAGGACGGCGTCGGTGCCGGGTGCGAGTGTTTCGATGACCCACCAGTCGAGGTCGACGGCCCCGGTGTTACGCAGCCCGTGGATGTTCCCGGGCGCCGTCAGGGCGAGCGATCCCGGCCCGACGGGGTGGGTGGCGCCGTTGAAGAGGAACTCCCCGTGTCCGCGCAGGACGAGGTAGATCTCCTCGGTACGGGTGTGGCGGTGCTCCCCGCTGAGTCCGCCCGGCGGGATGGAGGCCCATTCGACGGCCTCGGTCGCGGAGTGGAGCTGGCGGCGGCCCGCGAAGCACTTCCAGTGCGTGCGCCCGGCGGCGCCGTGCACGCCGTAGACCGTCGCGGCGCCGGCCACGGTCCCGATCGAACGAAAGGCACGGGGGCGACCGCCGACCGGTTCGGGGCCGGGGGCCGGCCAAGGGTCGGTGGCCGGTTCGGAGGCAGCGGTGGTCGGCCGGGGGTCGGTGGCCGGTTCGGAGGCAGCGGCGGTCGGTTCGGGAATGCCGGTGCTCGGTTCGGAGGTGCCGGTGGCTGGTTCGGGGGTGGTGGTGGCCGGGCTGGTCACCGGGAGACTCCCGAGACCAGCGTGCCGAGCACCTCGGCCGCCGCGCCGAGTTCGGCCTCGGTGACGTCGTTGACGAACACGGCGCTGCCGATGCCGACCGGGAGCGGCAGCCGCTGCTTGCCGTCGCGGTGCCGCACGGTGTCGCGCAACGCGTCCACCAGCACCTCCGGCGTGCACAGGGGGTGCCAGGCGGGCAGCCCGAGGCGGGCCATCACCTCGAGGACACGGTCGCGCTGGTAGGCGCTGACGAGTCCGCGGCGCTCGGCCATGACCGTGGTGAGCGCCATGTCGACGGCCACGGCCTCCCCGTGCAGCAGCGCGGGCAGCGCGTGCATCTCGATGGTCGGGCTGAACGTGTGCCCGTAGTCGACCACCCGTTCCAGGACCTTCTCCCACAGGTTCGGCTGGAGTTCCTCCAACATCCCCTGGATCGCCCGCTCGACCACCTCGGTCGCGGGGTCCAGGTGCAGTCCGCGGGCCGCGAGCCGCTGGTCCACCGGTACGTCGGCCGGGGTGGGGCCGACGGCCGCCGGACTCTGCAGCTTGGTGCTCAGCAGATCGGCGCCGTGCTGTTCGAGCAGGTCGAACAGACGGGCGTCCTTGATCAGCGCGATCTTGAGAATCTCCGCCAGCCCGTTGCTGATGTGCCGTGCGTCGAGCGTGGCCAGGAACGACCGGTCCAGCAGGGTGCGGTCGGCCGGGAAGTAGGTGCCGAGCCGGTTCTTGTGACCGTTGTGGTTGACGCCGGTCTTGGCGCCGACTCCGGCGTCCACCAGTCCGATCAGGGTGGTGGGGATGCGGATGAACGGAGTGGAGCGCCGGTAGAGGCTGGCGGCGAAGCCGACGATGTCCATGAGCACGCCGCCGCCGATGGCGATGACGGGTTCACGGCGGCGGTCGATGCCGAAGGCGTCGAGGGCCTCGGCCACGTGCAGCACCGCGTTCACCGACTTGTGCGTCTCGCCGTCGTCCAGCACCAGCACCCGGTGGCCGACCCCGTGGTGGTCGAAGTAGGCGCGGATCCGGTCGCCGTAGAGTTCGTCGACCACGCGGTCGGTGACGACGAAGCGCCGCTGGCCGCCACTGCTCGGGGCATCCTCCAGGATAGTGGTGTTCTCGGGGTCGAGCAGGTTCTCGCAGGCCCGTATCTCGTACTGCACCGGGTTGCTGGTCTGCACCGACCAGTGAGTGACCGGGCTGCCCACGGCAAAAAGGCCGTCGTTGTCACGTGTGGTCCGGGTTTCCTGCTGCATCAGGCTTCCGCCTCCGACGAAGAGTCTCGGTTCGGGTTCGTCGCGAATCCGGTCGGGGCAGTTCGTTCGATGATCCGCGCCGCGAAGCCCTCAGGGCCGCGTGCGCCGGATCCGGCCACCTCACCGTGGCCTGCCCCCCGTCGCCGTGTCGACCCTGACACAACGTTCGATGCGCACGCAAGGACATGATGTGGATTTCGACGGGCTGGGCGGCCGAAAGCCGACCCGGAGGTGTGGATAAATGCGTCTCTGTCTGCGTGAATTGACCGGATGCGGAGATCCGGGATGGCTTGAAGTGATCAACGCATGCATGCTTCCGCAAGGAATGAGGTCGTCCGCCTCGTGTCGGTGCGGCAGTGTGCGGCGGTGCGGCGGTGCGTCCGGAGGTGGCGTGCCGGCTGGGACGTGAAAAGCCCCCCGTTCGTTCGACGGGGGGCCTGGCCGGCGGCGGTTACTGGTCGAGGGTCGGGGCGTACCGCAGTCGCGCGACGACCGAACTGGTCCGGCTGTCCACGGACGCCACCTCCAGGGCCATGCCGACCTCACGGCGGAAGAGGTTGCCGATGTCCGCGACCGTGGACCGGCCGGCGTCCGTGATGCGCACCACCACGCCCCTGCGGTCCGTCCCGTGGGCCCCCTTCTGGGCGAGGCCCCGGGTCTCCAGGCGCTGGGCGGCACGGGTGGCCGACGACTGGTTGAGGCCGAGGAGTTGGGCGAGTTCGTTCATGCGGATGCCCGCCGGGTCGCCGTTGCTCAGCGCCCGCAGCGCGAGGAAGTCCGTGAGGCCCAGGTCGAAGTCCTCGGAAAGCCTGCGGTCCAGCGTCGTCCCGACCTCGGCGACGAGAACCGACAACTGGCTCCACAGTTCGACGCTGTCTTCCTTGCGCGTTCGCATGATGTCGCCTTTCGGGGTGCCCGAGGGTTCCGCCGTCCGCCGGAGGACCTTCCGGGCACGGTGAGGGAGGGGCAGGCTCGGTCCCGGGGCGGCCGGGACGGGCAGGCCGTACCCAGGGTACGAGGCGGTGGCAACCAAGGAAACCCTCCTGCCATCCGGCTTTTACATGCCCGCACAAAGAGATTCATGGTTCCTTGAGCCGGTGACCATTCGACGAGCAACTTCTGCATGGGAAAACCCCAGATGAGATGCCATGCGGGGTGGTCGACCCCAGCTCGGTCGGCACCTTTGTTCCTTGCGCGCGCATCGACATTGCCATACTGTCGCCCTCGGCCGGCCCCTGGTCGCGAGCAGGTGGCCGCAGTCCGAGCATTCGTGTTGCCGTGCGGTGCCCAGCACCCGGCGCACCATTCCAAGGGGGAACCATGCTCAACACCGGCACGGCGTCGTCGTCCACACCGGTGCTCTCCGGCCTGCCCACGGCGCGGGCCGTGGACCACTACGCCTTCACGGTGCCGCACCTCGACGAGGCCATCGCCTACGTCACCGGTGTGCTGGGAGGCGAACTCTGCTACCGGGAGGGGCCGGTCGAGGACCCCGTCGGCGACTGGATGACCCGCAAACTGGGCGTCCATCCACGGGCCACGGCCCAGGTCGCGCTGGTCAGGCTCGGCCCGTACAGCAATCTGGAGCTCTTCCAGTACACCGCCCCCGGCCAGTCGGTCGCGACGCCCGGCCCGAGCGACGTGGGCGGCCACCACCTCGCCCTCGCGGTGGCGGACCCGGACCTGGCCGAGGAGCACCTGCGCCGGGCGGGCACCGTCCGCCTCGGTCCGCCGGACGCCCTCGACGGGGCCCGGCGCTGGTTCCTGACGCCCTGGGGCATGCTGCTCTCGCTGCGTGGCCCCGGGCCGCGTTCCCACGGGGGCTTCGTGCCCGGTCCGGCGCGGTACGCGAACGCCGTCCAGCGGTCGCTGGGCCTGCTCGGCGTGGAACACGTCGGCTACACGGTCGCCGACCTGGACGCCGCCACCGCCTTCTTCACCGACGTGCTCGGAGCGGAACCGGTGGAGCACACCGAGGGTGCGACGGACGGGGCGGAGGGGCACTGGCCGCCCGGCGCCGAGCGGTCCCGGCGGACGCTGCTGCGCACCGGGCCGACCGCCAACTGCGAACTGACCCAGAGCGGGACGGGCGCGCTGCGGTCCCGGCCGCCGGGCAACAGCGACGTCGGCGGCCATCATCTGGCCTTCTACGTGGACGACGTGGACGCGGCCGCCTCCTATCTCCGCGAGCAGCGGGGCGTACGGCTGATGGGCGACCCGGAGACCATCACCGAGGGCCCCATCGCGGGTGACCGCTGGCTGTACTTCAGCACCCCGATCGGCATCCAGATGGAGATCATCAACATGCCGGACGGAACACTGCCGTACGAGACCCTGACCACGGCCCGCCGCGCCACACCCGGCGGCCTGCGCTGGCACGACCGCCCCTGACGCCGGGCCCCAACTGCCGCGCACCCTAAGGGCAAACGTTTCTTCGTACGGCCCCGACACCCCCTGACCGGCCAGGGCCGGCCGCCCGGCACGGCATCACCGCCGCCCCCACCCGCGACCGACCCGCGGGGAACCGGGTCCCCGCCACGCCGGAACCTTCCCGGCCGGGCCGGCACCGGCCGCACCCAGCTCGGCCCCGCACGGCATGCCGACGCGGGCCGCCGCCGGCCCCCGGACGGACCCGGCGAACACGCACCCAGCACGTACGGATCCCGCGAGCGAACCCCGCACGAACGGGGCTCGCGCCCAGAGCCCCGTGTACGAACGCCGCACCAACGGAGCCCGCGCCCAGGGGCCCCGTGTACGAACTCCGCACGAACGGGGCTCGCCTCGACGGGCCTCGTGTACGAACCGCGCGCGCAGTCCTCCGCGCGCCTTTCCATCGTCACCACCCCATCACCGCAAGGACTCGCTCATGTCTTCGCCCGAACTCACACCCCCCGACTCCGCCCCCACCGCCCTCGCCGCCGTCCCGGTGAGCCGGCGCGTGCACCGTCGGACCTTTCTCTCCGGCACCGCCGCCGCGGGAGGTGCGCTCGCGGTCACCGCGGCCGGTCTGACGCCCGCCGTAGCGGCCGGGACGGACCACCCGGCAGCCCCCGCCGCCGCGGACCCGGAGCCCGTCACCGTGCGCCCGGCGGACCGGCGCTATGCCGACCTGCGGCGCGGTACGAACCAGCGCTGGGTCGGCAGCCCGGACCGGATCGTGCTGGCCACATCCACGGCCGACGTGGTGCGGACCGTGCAGCAGGCGGCCGACTCCGGCAGGCGACTGGCCGTCCGCAGCGGCGGCCACTGCTACGAGAACTTCACCACTGACCAGGACATCACCGTCGTCCTCGACCTCTCCCGGATGGACGAGATCTCCTACGACACGCGGCGCCGGGCGTTCTCGGTCCGGCCCGGCGCCCAACTCGGCCGCGTCTACGACCGCCTCTACAAGGGCTGGGGCGTCTACCTCCCGGCCGGCAACTGCCCGACCGTCGCGGCCGGGGGACACATCCAGGGCGGCGGCTACGGTGCCATGAGCCGGCGCGACGGACTGGCGGTCGACCACCTCTACGGCATCGAGGTCGTGGTCGTCGACACGGACGGCACCGCCCGCGCGGTCACCGCGACCCGCGAACCCGACGACCCCAACCGGGAGCTGTGGTGGGCCCACACCGGAGGCGGCGGCGGCAACTTCGGTGTGGTCACCCGCTACTGGCTGCGCTCCCCGGACGCCACCGGCAGCGATCCCGCCGCCCAACTCCCCACGCCCCCGCGAGAGGTGTGGCTCAGTGAGGTCGCCTGGCCCTGGGAACAGCTGACCGAGGCCCGTTTCACCCGGCTGATGTGGAACCACGGCGACTGGCACACCCGCAACAGCGCGCCGGACTCCCCGTACACGGCCCTGTTCAGCCAGCTCAAGCCCTTCCACAAGTCGGCCGGCGCGGTCGTGCTCGACTCGTTGATCGACGCCGGCGCCCCCAGTGCCGAACGGCTGCTGCAGAACTACGTGTCCGAGGTCGGTGCCGGGGTCGGCGTCACGCCGGAGGTCCGTCAGTACCGGCGGGTGCCGTGGCTGCACGCCACCCAGTGGCCGGGCTTCACCGGTCCGGACCCCACGGTCAGGTTCAAGGGCAAGTCCGTCTACGCCCGACGCACCTACTCCGACGTCCAGATCGCCGCCGCGTACCGGCACCTGACCCGCGACGACTTCCACAACCCGGGCGCGCTGCTCATGATCGCCTCGTACGGCGGCAACGTGAACCGGGTCGCCCCCGACGACACGGCGGTGCCGCAGCGCGACTCCGTGCTCAAGTACCAGGTCGTCTCTCTGTGGGACGACGCGGCCGACGACGAGGCCAACATCGCCTGGGTCCGGGAGTGCTACCGGGACATGTTCGCCGCCACCGGCGGTGTGCCGGTGCCGAACGAGACCAACGACGGCTGCTTCGTCAACTACGCCGACGTCGACCTCGCCGATCCCCGCTGGAACACCTCGGGCGTGCCGTGGCACGACCTCTACTACAAGAACGGCTACCGGCGGCTCCAGAAGGTGAAGGCCACCTGGGACCCCACCGGGTTCTTCCGGCACGCGCAGTCGGTGCGGCCCGCGTGACCCCGTCCACCCCAGCCCCCTCTCACACACCGAGGTGATCCTCGTGTCCACTGCTCCCGCCGAATCCGCCGGCGCCGGATCCACCGCCTCCGCCGTGCCGGGGCGCGCGTCCCGGCTGCCCTCGCTCACCGGGATGCGGTTCTTCGCCGCCTTCCTGGTCTTCCTGTTCCACCTGTCGCTGCTCGACGCCTACTCCACCACCGGCGAGGGCCACGGCCCGTTCGCCTCCGCCCTGAAGAACGGCGG
Source organism: Streptomyces arenae (assembly GCF_022343545.1). Taxonomy (NCBI): domain Bacteria; kingdom Bacillati; phylum Actinomycetota; class Actinomycetes; order Kitasatosporales; family Streptomycetaceae; genus Streptomyces; species Streptomyces arenae. Next base: position 101,363 of record NZ_JAKQYH010000089.1, read on the forward strand.
CTGGGCCGGTGTCACCTTCTTCTTCATCCTCAGCGGCTTCGTACTGACCTGGTCGGCCAGGGACAACGACACCTCCCGCGCGTTCTGGGGCCGCCGACTGGTCAAGATCTACCCCAACCACGTCGTCACCTTCTTCCTCGCGCTGGCCTCCTACGCCTACGTGTCGGCCACCTGGGGGCGGGGCATCCCCAACTTCCTGCTGCTACAGGCCTGGATACCGCGCGACGACGTGTTCTTCAGCATCAACAACCCCAGTTGGTCGCTCTCCTGCGAACTCGTCTTCTACCTGCTCTTCCCGGCCCTGAACAGCGCGGTCCGCCGGATCCGCGCCGAACGGCTGTGGTGGTGGGCCGCCGGGACAAGTGCGGCGATCGTGCTGCTGCCGCTGGTCGTGCAACTGCTGCCGACCGGACAGACGTTCGGGCCGCACCACGCCAACTCGCCGCTGTACGGGCACTCGATCACCCAGATGTGGCTCGTGTACATCTTCCCGCCGGTCCGGGTGCTCGACTTCCTGCTCGGCATCCTGATGGCGCGGATCGTGCTGGCGGGCCGGTGGGTCGGACCGGGAGTGCTGCCGGCCCTGGCGCTCACGGTGGCGGCGTACGCGGCGAGCCTGTACGTCCCCTTCCTCTTCTCCCTGAACGCCGTCGTCGTGGTCCCGTTCGCCCTGCTGATCTCCGCCGCCGCGGCACGGGACGCGCAGGGCCGGGGGACCGCGGTGAGCGGACGCGTCTGGGTGTGGCTGGGCGAGGTGTCGTTCGCCTTCTACCTGGTGCACCAGATCCTGCTGTCCGTCACGCAGGAACGGTTCGGCTTCCGGACGGCCCACTCGCCCGCCGTGGCCGTCGGCGTGGCCGCCCTCGTGGCTGCGGTGAGCCTGCTGCTGGCCTGGCTGCTGTTCGTCGGCGTCGAGCGGCCCGCGGTACGGGCATGGGCGCGCCGCGCCCGGACGGCGCGGCAGGCGTCCGCCACGGCGACTCCGGACCCCTCCCGGCCGCCGCGGGACGACAGCGACCGCGCCGTCACCGTCGGCACGACCTGACCCGCGCCGACAAGGAGACCGCCACCATGCCGCTGCCCGTCTTCGCGATGATGCTCTGCACCTTCTGCATCGGCACCGCCGAGAGCGTCGTCGCCGGCATCCTGCCCGCGATCGCGCGGGACGCCGGTGTCTCGCTGACCGCCGTCGGCATGCTCATCAGCGTGTACGCCCTCGCGGTGGTGCTGCTCGGCCCGTTCGTCACGGCGGTCACGGCACGGTTCCGCCGGAGTCTGCTGATGCCCGGCATGATGGGCGTGTTCGTCCTCGGCAACGCGCTCGCCGCGCTCGCCCCCGGCTTCGGCTGGCTCGTCGCCGGCCGGGTGACGAGCGCGGTGGTGCACTCCACGCTCATCGCCGCCTTCGTCGCGACGGCACGGGACATGGCGCCCGCGGACCGCAGGGCCGCCTGGGGGGCCAAGATCACCCTCGGCATCGGACTGTCCAGCGTGGCCGGCGTCCCGGCCGGCACCCTGATCGGGAACGCCTTCGGCTGGCGCGCCACCTTCTGGGCGCTGGCCGCGCTGAGCCTGGCCGCCGCGCTGCTGCTGACACTGAGCACGGTGCCCGACGCCCCACCGCCCCCGGCCGCCGCCCCCGCGGCGACCGTCCCCCACGGGGAGACGGCGGCCGGCGGACGGCACGGCGGGGCGGCGGACCGTGGAGCGCGCGGCGGCGCGGTGAACCGTGGAGCGCGCGGGTGGCTCGGGGCGGCGGGGCCGATGCTGCTCGTCGCCTTGGTGATCGTGCTCGGCACGGGAGGGGTGTTCGCTCTCTACACGTACGCCTCGCCGTACCTCACCGAGTCCGCGGGTTTCGGGCCGCGGGCCGTCACCGTGCTGCTCCTGCTCTACGGTGCCGGCGGCATCGCCGGCAACACGGCCGGCGGCCGGGCCGCCGACCGCTTCCCCCGCCGGACCGTGCTCGTGACACTGGGCGCGGCCACGGCCGGCCTGCTGCTGCTCGGCCTGCCGGTCACCGGGAAGTGGGCCGTGGCCGGTCTGTTCTGCCTGCTGGGAGCCGCCTACTTCGCCACCGTCCCGGCCCTCAACACCCAGATGGTGGCCGCGGCCGGTCCGTCGTCGCCGACCATGGCGCTGACCGTCAACAACTCGGCGTTCTGTGTCGGTATCGCGCTCGGCAGCTGGCTCGGCGGGGTCCTGCTGGCACACGGCCGTGCCGTGCCCTCCGTGGCCGCGGCCGGTGCCGCCCTGACCGCGGCCGCCCTGCTGCTCGCCCTGGCCACGCCGGGCCGCCGGCGTCGGAGCGGGGCAGCGGACCGGGAACGGGACGGGGCAGTGCGCGCGGGGCGGTCGGACCCGGCCGACCGCCCCCGGCACCGGGCGCCCCCGCCGGCTGTCACGCGCGGTTACCATGGTCACTTCACGCCGGGGACCGGAAGGGAGGGGCGGGCATGCTGAGAGAGGTCACGGCGACTCGCTACGTCGCGCCCCTGCACTCCGGCGGCTCCGTGCCCGGGGTCGTGGAGGCGGACGACCTGGGGACGTACGTCGTGAAGTTCACCGGGTCCGCGCAGGGGCGCAAGGCGCTGGTCGCCGAGGTCGTCGTGGGGGAGCTGGCGCGAGCGCTCGGGCTGCGCTTCCCCGAACTGGTGACGGTGCGCTTCGACCCCGCCGTCGCCGCGCACGAGCCGCACCAGGAGGTGCGCGAATTGCACGCCTCCAGCGCCGGAGTGAACCTCGGCATGGACTTCCTGCCCGGTGCGCAGGACTTCACCCCGGAGATCGCCGAGATCTTCCCCGTGGACCCGGTGGAGGCGGGCCGGATCGTCTGGCTGGACGCCCTCACCGTCAACGTCGACCGTACGGTGCACAGCTCGAACCTCATGGTCTGGCCGACCCTCGGCATCGCGCCGCCCCGCCTGTGGCTCATCGACCACGGTGCCGCCCTCGTCTTCCACCACCGCTGGGACACCTCGACGCCGGAGAAGGCGTACGACTTCCGCCACCACGCCCTCGGCCGGTACGGCCCCGACACCCGGGCGGCCGACGCCGAACTCGCGCCGCGGGTGACCGAACGGCTGCTCAGGGACATCCTCGACGAGGTGCCGGACGCCTGGCTCACCGACTCCGACTCCGGTTTCGGCACCCCCGACGAGACCCGCGAGGCATACGTCGGCTACCTGCTGGCACGGGTGCGGAGTTCGGCCGGCTGGCTCCCCACCGACTTCCCGGGCCGCGACCAGCTCGCGTCCGAGGAGGCCGCCCGCGCGGCCAGGAGCCGGCAGGGCCGCCCGGCCTGGCTGAAGCAGGTGCCCGACCTGCACGGAAAACCCGCGGCCCAACAGGATTGGTCGGTGCACCTCGGATGAACGACAGCCGGCGCGTCGAGATCGAGTACTGCACCCAGTGCCGCTGGCTGCCGAGGGCGGCCTGGCTGGCGCAGGAACTGCTGACCACGTTCGAGACCGAGCTGACCGAACTGGCGCTCAGGCCCCGGCAAGGGCGGCGTCTTCGTCGTCCGGGTCGGTGACGAGGTGGTGTGGGACCGGCGCGAACAGGGTTTCCCCGAGCCCACGGCCGTCAAGCAGGCCGTACGCGACCGAGTGGCCCCGGGGAAGCCCCTGGGCCACTCGGACGGACCAGCCGCTCCCTAGGCCCTGTCTGACAATTGGCGTCTGCCGCGCGACGCCATGCACGCACTCTCGCCGCACCGGCCCCAAGACCCGAGTACGCCCAGTACGAGGGCCTGGGGCCGGCATGCCGAGAGCACGCACCTGACGCCGCGCGGCCGCCCTTCGGGCGACGACGCGAATTGTCAGACAGGCCCTAGCCCCTGAGGCGCTGGTACGCGGGCAGGGTCAGGAAGTCCGCGTAGTCCTCGTCGAGCGAGACCTGGAGCAGCAGGTCGTGGGCCTGCTGCCAGTGGCCCGCCGCGAAGGCCTCCTCGCCGATCTCCGCGCGGACCGCGGCGAGTTCTTCGGCGGCGATCTTGCGGGCCAGCTCGGGGGTGGCCTTCTCGCCGTTCTCGAACTCGACGCCCGCGTTGATCCACTGCCAGATCTGGGAGCGGGAGATCTCGGCGGTCGCGGCGTCCTCCATGAGGTTGAAGATGGCCACCGCGCCGAGTCCGCGCAGCCACGCCTCGATGTAACGGATGCCCACCTGAACGGCGTTGACCAGACCGGGGTAGGTCGGCCTGGCGTCCAGCGTGTCGATCGCGATCAGGTCGGCGGCCTCGACGTGGACGTCCTCGCGCAGCCGGTCCTTCTGGTTCGGCTTCTCGCCGAGGACCCGGTCGAACGACTCCAGCGCGATCGGGACCAGGTCGGGGTGGGCGACCCAGGAGCCGTCGAAACCGTCGTTCGCCTCGCGGTCCTTGTCGGCGCGGACCTTCTCGAAGGCCACCTTGTTGACCTCGGCGTCCCGGCGGGACGGGATGAAGGCCGCCATGCCGCCGATCGCGTGCGCCCCGCGCTTGTGGCAGATGCGGACGAGGAGTTCGGTGTACGCCCGCATGAACGGGGCGGTCATCGTCACCGCGTTGCGGTCCGGGAGGACGAACTTCGGTCCGCCGTCACGGAAGTTCTTGATGATGGAGAACAGGTAGTCCCAGCGTCCGGCGTTCAACCCCGAGGCGTGGTCGCGGAGTTCGTAGAGGATCTCCTCCATCTCGTACGCGGCGGTGATCGTCTCGATGAGCACGGTGGCGCGGACGGTGCCCTGCGGGATGCCGAGGTGGTCCTGCGCGAACACGAACACGTCGTTCCACAGCCGGGCTTCGAGGTGCGACTCGGTCTTCGGGAGGTAGAAGTACGGTCCCTTGCCGAGGTCGAGCAGCCGACGGGCGTTGTGGAAGAAGTAGAGCCCGAAGTCCACGAAGGCGCCGGGCACCTGCTCGCCGTCGACCTCGATGTGCCGCTCGTCCAGATGCCAGCCGCGCGGCCGCATGACGACCGTGGCCAGCTCCTCGTCCGGACGCAGGGCGTACGACTTGCCGCTCGCCGGGTCCGTGAAGTCGATGTTCCGGGTGTAGGCGTCGATCAGGTTCAGCTGGCCCAGGACGACGTTCTCCCAGGTCGGCGCGGAGGCGTCCTCGAAGTCCGCGAGCCAGACCCTGGCGCCCGAGTTGAGGGCGTTGATGGTCATCTTGCGGTCGGTGGGTCCGGTGATCTCGACCCGCCGGTCGTTCAGGGCGGCGGGGGAGGGCGCCACCCGCCAGGAGTCGTCCGCGCGGATCGCGGCGGTCTCCGGGAGGAAGTCGAGCGTCGAGGTGCGGGCGATCTCGGCGCGGCGCTCGGCGCGGCGGGCGAGGAGTTCGGCACGGCGCGGCGAGAACCGCCGGTGCAGCTCGGCGACGAAGGCGAGCGCCGCGTCGGTGAGGACCTCCTCCTGCCGGGGCAGGGGCGTGGCGTCGACGATGGCCGGCGGAGACGGCGCTGGTGCGGACATGAGCTGTCACTTCCTTCAGCGGTGGCACCGGGTGCCAGTCGTTCCGGGTGGAGCGAAGCACACCCGATCAGGGGGCCGGGTGCTTCTGAACAGTGGATACTAGTTTCCTCATTGTGGAAGTTCAATGGTTTGTTGACGTCGAGATTCTTCGAGTCGAGCGAAGGTGGCGCCCAGTGTCGCCCCGTTCACTCGAGGTGGCTCAGATCGGCCTCGGTGTCGATGTCGTACGGCGCGGCGACGTCCCCGCACTCGACGAGCGCGATCGCCGCCTCATGGGCCTTGAGGTAGGCGCGGGCGCCCCGGTCCCCGGTGGCGCTCGCGGCGATCCCGGCCCAGTGTCCGGCGCCGAACAGCACGGGATGCCCGCGCACCCCGGCGTAGGCCGCCGACACCAGCGACGACTCGTCCCGGAACCCCGCGGCGACCCGTGCCACCGCCGCCGCCCCGATCCCCGGCTGGTCCACCAGCGCCACCAGTACGGCGCGTACCCCGGTTCCGGCCAGCGACTCCAGCCCGACCCGCAGCGAGGACCCCATGCCCGCCGCCCAGCACGGGTTCTCCACCACCACGCAGCCGTCGAGTGCGGCCCGCTCCCGGACGTCGTGCGCACGGGCCCCCAGCACCACGTGGACCGGCCCGCAGCCGCCCGCGCGCAGCTCGCCGACCGCGTGCTCCACCAGCGGCCGTCCCCGGTGCGTCAGCAGTGCCTTGGGCCGCCCGCCGAGCCGTCTGCCGCCGCCTGCGGCGAGCAGCAGCCCGGCGATCTGGTGATGCGTGTCCGTCATGCGTCCTGCATACCCGACGACGGGTCGGACGGCCGGTTCCGCGGGGCTGAATTTCGGTCCGCGCTGTAGCGCTTTCCGTGCGGAAGGGCGTTTACTGACCCGCGTCCCCGGACGCCCGACCAGCGCCACGGGACACCTGGCGAGGGGGGGGAGAGCTGTGTTGCGGAGCTTGGGGCAGAGGCCAGTGACCGGCAGCGACGAGGATCCGAGGATCACGGAACTACGCACGGCGGTCTCCCGGCTGCGCCGCGAACTGGCCGCGCACCCGGCCGAGTTCCCGGACCGCGCGATAGCCGAGGACGAACTGGCGGCCCTGGCGGCGATGGCCACGGGCGGCATCCCGGAGATCCCCCGCCTGCGCAGCTCCCTGTTACTGATCGCGGGCGCGATCGGCTCGGTCAGCGCACTGTCACACGGCCTGTCGGGCGTGCGCCAGGCAGTGGACCTGTTCGGCGAAACCCCGCGCACGTGAGCGCGCCCCGAAGGGGCGCTGGGGGTACCCCCGGCCGAAGGCTGGGGGAGGAACTGCGCGACCAGCCCTCACGTACCCGCACCCGCCCACGCTCCTGTCGGCCCCACCCCTCAGGCGCCAGAACTCGCCAGCGCCTCGGACAACTCGACAGCCACCTGCTGCAACACCGGCACGATCTTCTCCGTCGCCGCCTCGGTGACCCGCCCCGCGGGCCCGGAGATCGAAATGGCCGCGGCGGTGGGCGAGTCCGGTACGGACACCGCCAGGCACCGCACCCCCACCTCCTGCTCGTTGTCGTCCACGGCGTAACCGAGCCGCCGCACCTCGGCCAAGGCGTTCAGGAACCCCTCAGGAGTGGTGATCGTCTTCTCGGTCGCGGCCGGCATCCCGGTCCGCGCGAGCAGCGCCCGCACCTCGGCGTCCGGCACCCCCGCCAGCAACGCCTTGCCCACCCCGGTCGAGTGCGGCAGCACCCGCCGCCCCACCTCCGTGAACATCCGCATCGAGTGCTTGGACGGCACCTGCGCCACGTACACGATCTCGTCGCCGTCGAGCAGCGCCATGTTCGCCGTCTCCCCGGTCTCCTCGACCAGCCGTGCGAGGTACGGCCGCGCCCAGGTGCCCAGCAGCCGCGACGCCGACTCCCCGAGCCGGATCAGGCGGGGCCCGAGCGCGTACCGCCGGTTCGGCTGCTGCCGTACGTAGCCGCAGGCGACCAGCGTCCGCATGAGCCGGTGGATCGTCGGCAACGGCAGCCCGCTGCTCGCGGACAGCTCGCTCAGGCCGACCTCGCCGCCCGCGTCCGCCATCCGCTCCAGCAGATCGAAGGCGCGCTCGAGGGACTGGACCCCGCCGCCGTTTGACTTGGCGGAGCCGGAGGTGCTGGCGCTGGACGTCGGCACGGCGCGTTCCTTTCGGGACTGACGGGAAGAGCAGAAGCCTACCCGGCTGCCGGTTGACTCCCTGGTTGTACGTAGCTACGTTCTGCTTGCCGGAATTGTAATTCCGCCTTGTGGAAACGTCCAGAGTGGGCGCCTGAGCGCGCCCCGGATTGCGGTGTGCCCTTGACGGCGCGGGGGCGGGAGTGAAGACTCCTTCAACAGAACGTTGAATTCCGTTACATGGGTGTAAATCCCGTTTCCCGGAAGTAAAAACGGCGGCAGAGAGAGGGGTCCGGGTGTCCGACGCTGAACTGGTGCTGCGCTCGACGCGCGTCATCACCCCGGAGGGGACACGGGCCGCCTCGGTCGCCGTGTCCGCCGGGACGATCACGGCCGTACTGCCCCACGACGCCCCGCTCCCGCAGGGCGCCCGCCTGGAGGACCTCGGTGACGACGTCCTGCTGCCCGGCCTGGTCGACACCCACGTGCACGTGAACGACCCGGGCCGTACCGAGTGGGAGGGCTTCTGGACCGCCACCCGCGCGGCGGCCGCCGGCGGCATCACCACCCTCGTCGACATGCCCCTCAACTCCCTCCCCCCGACCACCACGGTCGACCACCTCCGGGTCAAGCAGGCCGTCGCCGCCGACAAGGCGCACATCGACGTCGGCTTCTGGGGCGGCGCACTGCCGGACAACGTCAAGGACCTGCGCCCGCTGCACGAGGCCGGCGTCTTCGGCTTCAAGGCGTTCCTGTCGCCCTCCGGCGTCGACGAGTTCCCGCACCTCGACCAGGAGCGGCTCGCCCGGTCGCTGGCGGAGATCACCACCTTCGACGGCCTGCTGATCGTGCACGCTGAGGACCCGCACCACCTGGCGGCCGCCCCGCAGCACGGCGGTCCGAAGTACGCCGACTTCCTGGCCTCCCGCCCGCGCGACGCGGAGGACACCGCGATCGCCCAGCTGATCGCCCAGGCGAAACGCCTCGACGCGCGCGTGCACGTCCTGCACCTGTCCTCGTCCGACGCGCTCCCGCTGATCGCCCAGGCGAAACGGGACGGCGTACGGATCACCGTCGAGACCTGCCCGCACTACCTCACCCTCACCGCGGAGGAGGTCCCGGACGGCGCCAGCGAGTTCAAGTGCTGCCCGCCCATCCGGGAGGCGGCCAACCAGGACCTGCTCTGGCGGGCGCTGGCCGACGGCACGATCGACTGCGTGGTCACCGACCACTCACCGTCCACGGCCGACCTGAAGACCGCCGACTTCGCGACCGCGTGGGGCGGTATCTCCGGCCTCCAGCTCAGCCTCGCCGCGGTCTGGACCGAGGCCCGCGGGCGCGGTCACGGTCTGGAGGACGTGGTGCGCTGGATGTCGGCCCGGACGGCGGCGCTCGTCGGCCTCGACGGCCGCAAGGGAGCCATCGCGGTGGGCCGGGACGCCGACTTCGCCGTCCTCGCGCCGGACGAGACCTTCACCGTGGACCCGGCGGGGCTGCACCACCGCAACCGGGTCACCGCGTACGCGGGCAGGACCCTGCACGGCGTCGTGAGATCGACCTGGCTGCGCGGCGAACGCATCCTCGCCGACGGCGAGTTCACCGCCCCCAGGGGCCGCCTCCTCACCCGCACCCCCTGATCCACCTGTCATCCGCACCCGCACCGGCCGACACCCGAAAGGAAGACCTTCTTTGACGGCGATCCCGACCTTCACCGGCGACGCGCACCCCTACTCCGGCGGCGACCCGTACGCGGACTACCGCACCGCCGACTTCCCCTTCACGCAGTACGTCGACCTCGCCGACCGGCGGCTCGGCGCCGGGGTCGTCGCCGCCAACGACGAGTTCTTCGCCCAGCGGGAGAACCTGCTGGTGGCCGGGCGGGCCGAGTTCGACCCCGAGCACTTCGGGCACAAGGGCAAGGTCATGGACGGCTGGGAGACCCGCCGCCGGCGCGGTGTCTCGGCCGAGCACCCCTGGCCGGCGGCCGAGGACCACGACTGGGCGCTGGTACGCCTCGGTGCCCCCGGCGTGGTCCGCGGGATCGTCGTCGACACGGCCCACTTCCGCGGGAACTACCCGCAGGCGGTGTCGGTCGAGGGCACGTCGGTGGCCGGTGCGCCGTCCCCCGCGGAACTCCTCGGCGACGACGTGAAGTGGACCACGCTCGTCCCCCGCACCCCCGTCGGCGGCCACGCGGCGAACGGCTTCGCGGTCTCCGTCGAACAGCGCTTCACGCACCTGCGCGTCAACCAGCACCCGGACGGCGGCATCGCGCGCCTGCGCGTGTACGGCGACGTCGTGCCGGACCCCGGGTGGCTGGCCGCGCTCGGCACCTTCGACGTGGCCGCGCTGGAGAACGGCGGCCGGGTCGAGGACGCCTCGAACCTCTTCTACTCACCGGCCACCAACACCATCCAGCCGGGCCGCTCCCGCAAGATGGACGACGGCTGGGAGACACGCCGCCGCCGCGACCAGGGCCACGACTGGATCCGCTACCGGTTGGTGACCCAGTCCCAGATCCGTGCGCTGGAGATCGACACGGCCTACCTGAAGGGCAACAGCGCGGGCTGGGCCTCGGTGTCGGTGCGGGACGGCGAGGACGGCGCCTGGACGGAGATCCTCCCGCGCACCCGGCTCCAGCCCGACACGAACCACCGGTTCGTACTCGCCTCTCCCGCCGTCGGCACGCACGCGCGCGTGGACATCTTCCCGGACGGCGGGATCTCGCGGCTGCGGTTGTTCGGCTCGCCGACGGAGGCCGGGGCTGCGGTGCTCGCCGTCGGGTACCGCGAACTGTCCTGACCGGCCGGAGGGAACCGGCGGGCCGTCGGCTACGTTCTTCACCCGTGACCCTTCAGCAAGAGATCGTCGGCAACGCCATGCAGATGGCGGTCGTCAACCTGCACCCCGGCCAGACCGTCTACTGCGAGGCCGGCAAGTTCCTGTTCAAGACGACGAACGTGACCATGGAGACGCGGCTGAGCGGCCCGTCGGGCAACGGCGGCCAGCCGCAGGGCGGTGGCGGCGGCATGGGCGGCATGCTCCGCCAGGCCATGGGCACCGCCATGCAGGTCGGCCAGCGCATGCTCGCCGGTGAGTCCCTGGCGTTCCAGTACTTCACCTCCCAGGGCGGCGAGGGCACCGTCGGCTTCGCGGGCGTGCTCCCCGGCGAGATGCGCGCGCTGGAACTCGACGGCACGCGCGCGTGGTTCGCGGAGAAGGACGCCTTCGTCGCCGCCGAGTCCAGCGTCGAGTTCGGCATCGCCTTCGCCGGCGGCCGCACCGGCATGAGCGGCGGCGAGGGCTTCGTACTGGAGAAGTTCACCGGCCGCGGCACGGTGATCATCGCCGGCGCGGGCAACTTCATCGACCTCAACCCCGCCGACTTCGGCGGCCGTATCGAGGTCGACACGGGCTGTGTCGTCGCCTTCGAGGAGGGCATCCAGTACGGCGTCCAGCGCGTCGGCGGCCTCAACCGCCAGGGCCTGATGAACGCCGTCTTCGGCGGTGAGGGGCTCTCCCTGGCCACCCTGGAGGGCAACGGCCGGGTGATCCTCCAGTCCCTCACCATCGAGGGCCTCGCCAACGCCCTGAAGAAGGCCCAGGGCGGCGACAAGCAGGGCCCGACCGGCGGACTGTTCTCGACGCACGCGGGATGACCCCTGCCGACGACGTTCCGGCAGCAGGCGCGGAACGCCCAGTCGCAAGTTAACTCCCTGAAAACGAAAGGGACTTGGCGGGAAAATCTTCAGGCTTGTCATTGACATGCCACTGTCTACGCGCGTCATCATGGAGCCATGAGATTCCCCCCACGAATCACCCGCATCGGCGTCGCGGGCGCACTCTTGTCCGCGCTCGTCGTCGGCGGCGCCGTCACCGCCACCACGGCGGACGCCGCCGCCACCTCCGTCGGCAGCATCTGCTACAGCGACCTGCCGTCGCAGGCGTACGACACGCTCGACCTGATCGCGTCGGGCGGCCCGTTCCCGTACTCGCAGGACGGCACCGTCTTCCGTAACTCGGAGGGCGTCCTGCCGAGCCAGCCCAGCGGGTACTACCACGAGTACACCGTGAAGACCCCCGGCTCCTCCACGCGCGGCGCACGACGCATCGTGACGGGCGAGGAGACCGACGAGGACTACTACACGGCGGACCACTACGTCACGTTCGACCTGATCGACTTCGGCTGCTGAGACGCAGACCGAACCGACCGGCCGACCCCCAGGAACGGCGCGACCAGCCGGAGGTCCGGTCCGCGTTCAGCCGGACCTCCGGCTCTCCGTGGACGGCGATCGGCGCGCGGGCCGGCACGACCAGAGCCCTCGCGTACTCGACGCAGCCGTCGAGAGCAGTGCCAGCAGTTGTCCCACGGTACGACCCTCGCCCCGCGGCCTCCCCCCATGCCATCGGCCGCGGGGCGAGTCGTGGCCGCCGGAAGACGGCGCCCACGTCCGCCCGGCTCACCGAAAGTCCACACGACGACGACTTTGGTCGACGATCCCGCGCGACAGGCGGTCCCGGGGACCGGGCCTGCGTAGATTTGCCGACCGTGAGCGGTGACATTCCAGTACGGACGTTCGAGGGCAGGCGATGGCTCTTCCCGTCCTCCGTCCTCCATGAGCTCGACCCCGATCCCGACGCCGCCGGACGGCGCCCGCGCCGTACCGCGCGGGACTGGCTCGTCGACTTCAGCTGCTTCCTGCTGGCCGTCCTCCTGGGCGCGGCCGGCGCGAACACCGTCCGGCACGAGACGGGCCTCCCGCACGCCCTCGCCGTCGCCGACCAGCTGATCGGCGGCCTCGCCTGCGCCGCGGTCTGGCTGCGCCGCCGCCGGCCCCTGGGGCTGGCCCTGGCGATGATCCCGGTCACCTTCGTCTCCGCCACCGCGGGCGGCGCGTCCATGGTCGCCCTGTTCACGCTGGCCGTGCACCGCCCGTTCCGGCACCTGGCCTGGATCACCGCCGTCAACCTCGCACTGGTCCCGCTCTTCTACTGGCTGCGGCCCGACCCCGACCTGCCCTACCTGGTGGTCGTCGTGCTCGCCTCGCTGCTGACCCTGCTGGTGGCCTGCCTCGGCATGTTCGTCCGCACCAAACGGCAGCTCGTGCTCACCCTGCGGGACCGGGCGCGGCGCGCCGAGACCGAGGCCGGGCTGCGCGCCGAGCGGGCCCAGCGGCTGGCCCGGGAGGCCATCGCGCGCGAGATGCACGACGTCCTCGCCCACCGGCTCACCCTGCTCAGCGTTCACGCCGGCGCCCTGGAGTTCCGGCCCGACGCGCCCCGCGAGGAGATCGCCAGGGCGGCCGGAGTGATCCGGGAGAGCTCCCACGAGGCCCTTCAGGACCTGCGCGAGATCATCGGGGTGCTGCGCGCGGCCGACGGCGACGAGGCGGGCGGCCGGCCGCAGCCCACGCTCGCCGCCCTGGCCGCGCTCGTCACCGAGTCCCGCCAGGCCGGCATGAAGATCACCCTGGACCACCACGTGGACGACCCGACGGCCGTGCCCGCTTCCGTCGGCCGCACCGCCTACCGCATCGCCCAGGAGGGCCTCACCAACGCCCGTAAGCACGCCCCCGGCGCCGAGGTCACCGTCCGTGTCACCGGCGCCCCCGGCGACGGCCTGGACATCACCGTGCACAACCCCGCCCCCGAGGCCGAGGCACCGCCCGTCCCCGGCTCCGGCCAGGGCCTGATCGGCCTCACCGAACGGGCGACGCTGGCCGGCGGACGGCTGGAGCACCGGGTCACCGGCACCGGCGGCTTCGAGGTCCGGGCCTGGCTGCCCTGGCCCACAGCCTGACCGGGCCGGCCGAGCGAGCCCGGGTGCCGTGGAGCAGGCGTGTGCCGCTGTGTCGACCCCGTGTGCCGTGGAGCCGGCGTGTGCTGCTGTGTCGACCCCGTGTGCCGGGAGCCGGCGTGTGCTGCTGTGCGAGCCCGGGTGCCGTGGAGCCGGCCCGTGCATGCGAGCCCGGGGGCCGCTGAGCCAGGCCTGTGCCGCCGAGCGAGCCCATGTGCCGCCGTGTGCCCGTGCCGCCCTGCGCGCCGTGCTGTCGTACCCGCGTGATTACGTAGGTGTCATGACGCCCATCAGACTGCTGCTCGTGGACGACGACCCGCTGGTGCGGGCGGGGCTGGCCCTCATGATCGGCGGGGCCGAGGGCATCGAGATCGTCGGGGAGGCAGCCGACGGCGGCGAGGTCGGGGCGCTGGTCGACCGCACCCGGCCGGACGTCGTCCTGATGGACATCCGGATGCCGGCCGTGGACGGGCTCACCGCCACCGAGCTGCTGCGCGCCCGCGCCGACGCCCCGCAGGTGATCGTCCTGACCACCTTCCACGCGGACGAACAGGTGCTGCACGCCCTGCGCGCGGGAGCCGCCGGGTTCGTCCTCAAGGACACCCCGCCCGACCGGATCGTCGACGCGGTGCGCCGGGTCGCGGCCGGTGACCCCGTGCTGTCGCCCGCCGTCACCCGGCAGCTGATGCGGCACGCGGCCGGAACCGGGGCCGACACCCGCCGGACACGCGCGCGGACCCGGCTCGCCGCCCTCAACGACCGCGAGCGCGAGGTCGCCGTCGCGGTCGGCCGGGGCCTCGCCAACGCCGAGATCGCCACTGGCCTGTTCATGAGCGTCGCCACCGTCAAGACCCACGTCTCGCGCATCCTGGCCAAGCTCGGCCTCAACAACCGCGTGCAGATCGCCCTGCTGGCGTACGACGCGGGGCTGCTGGAGGAGTAGGGGCACCAACCGGGAGGCCCGTGCGTTCTCCTGGTACGGGACGGCCTCGGGGACCGCCTGAAGGGGGAGTGACGGCATGCAGGTGACCGATCTCGGCGAGTACGGCGAGAGTCTGCGCACCGATCCGCACACGGTGTACGCGCACCTGCGCGAGCGCGGCCCGGTGCACCGGGTCCGGTGGCCGCTGCCGGAGGGCCAGTACCACGAGACCTGGCTGGTCGTCGGGTACGAGGAGGCGCGCGCGGCGCTGGCCGACCCGGCGCTCGCCAAGGACACCGCGAAAACCGGGTTCACCTTCCTCGACGAGGAGCTGATCGGCAAGCACCTGCTGGCCGCCGACCCGCCCCAGCACACCAGACTGCGCGGGCTCGTCACCCGCGCGTTCACCGCCCGCCGGGTGGCGGGACTGGAGCCGAGGATCCAGGAGATCACCGACCGCCTGCTCGACGAGATGCTGCCGCGCCGCCGTGCCGACCTCATCGACGCCCTCGCCTACCCGCTGCCCATCACGGTGATCAGCGAACTGCTCGGCGTCCCCGAACTCGACCGCGCCCGGTTCCGCAAGCTCTCCAACGAGGCGATCACCTCCAGCCGTCCGGGCAGCGAGTACGACGCGTTCGTCGCGCTCGCCGACTACCTGGCGGAGCTCATCGAGGACAAGCGGTGCGCGGGCCCGAGCGGGGACCTGCTGAGCGACCTGCTGCGCACCACCGCCGAGGACGGCGACCGGCTCTCCGTCGGCGAACTGCGCGGCATGGCCTACGTGTTGCTGATCGCGGGCCACGAGACCACCGTCAACCTGATCGGCAACGGCGTCCTCGCCCTGCTCGCCCACCCGGACCAGCTCGCCGCCCTGCGCGCCGACATGGCCCTGCTGGACGGCGCGGTCGAGGAGATCCTGCGCTGGGAGGGCCCGGTGGAGAACGCGACGTACCGGTACGCCGCCGCGCCCCTGGAGATCGCCGGCGCGGCCATCGCCGAGGGCGACCCGGTGATGATCGGTCTGACCGCCGCCGACCGGGACGGCGCCCGCTACCCCGAGCCCGACCGTTTCGACATCCGCCGTGACAACCGCGGCCACCTCGCCTTCGGCCACGGCATCCACTACTGCCTGGGTGCGCCCCTGGCCCGTCTGGAGGGCCGGATCGCCCTGCGCTCCCTGCTGGAGCGGGCCCCGGACCTGGCGCTGGACGGGCAGCCGGGGGAGTGGCTGCCCGGGACGCTGATGAGGGGGGTGCGGCGGCTCCCCGTCCGCTGGTAGCCGGCGGCGGTCAGCCGAGCCGGTCCGGGATCTCCGCGAGCGCCACTGGTCTTCGCTCGCGCCGGGACACCTCGCAGGCCTCCGCGATCCGCAGCGCGTGCAACGCCTCGCGCCCGTCGCAGGGGTTGGCCAGCGTGCCGCGCACCACCTCGACGAAGGCGGACAGTTCGGCCTCGTAGGCGGGCCCGAACCGCTCCAGGAAGCCCGGCCACGGCTTGTCCGCGGGCGGCGGCCCGGTCGGCTCGGTGGAGGCCACCGGCGTACGGTCGTCCAGCCCGACCACGACGGTGTCCCGCTCCCCGGCCAGCTCCATCCGCACGTCGTACCCGGCGCCGTTCAGCCGGGCCGCGGTGGCCGTGGCGAGCGTGCCGTCGTCCAGGGTGAGCAGTGCCGCGCCGGTGTCCACGTCCCCGGCCTCGCGGAACATCGCGGGCCCCCGGTCCGAACCGGTCGCGTACACGTCGACGACCTCACGTCCTGTCACCCAGCGCAGCACGTCGAAGTCGTGGATCAGGGTGTCCCGGAACAGCCCGCCCGACAGCGGCAGCCACTCCGGCGGGGGCGGCGACTGGTCGGAGGTCAGCGCCCGTACGGTGTGCAGGCGTCCCAGCCGGCCCGAGCGCACCGCGTCCCGGGCGCCCGCGTACCCGGCGTCGAAGCGCCGCTGGAAGCCCATCTGCAGGACCGTCCCGGCCCGCTCGACCTCGGCGAGGGCGTGCAGGGTGCCCGGCAGGTCGAGGGCGATCGGCTTCTCGCAGAAGACCGGGAGCCCGGAGCGTGCGGCCCGGCCGATCAGTTCGGCGTGGGCCGACGTCGCCGTGGTGATCACGACGGCGTCCACACCCCACGTGAAGATCTCGTCGGTCCCGGGAGCCGCCGTCTCCCCGAGGCGGTGCGCCAGATCCTGTGCCCGTGCCGGATCCACGTCCGTGAGGATCAGCGATCCGACCTCGCGATTGCGGCTGAGCGTGTTCGCGTGGATCGCGCCGATGCGACCCGTACCGATGATCCCGATGCGCATGGGAACAAGGTGCTGGTGCACCCCGGGCGCTGTCAATCCGTATGTCCGGACAATCGAACTACACAACTTCCCGTCAACCCGTCACGGGGATACGCTCGGGCCCGTGCCGAAACCAGATGTGGACCCGACCGTGCCGCTCGACCTCAGTGTGGACCGTAGCTCCCCGGTGCCGTTGTACTTCCAGCTGGCCCAGCAGCTGGAGGCGGCCATCGAGCACGGCTCACTCACCCCCGGCAGCCTGCTGGGCAACGAGATCGAGCTGGCCGCACGGCTCGGCCTGTCCCGCCCGACCGTCCGTCAGGCCATCCAGTCCCTCGTCGACAAGGGCCTCCTGGTCCGGCGCCGGGGCGTCGGCACCCAGGTCGTGCACAGCCAGGTCAAACGCCCCCTGGAGCTCAGCAGCCTCTACGACGACCTGGAGTCGGCCGGTCAGCGCCCCGCCACGCAGGTGCTGGTCAACACCGTCATGTCGGCGTCCGCCGAGGTCGCGGCGGCGCTCGGGGTCGCCGAGGGCACCGAGGTGCACCGGATCGAACGGCTGCGGCTGGCGCACGGCGAGCCGATGGCGTACCTCACCAACTACCTGCCGCCCGGCCTGCTCGACCTGGACACCGGGCAGCTGGAGGCGACCGGCCTGTACCGGCTCATGCGGACCGCCGGGATCACCCTGCACAGCGCCCGCCAGTCCATCGGGGCGCGTGGCGCCACCGCCCTGGAGGGCGAGCGGCTCGCCGAGCCGGAGGGTGCCCCGCTGCTCACCATGCAGCGCACCACCTACGACGACACCGGCCGCGCCGTCGAGTTCGGTGACCACATCTACCGCCCGTCCCGCTACTCCTTCGAGTTCCAGCTGCTCGTACGGTCCTGAGCGGTCCCCGATCGCCGACCGCAGTTGGTCGTAATGTCCGGACAATGAGACGGTGGAGTGCCCCCGCCGCTGTCAGGTGTGTACCCCATGTTCGATACTGAGGCTTTTGGGGCAGGCGAGGTCGCCGTCGGTGGTCACCCACGGTGAGTTCGTCCGCCCCTCTCGCACGTATGAGCACAGCAAGAAGGGCACGGCCTCGTGGCACGGTTTCGGATCTGGGTGGGCATCGCGGTGGCGGGGGCGCTGGGCGTCTCCCTCGCGGGGTGCAGCAGTACCGGCGGCAAGCGGGCGGAGGACGCCCGGAACGCGGCGGCGGCCCAGGGGAGGGCGGCGGTGGACACGCCCCGCTGGACCTTCGCGATGATCACTCACTCGGGGGACGGCGACACCTTCTGGGACATCGTGCAGAGCGGTGCGAAGCAGGCCGCCCGCAAGGACAACATCAACTTTCTCTACTCGCACGACGACGAGGCCCAGCAGCAGGCGCAGCTCGTGGACGCGGCGGTCGACAAGAAGGTCGACGGGATCATCGTCACCCTCGCCAAGCCGGACGCCCTCAAGGCGGCCGTGGCCCGTGCCGAGAAGGCCGGCATCCCGGTGATCACCGTGAACTCCGGCTCCGGGGAGTCCAAGGCGTTCGGCGCGCTCGCGCACATCGGCCAGGACGAGACGGTCGCGGGTCAGGCGGTCGGCGACGAGCTGACCGACCGGGGCAGGAGGAAGGTCCTGTGCGTGCTGCACGAGCAGGGCAACGTCGGTCATGAGCAGCGCTGCGCGGGCGTGGCGGAGAACTTCGCCGGCACGGTCGAGAACCTGTACGTCAACGGCACGAGCATGCCCGACGTGCAGTCCTCGATCGAGGCGAAGCTCCAGGCCGACAAGTCGATCGACGCGGTCGTCACCCTGGGCGCGCCATACGCCGACACCGCCGTGCAGGCGAGGACGGACGCGGGCAGCAGGGCCGAGGTCGACACCTTCGACCTCAACGCGAAGGTCGCCGCCGAACTGGCCGACGGCACCCTCGGCTTCGCCGTGGACCAGCAGCCGTACCTCCAGGGCTACCAGGCGGTCGACCTGCTGTGGCTCTACAAGTACAACGGCGACGTGCTCGGCGGCGGCCGGCCGGTGCTGACCGGCCCGCAGATCGTCACCAAGAGCCAGGCGGCCACGCTGGCCGAGTACACCGAGCGAGGCACCCGATGAGCGCCACGCTGGACAAAACGTTTGATGAAAGGATTCTGCGGACGTCTCCGCTGCGGAGACTCCTCACCCGTCCCGAGTTCGGCTCGGTCGTCGGCGCCCTCGCCGTCTTCCTCTTCTTCGCCGTCGCCGCCGACGGTTTCCTCCGCGCGAGCAGCCTCGGCACGGTCCTCTACGCCTCCTCGACGATCGGCATCATGGCCGTCCCGGTGGCGCTGCTGATGATCGGCGGCGAGTTCGACCTCTCGGCGGGCGTCCTGGTGACGTCGTCCGCGCTGGTCTCCTCCATGTTCAGCTACCAGATGACCGCCGACACCTGGGTCGGTGTGGGCGTCTCGCTCCTGGTGACCCTCGCCGTCGGCGCCGCCAACGGCTTCGTGCTGACCCGCACCAGGCTGCCCAGCTTCATCGTCACCCTCGGCACCTTCCTGATGCTCACCGGCATGAACCTGGGCCTCACCAAACTGATCGACGGCACGGTCTCCACCAAGACGATCGCCGACATGGAGGGCTTCCCGTCCGCCCACGCGGTCTTCGCCTCGACCCTGACCGTCGGGGGCGTCGACTTCAAGATCACGATCATCTGGTGGCTCGCCCTGGTCGCGATCGCCTCCTGGATCCTGCTGCGCACCCGTGCGGGCAACTGGATCTTCGCCGTCGGCGGCAACGAGGACGCGGCCCGCGCGGTCGGCGTCCCCGTCACCGGAACCAAGATCGGCCTCTACATGGGCGTGGCGTTCGGCGCCTGGATCTCCGGCCAGCACCTGCTCTTCTCGTACGACGCCGTCCAGTCCGGCGAGGGCGTCGGCAACGAGCTGATCTACATCATCGCGGCCGTCATCGGCGGCTGCCTGATCACCGGCGGCCACGGCAGCGCGGTCGGATCGGCGGTCGGCGCGCTCCTGTTCGGCATGACCAGCAAGGGCATCGTCTTCGCCGAATGGAACCCCGACTGGTTCAAGTTCTTCCTCGGAGCGATGCTGCTCCTCGCGACCCTGCTCAACACCTGGGTCCGCAAGCGCGCGGAGGCCGCCGCATGACCCTCGTCCGGCTGACCGACGTCAGCAAGCACTACGGCACCGTCCGCGCCCTGGAAGGGGTCTCCCTGGAGGTCCACGCGGGCCAGATCACCTGCGTCCTGGGCGACAACGGGGCCGGCAAGTCCACCCTCATCAAGATCATCGCGGGCCTGCACCGGCATGACGGCGGCACCCTGGACATCGAGGGGGAGGAGACCGTCCTGACCTCCCCGCGCGAGGCCCTGGACCGCGGGATCGCCACCGTCCACCAGGACCTGGCGGTGGTCCCGCTGATGCCGGTGTGGCGCAACTTCTTCCTCGGCTCGGAGCCCCGCACGGGCCTGCTCAAACGCCTGGACGTCGACTTCATGCGCCGCACCACCCACGCGGAACTCCTCCGCATGGGCATCGACCTCCGCGACGTCGACCAGCCGATCGGCACCCTGTCGGGCGGCGAACGCCAGTGCGTGGCCATCGCGAGAGCCGTGTACTTCGGCGCGAAGGTCCTGATCCTGGACGAGCCGACGGCGGCACTGGGCGTGAAGCAGTCGGGTGTGGTCCTGAAATACGTGGCGGCGGCACGGGACCGGGGCCTGGGTGTTGTGTTGATCACCCACAACCCGCACCACGCGCACCTGGTGGGGGACAGGTTCGTGCTGCTGAGACGGGGCACGATGGCGGGCAGCTACGACCGTGACTCGGTGACGCTGGACGAACTGACCCAGCAGATGGCAGGCGGCAGCGACCTGGACTCGCTGCGCCACGAACTGCAACGCGGCCAGGGGCGCGGGGAAGAGCGCGACTGGCGCGGGGAAGAGCGCGACTAGCCGCCACGGGCCCGCACCCGGCGACGCACCTCTTCCTTATCTCCCCCGAACGGCACTGTCCCTGTCAGTGAGGCACAATCGAGCCCGATGAGCACCTACCGCGACCTCACCGCCCCCATCGGCTCCCGCCGAGCCCCGGTCCTGCGGACCGTCGGCACCAGGGAACGCCGGTCACACCTGACGGCCCCCAGGGTCCCCACCGTCGGCATCGACATCGGCGGCACCAAGGTCATGGCGGGCGTCGTGGACGCCGACGGCAACATCCTGGAGAAGCTCCGCACGGAGACCCCGGACAAGTCCAAGAGCCCGAAGGTCGTCGAGGACACCATCGTCGAGCTGGTCCTGGACCTCTCCGACCGGCACGACGTGCACGCGGTGGGCATCGGCGCGGCCGGCTGGGTCGACGCCGACCGCAACCGCGTGCTGTTCGCCCCCCACCTGTCCTGGCGCAACGAACCGCTGCGCGACCGTATCGCCGGCCGCCTCGCGGTCCCCGTCCTCGTGGACAACGACGCCAACACCGCCGCCTGGGCCGAGTGGCGCTTCGGGGCGGGCCGCGGCGAGGACCACCTCGTCATGATCACGCTCGGCACCGGCATCGGCGGCGCGATCCTGGAGGACGGCCAGGTCAAGCGCGGCAAGTACGGCGTGGCCGGCGAGTTCGGCCATATGCAGGTCGTGCCCGGCGG
This sequence comes from Streptomyces arenae, assembly GCF_022343545.1. Classification (NCBI taxonomy): domain Bacteria; kingdom Bacillati; phylum Actinomycetota; class Actinomycetes; order Kitasatosporales; family Streptomycetaceae; genus Streptomyces; species Streptomyces arenae. The sequence goes on from NZ_JAKQYH010000089.1 coordinate 122,580, forward strand.
CCACCGCTGCCCGTGCGGCAACCGCGGCTGCTGGGAGCAGTACAGCTCGGGCAACGCGCTGGTCCGCGAGGCCAAGGAACTGGCGGTGGCCGACTCCCCGGTGGCCTACGGGATCATCGAGCACGTCAAGGGCAACGTCGACGACATCACCGGCCCGATGATCACCGAGCTGGCCCGCGAGGGCGACGCCATGTGCATCGAGCTGCTCCAGGACATCGGCCAGTGGCTCGGCGTCGGCATCGCCAACCTCGCCGCCGCCCTCGACCCGTCCTGCTTCGTGATCGGCGGCGGCGTCAGCGCCGCCGACGACCTGCTGATCGGCCCCGCGCGGGACGCGTTCAAGCGCCAGCTGACCGGCCGCGGCTACCGCCCCGAGGCCCGCATCGCCCGTGCCCAGCTGGGCCCCGAGGCCGGCATGGTCGGCGCCGCCGACCTGGCCCGCCTGGTCGCCCGCCGGTTCCGGCGCGCCAACCGGCGCCGGGTGGAGCGCTACGAACGCTACGAGCGGTACGCGGAGGCCCGCCGTACCCGGGACACCGCATGACCGCTTCGCTGCCCCGCCAGGCCGCGCCCCCGGACGAACCGGACCGCCCGCCGGAGACCCCGGGCCACAAGGCCCGGCGCCGGGCACTCACCCTGCTCATCATCGTGCTGCTCATCGGCGTACCGGCGGGCTATCTGATGATCTCCGCCAACCAGAGCCGCAACAGCGGCAAGGACAAGGAGTCCAAGTACTCGGCGACCGGCCTCACCGCGGGCTGGCCCTCGAAGGTGCAGCGCCGCCTCTACCAGGTACCGGTCCCGCACCCCGCCGACAGCATCGCGTACTACGAGACGAACAACTGGAAGACCAGCCGGCTCTACGTCCAGTTCCGCACCAACAGCGCCGGGCTGGACAGCTTCCTGGAGGGCATGGGCGTCAACCGGGACGCGCTGAAGAAGAACGACATCAGCATCAGCACCCGGGACCAGAAGATCACCGGCTGGCGGTTCACCGCCACCGGCACCTGGTCGGGCCTCACCCACGCCCAGAAGAACCCGGCGCCCACCCAGGACGTGGTGGTGAACACGGCCGACCCCGAGTTCCCGATGATCTACGTCGTCTCGCGCACCGTGCCGTGACGGCGGGGCCGCCCGGTCGCCGGAGCCGATTGTCAGACCCCGCCCGTACAGTCGAAGACATCTGATCGGGCACACGGGCGGGAGGTGGCAGAACGTATGAACGGCACGGTTTCCGCGACGCACGAGGACGTGCCCGCGCGCCTGGCGGCGGTCTACCTGCCCGCCGACCTCCCCCGCCACGGCCGCATCGCCTTCTGGGACCCCGAGGGCGGCCCGCTGCCCCGGCAGAGCGAGGAACTGACCGTCGTACGACGGCACGGCGCCGGCGTCCGCCGCAGGCAGGTGCCCGCGCTCACCCTGCCCGTCGGCGAGGCACTGCCGCTGCTCGTCCGGGCCCGCCGCGACCCGGCCGCCCACCCCGCCACCGCCTGCTGGGGCGCCGCCGCCCAGCACGCGCTGCGGCTCGCCGCCCGAGGCCGCCTGCTGCCCGGACTCACCCCGGCCGGCCATGACGCCTGGCGGGCCGGCCCCCTGGAGCCCGCCGACATCGCCCACCTGCGGGCGGTGGCCGCCGCAATGCCCGCCGACGGCCACGCCGTCCCGCTGCCCGGCCCCGGCCCGCTCACGCTGCCCCAGCCGGAGGCGCTGATCCGCTCCTTCCTGGACGCGGTCGCCGACACCCTGCCCCGCACCCCGGCCGCACCCCACACCTCGGGCCGCCCGTTCGCCGCGCGCGAGCCCCAGCGGCTGCCCGACGCCCACGAATGGGCCGCGGAGGTCGCCGCCGGCATGGACGCCGGAGTGCGGATCTCACTGCGCCTGGACCTGTCGGCCTCCGACCTGTTCGACGACGGCGAGGGAGCCCACCGCGCGGGCGCGGCGATCGTCCAGGTGCACAGCCTGGCCGATCCGACCCTGGTGACCGACGCGGCCGCGCTGTGGGCCGGCCGCTCCGACGCGGCCTTCGGCCCCCGCGCCCGCGTGGACGCGGCGCTGGCGGTGCGCCGGGCCGCGCGGGTGTGGCCGCCGCTGGACCGGCTGGCGGAGCAGGACGTGCCCGACGTGCTCGCGGTCTCCGAGGACGAACTGGGCGAGCTCCTGGGCGTGGCGGCGACCCGGCTCGCGGCGGCCGGGGTCGCCGTGCACTGGCCCCGGGACCTGGCCCAGGACCTGACCGCCGCCGCCGTGGTCCGGGCGGCCCCCGGCTCCGCGACCGACGGCACCGGCTTCTTCGAGGGTGAGGAACTCCTCCAGTTCCGCTGGCAGCTGGCGCTCGGTGGAGACCCGCTCAGCGAGGCGGAGATGGACGCCCTCGCGGAGGCCCACCGTCCCGTCGTGCGCCTGCGGGACCGCTGGGTGCTCGTCGACCCGGCGCTCGTCCGCAAGGCCCGCAAACGCGAACTGGGCCTGCTCGACCCGGTCGACGCGCTGTCCGTGGCGCTCACCGGCGAGGCCGAGGTGGACGGCGAGATCGTCGAGGCGGTCCCCGTCGGCGTCCTCGCGGCCCTGCGCGACCGCCTCACGGCAGGTCTCCGGCCCGCCGAACCGCCCGCCGGCCTGCACGCCACCCTGCGCGACTACCAGCTCCGCGGCCTGGCCTGGCTCGACCTGATGACCTCCCTCGGTCTCGGCGGCTGCCTCGCCGACGACATGGGCCTCGGCAAGACGATCACCGTCATCGCCCTGCACCTGAAGCGGGCCCGCACCGAACCGACGCTGGTGGTCTGCCCGGCCTCGCTGCTCGGCAACTGGCAGCGGGAGATCGCCCGGTTCGCCCCCGGTGTCCCGGTCCGCCGCTTCCACGGCCCCGACCGCAGCCTGGACGGCCTCGACGGCGGCTTCGTCCTCACCACCTACGGCACCATGCGGGCCACCGCGAACCGCCTCGCCGAACAGGCCTGGGGCATGGTCGTCGCCGACGAGGCCCAGCACGTCAAGAACCCCTACTCGGCCACCGCCAAGGCGCTGCGCACCATCCCGTCCCCCGCGCGGGTGGCCCTCACCGGCACCCCCGTGGAGAACAACCTCTCCGAACTCTGGGCCCTGCTCGACTGGACCACGCCCGGACTCCTGGGCCCGCTGAAGTCCTTCCGCGCCCGGCACGCGCGGGCCGTGGAGAACGGCGAGGACGACGAGGCCGTGGCCCGCCTGGCCCGGCTCGTCCGCCCCTTCCTGCTGCGCCGCAAGAAGTCCGACCCCGGGATCGTCCCCGAACTCCCGCCCAAGACCGAGACCGATCATCCGGTGCCGCTCACCCGCGAACAGGCCGCGCTCTACGAGGCGGTGGTCCGCGAGTCGCTGCTCGCCATCGAGACGGCCGACGGGATCGCGCGCCGAGGCCTGGTCCTCAAGCTCCTCGGCGCCCTGAAGCAGATCTGCGACCATCCCGCGCTGTACCTGAAGGAGGAGGTCCGCGTCGACGGTCTCGCCGCCCGCTCCGGCAAGCTCGCCCTGCTCGACGAACTGCTGGACACCGTGCTCGCCGAGGACGGCTCGGCGCTGGTCTTCACCCAGTACGTCGGCATGGCCCGCCTGATCACCGCGCACCTCCGGGCCCGCGCGGTCCCGGTCGACCTGCTGCACGGGGGCACGCCGGTACCGGAGCGGGAGCGCATGGTGGACCGCTTCCAGGACGGCGCGACCCCGGTGCTCGTCCTGTCCCTCAAGGCCGCCGGCACCGGCCTCAACCTCACCCGCGCCGGCCACGTCGTCCACTTCGACCGCTGGTGGAACCCGGCGGTGGAGGAACAGGCCACGGACCGCGCGTACCGCATCGGCCAGACCCAGCCCGTCCAGGTCCACCGCCTGGTCACCGAGGGCACCGTGGAGGACCGCATCGCCGAGATGCTGGAGTCCAAGCGGGCCCTCGCCGACGCGATCCTGGGCACCGGCGAGGCGGCCCTGACCGAGCTGACGGACCGCGAGCTGTCCGACCTGGTGTCGTTGCGGAGGACCTCATGACCGAGGACGGACAGCGACCGGGTGACGCGGCCCGGCGAGCCCTTCGGGCGGCACGGGGCCGCGCCGCGGAGACCGGCACCGAGGAAACGACCCCGGGCGAGCCGGAGACCACCCCTGCCCCCGGACCGACCGCACGCGACCGCGACGTGAGTGACCCCGACGTGCGTGACGGGGGGTTGCGTGACGGCGTGGTGCCGGATCCCGGCGTGGGTGACGGCGGGGTGCGTGATTCCGGTGTGGGTGACGGTGGGGTGCGTGATTCCGGTGTGGGTGGTCGCGGGGTGCGTGATTCCGGTGTGGGTGGTCGCGGGGTGCGTGATTCCGGCGTGGGTGACGGCGGGGTGCGTCATTCCGGCGTGGGTGACGGCGGGGTGCGTGATTCCGGCGTGCGTGGTCGCGGGGTGCCTGATCCCGGCGTGAGTGACCCCGATGTGCGTGACCGCGGCGTGCGTGATTCCGGCGTGCGTGGCCCGGCCCTGCGTGAGCCGGCCGTGCCGGACCTGGGCGTGCCGGAGACGCGGGAGCCCAGGCCGGGGGATGCCGTGCGCCGTGCGCTGCGGACGGCGGCTGCCGCGGCGAAGGAGGCGGAGCGACGGGAATCCGGACCGGACGCCGAGACCGACGCCGCTGCCCGGCTGGGGGCCGATGGCGCTGCCCGCCGGGGGAACTCCGCCGCTGGCCCGCTGGGGGCAGATGCCGATGCTCGCCCGGGGACTTCCACCGCTGCCCGGCTGGGGGCCGACGCCGCCGCCCAGCCGGGGGACTCCGCCGCTGCCCGGCCGGCCGGGCGGCCTGGGGACATCGCGCGCGAGGCGTTGCGGGCGGCGCGTGCGGAGGCCAGGCGGGCCGAAGAGGCCGCGGCGGAGGCAGCTGAGGGAACTCCCGCCCGCGTGACCCGCCGGCAGTCGGCACCGCCCCCGGCGACGGCCACCGCGCGCACGCGCACCGCCCGCGACCTGAAGCAGTTCCTGGCAACGGCGTTCCGGATGCCGAGCACCGAGCCGGAGGCGATCACTGAGGGCGAAGGTGAAGGCGAGGGCGCGGGCGCGGGCGGAAGCGAGGGCCAGGGCGAGCACGGGCACACGCCCGGGCAGGCCCTCGATGCCCCGCCCGCGCCCGCCATGTCCGGCTCCGACACCTCGAAGCCGGCCACCACCCCCACTCCGCCTCCCGCCCCCACTCCGCCTCCCACCCCCGCACCCGCTTCCGCCCCCGTCC